>NZ_VFNX01000003.1:0-300000 GCF_006715785.1 Streptomyces puniciscabiei
TCCCTGCGTGTCGCGCAGAACGACAGCCCCCGCTACGACCACCGCACGTACGCGATGCCGAAGCGTCCGGGAGCGGACGTCACCCTGGACGTGCCGGACTCCGCTCGATCGGCACAGGCCTTCACGGCCGAGGCGACGGTGCGGGTGCCGAAGGACCGACCGGCCGCCTCCCGGCTGACGGCATCGCTCGCCGCGCCCGACGGCTGGAGCGTGAGTGCCACGAGCCCCACCTCGGTCAAGCGCGTGCACCCCGGCGGCTCGGCCACCTTCACCTGGAAGGTCCAGCCGCCGGCCGGGAAACTGCCCTCCGCGTCGGCACTCACCGCCACCGTGCACTACGTGCAGAACGGACGGCAGGCCGTCGGCGCTGACGAGCGCGTCGTCGGCGGGATCCCACCGGCTCCGCCGGCCGGGAGGAACGCGGTGAGCGACCTGCCGTTCCTGTCGTCCACCAACGGGTGGGGGCCGGTCGAGCGCGACACCAGCGTCGGCGAGCAGGCGGCCGGGGACGGCCGTCCGATCAGCATCGCCGGAGTCCGTCACGCCAAGGGCCTGGGCACCAACTCGGTCAGCGACGTCGAGCTCTACCTCGCCGGAAAGTGCTCGCGGTTCACGGCGGACGTCGGTGTGGACGACGAGACGGGTGGGGCGGGAACGGTGACGTTCTCCGTGATCGCCGACGGCAAGACCCTCGTCACCACGCCGACGCTGCGCGGCGGACAGGCCGCGCAGCCGATCGACGTCGATGTCAGCGGCGCCCAGGTGATCGACCTCAAGGTCGGTGACGCCGGCGACGGCAACGGAAACGACCACGGCGACTGGGCGATGCCGACGCTGACGTGCGGCTAGACGCTCGCTTGGACAGAGGGTGGCCCACCTCTGTCACGGTGCCTGGCGACGGCGGCCGCTCCCGCCGTCGTCGTCCGGCTCGTCCCTGGTGCGTTCGGTGGCCTCGACGCCTTCGAGTGGGTTGCCCGCCGTCGTACCGTGCTCGGGCAGGTAGCCCTCCTCGGCGCTCGCCGTACCCGGCACGGATCGCTCCCGGGCCTGGCTCTCGGCGCCCGAGTGCGCCCCGGGCTCGTCGCTGCGCGCCCGGTCGTAGCGGTCCTCTCCGTGGTCCTTCTGGTCGGTCATGTCCGCCCTGGTGATCGACGTGCGGGGCGTCAGCGGGTGGCGTGATGGCTGAGGGCCGCGTGCGGATCGCCGCTGCCGGGCGTGGGGTGCGGGTCGGTGTGCACGGTGGCGGCAGTCAGCCGGGGCACCGCATGGATCAGGGCGTGTTCGGCTTCGACAGCGATGGCGTGGGCCCGGGCGACGCTCAGCCGCGGGTCGACGACGATGTCGGTCTCGGCGCGCAGGCAGTGGCCGATCCAGCGCATCCGCACCGAGCCGACGTGTTCGACGCCCTCGACGGTGTGCAGGGCCCGCTCCGCGCGGTCGATCAGGGCGGGGTCGACGGAGTCCATCAGGCGCCGGCAGACCTCGCGGGCGGCGTCCTTGAGCACCATGAGGATCGCGGCGGTGATCAGCAGCCCGACGGCCGGGTCGGCCCAGCGCAGGCCGAGGGCGGCGCCGCCGGCGCCGAGCAGGACGGCGAGGGAGGTGAAGCCGTCGGTGCGGGCGTGCAGGCCATCGGCGACCAGCGCGGCCGAGCCGATCCTGCGGCCGGTGCGGATGCGGTAGCGGGCCACCCATTCGTTGCCGGCGAACCCGGCCAGCGCGGCGAGGGCGACGGCCCACAGATGGCTGACGTCGCGAGGGTGCAGCAGACGGTCGACGGCCTCGTGGGCGGCCAGCGCGGAGGAGGCGGCGATGGTCAGCACGACGGCGATGCCGGCCAGGTCCTCGGCGCGACCGTATCCGTAGGTGTAGCGGCGGTTGGCCGCCCGCCGCCCGAGCAGGAACGCGATGCCGAGAGGCACGGCGGTGAGCGCGTCGGCCGCGTTGTGGATGGTGTCGCCCAGCAGCGCGACCGACCCCGATACGGCCACGATCACCGCCTGCACGACGGTGGTCGCCCCCAGGGCGGTGAGCGACAGCCACAGCGTGCGCATCCCCTCGCGGGAGGTCTCCATCGCCGGGTCCACCTTGTCCAGCGCCTCGTGGCTGTGCGGAGTGACCAGGTGAGCGAGCCGGTGCCGGACTTCCGACCACCGCCCGCCTCCGCGGCTTTGATCATGATCATGCCCGTGACCATGACCGTGTCCGTGGCCGCCGTGGTGGTGCCCGTGCGGCTCATGGGTGTGCGTCTGCTCGTTCACGGTGCACCTTTCACGGACGGCGGGCTGGCCGAAGGTGGACGTCGGTGGACGTCGGTGGACGTCGGTACTGCGCTCCCCCCATTATGTGCACATGAACGCACGCATGCATCTGTCAGGTGCGCACCCCTCGCAACAGGCGGACGACGGCGAACGCCTCGCGGTCGCCGTGGAGGTGCTCGGCCTGCTCGCCGACCGCACCCGGCTGGCGCTGCTGCGGCGGCTCGGCGAGGGCGAGGCCGACGTCACGACGCTGACGCAGGCGACCGACGCCGCGCGGACGTCGGTCAGCCAGCATCTGGCCCGGCTGCGTCTGGCCGGGCTCGTGACCACCCGGAAGGAGGGGCGCCGGGTCGTGTACGCCCTGCGGCACGGACATCTGCGCCGCCTGGTCGACGAGGCGCTGAACATCGCCGACCACCAGATCGGCCACCTGCCGCCGCACGACTGACGCCCCGCCGCGAGGGGCCCGTCGGCCGGAGACGCTCAGGCTCCGGCGGCGGTGACCACTGCGTCCGTGGCGAAGCCGAGGAGCAGACCGAGGAGGACGCACCAGGTGGTGAGCGTCTTCAGCTGGGCCTTGCGGGCCACGGCGAGCAGTTCGATCACGACGTACAGGATGGAGCCGGCGGCCAGGCCGAGGAAGGCGATGGAGAGAGTGTCGTTCACGAGGTGCTGGCCGACGAGGGTGCCGAGGAAGGTGGGTCCGCCGCCGATCAGACCGAGCCGGAAGAGGGTGGGCCAGGTGGGGCGTTCGCCCTCGGCGGCGAGCGGCGCGACGATGCCGAAGCCCTCGGTGGCGTTGTGCAGGCCGAAGCCGATGATGAGCAGCACGGCGAGGGAGAGTTCGCCCTTGGCGGCCGAGTTGCCGATGGCCAGGCCCTCGGCGAAGTTGTGCAGGCCGATGCCGGTCGCGATCATCAGGGCGAGGGAGGCCGCCTGGCTGCGGGGGGCCGGCGCCAGCTCCGTCGCCGCGGCGGCGCCGGGACCGGCGGGACGCTCGGCGGCTGCCCGGCGGCGGGCGGTCCAGGCGTCGTAGTACACCAGCCCGGCGAGTCCGACGGTGAGTCCGGCCGCGAGGACCAGTCCCCCGGAGGCGACCGTCGCCCACTGGTGGTCGCTCAGCGCCGCGTCGACCGGTTCCCAGGCGTGGGTGAGGACGTCCCAGACGAGGAAGACCAGGATGCCGATGGCGACGGCGTTCAGCCCGGCCTTCAGGCGGGGCGTCGGGGTGCGCAGCCGGCCGAGCGGAAGGCCGAGGTAGATGGTGAAGCCCGCGATGGCGCCGAGCAGGGCGATGTTGCCGCTGGACATGGGGAGAACTCCGGGTCGTGCTCAGGTGGCGACCCGGTGGGGGCGGGCTGCCTGGGGACCAGCTCAGCATAGGTTAGGTGTGCCTTACCTAAGGGTCCCCTGTGCGGCGCTTGGCTGAATCTTGACGGACCCGTTGCCGGGCGGTGTCCCGGCCACCCGGCCGTACCCGGTCCTCCGTACCCGGTCCTCCTTCACTCGAGGCATCCCGTGAGCCGCTCGTAGGCGTGATGGGCGGTGCTGATCAGGTGTTCGGCCTCGGCACGGCTGCCGCAGTCGGTGACCTCGCCCGCGTCCAGGTGCTGCAGGCGGGCCAGCACGGCGGCCCAGGCGTCGCCCTCGGCATGCCAGCGGGGCAGGTCGCCGGTGTCGACGAGGCCGATGAAGGAAGGGTCCTCGGCCACGCACAGCAGCACGGGGGCGGCGGGCACGGCCTGGTTCACGAGGCGATGCAGGACGCCCAGCGGCCATGCGGGCACGGTGGCGCCGGCCAGGGCTGGTTCGGGCATCAGTACCAGGGCGTCCAGGGGCGACCCGTCGGCGTCGAGGGTGTCCGGGATCCGTCCGTGTCCGACCGGCCAGCCCGTCGAGGTGAGGCGGCCGGAGGCGCCGTCCTCGGACGTCCGGATGGTGGAGGAAGCGGTGGCGTCGATGTCGACGGTGATCCGGGGCATGACCCTGACCTCCTCGGACGTGAGCATGGTCAGCGGGTAGAGGCCATCGGCACCGTGTCGGTGCGGCCGGCGGCGCGCCCCGTCGCCGGATACCAGCAGTCTCCTGCCGGACGACCGCGGCGGCAACCAACCGGGGCCGTGGGCGGCAGGTGCTCCGACGGCAGAGCAACGGTGCACCGCCCCGCTGCCTCGGCATTCGCATCCCGCCCGCGGGCGGCCCTTGTGTCAGCGGCCGTCGGCCCAGGTGACCAGCAGCAACACCACGGACAGGGCCTGGATCGCGACCACCACCGTGATCAGCGCGGGGATCGAGTAGCCGTACAGCCCGCCGGTCAGCGCGCCGCCGGCCAGGCTCGCCGCGCCGACGACGCCCGCGAAGAGTCCGTACGCGGTCGCCCGCCGCCCGCTGGGCACCAGGTCCGCGACCGTCGCGCGCAGGGTCGACTCCTGGATGCCCATGGCCGCGCCCCACACGAGGGACCCGAGCACCGCGACGGCGACCGTGTCGGTGAACGCCAGCGCCACCACGCCCGCCGCGAGGACGGGCAGGGCGATCAGCACGCGGGGGCCGAGCCGGTCGTACAGCCAGCCGGTGGCCAGCGCGGCGACCGCGTCCACGGCCATCGCCGCCGCGTACAGCACCGGCACCCACGCGGTGGACAGCAGATGGCGCTGGACGAGGTGGTAGGAGAGCACGCCGAAGGTGGCGAAGCCGGTCGTGGTGGCCGCGGTGAAGGCGGCGTAGGTCCAGAACGCCCTCGGCAGCCGCCCCTCCCGCCCGGCCGGTGTCCTGGGCGCCGCGGCCGTCATCTCGCGCTCGTAGGCCTCCGGGTCCGGCACCCGGGCCCGCAGCCGGAACAGCAGCAGGAGTACGGCGATGCCGGGGACGGCGAGCACACCGAGCGCGGGGCCGTAGTCGTTCCCGGTCAGCGCGAGCACGCCCGCCACCAGCAGCGGGCCGACCAGGGCGCCGATCTGGTCCATCGCCTCGTGGACGGCGAAGCCGCGGCCCCGCCCGGTGGCGGCGGTGGCATGCGACAACAGCGTGTCCTTCGCCGGTGAGCGCACCGCCTTGCCGACCCGCTCGGCGATCACCAGCACGCACGCGGCCCACAGCACCCCGGCCACGCCCAGCAGCGGGACCGAGGCGACCGTCAGGGCGTATCCGGCGATCGCCAGTCCCCAGAAGCGGCGGGTCCGGTCGGCCATCGGCCCGGACACCAGCCGCAAGCCCAGCGCCGCGGCCTCACCGGCGCCGGTGACCACTCCGACGACGAGGGCGGACGCGCCCAGCGAGGCCAGCAGCGGGCCGGTGATCGAACGGGCGCCCTCGTAGACGACATCGGCGAGCAGGCTGACCGTGCCGAACCAGACCACGAACCGCCACGGCCCCATCCGGACCGACGGCTGATCCGCCCCCCGCTCTCCGGACACCGGCTGATTCATCCCCACAGCGCCTCCGCGTTCACGGACGTGACGAGCCCTGCCGCCGTGCCACCGCTGCTTCCCAGCCACCATGCGGCGCGTCGCCGTCGCTGGGCACCCTACCGCCCAGGGACGTTGCGAGAATGCCCGGATGACAGCCGGGACCGCGTACCACGGTGAGATGGGCGAACAGTTCGCGTCGCAGGCCACGGACAGCACGTACCACGCGCATACGGACCGGCCGGCCATGCTGAGGCTCGCCGGTGAGGTGACCGGACTCCGGGTCCTGGACCTCGGGTGTGGGGCCGGCCACTACCTCGCGGAATTCCTGGACCGGGGAGCCGCTCAGGTCGTGGGCGTGGACGGGAGCGAGACCCTCCTGCACCGCGCGCGGGAGCGGATCGGGGCCGATGCCGTCCTGCACCGTCACGACCTGGAGGAGCCGGCGGCCTTTCTGGCGGACCAGTCGTTCGACCTGGTCGTCATGGCACTCGTGTACCACCACATCGACGCGCGCCCACAACTCCTCGCCGAGATCCGGCGCGTCCTGCGGCCGGGCGGCACCCTGCCCGTGTCCACGACCCATCCCACCGGCGACTGGGGCTACTTCGGCGGCTCCTACTTCGCTCACGAACGCGTGGAACTGCCTTTCGGCGACGGTTTCGCCCTGAGCTACTGGCGGATGACGCTGGAGCAGTTCCTCGGTGAGCTCTTGGCGGCCGGGTTCGTCCTGGAGGCTCTGGAGGAGCCGCGCGCGCAGGAGTCTGCACGGCAGGCCGATCCGCGTCGCTACGAGAAGACCCACCGCCGGCCGCACTTCCTGGCCCTCAGGCTCCGTCGCCCCTAGAGGCGGTCACGGTACGCGTCTCGTACTACGTGACAAGTAGTATCGCGGTTCGTAGTATGCAGACCGGAGGAAGGAGGCTCATGCACAGCAACGACGCCCAGATGCTCGTGCTCACCGTCCTCGCGGACGGCCCGCGGCACGGATACGCCATCAACACCGCGATCGAAGAACTCACCGGCCGCAGACTCGGCCCCGGCAGCCTCTACGGCGCGCTGTCCCGCCTGGAGGGACGCGGGCTGATCCAGCCCGCGGACGAGGCGCCCGAGACCCGGGAACGCCACCGCACCATGCGCATCACCGACCCGGGCCGCGACCAACTGCGCGCCGAGCTCGAACAGTTGGCCCGCATCTCCGCCGCCGGCCTGCGCGCGCTCGGCATCACCCCGGCATGAACGCGGCCACGCTCCTGACCCGGCTCTACCCACCCGCCGTACGCGAGCGATGGGGCGAGGACATCCACCACGAGGTGTCCGCAGCCGGCATCCGCTGCTGGCCCGACACCCTCGCCGGAGCCGCACGGCTGTGGCTCCACCCCGGCGACTGGCCCGAGACGTCCAGCGGACAGACCCGCCGCGTGCTGACCGTCGCCCTGTTCGCGCTCACCGCCGCCACCGCGCTGCTGCTGCGCTCGGCCGAACCCTCCACCACCCTCACAGCCGACATCCACCACCCCCCGACCAGCCTCTGGCCCGTCCCGCTCCTGCTGGGCATCGCCCTCGCAGCGCCGCTCCCACCGCTGAGCGGCTCAGCACTCCGCGGCCTGACCGCCGCAGCGGTCCGCACCCTGGCCGCCCCGACCGCCGCGGTCGTCGCCCTGTGCCTGACGGCCTGGAGCGGCATCACCGAACACCTCACCGGCTTCGCCGACGCCGCCGCGGTCACCTCCTACTGGCTCACGCTCGGGTTCCTCGCACTCCGCCTGTGCATCCTCGTCGCCCGCATCTCCCGCACCGCCCACCTGCCCAGCACACGCCGGCTGTCCACGGCCCTCCTGTGCATCGGCACCGGACTGACGCTCGCGGCGAGCCAGAACCTCCTCGCCGCCCTCCACACCGCCGTCAGCCCCGGCTCCCTGGCCGAGAGCACGGCACTGGGCCTCCTGGCCGCCACGGCCCTCAGCGCCGGCCGGGATCTACGACGGAACAGGGCGTAGCTCCATGGCCCTGACCAAGCGGTGGACTTCCCGGGTTCTCCTCGTGGACGACGACGATCGTCTGCTGCTGCTGTGCGGCCGCGATCCGCGCAGGCCCGGAGCGAGATGGTGGTTCACCGTGGGTGGCGCCGTGGAGGAGGGCGAGAACTACCTCCAGGCCGCGGTGCGTGAGGTCTGGGAGGAGACGGCGCTGTCCCTGTCCACGGGACGGTTGAGCCCCGTCGTCTGGACCCGGCAGGCGATCTTCGGAGTCGACGGCCGAGTCTTCGACCAGTACGAGGAATACCGTCTCGCCCGCGTCACACCGGACGAGGCTCGCGCGATCAACATCCGGACGGAGGAGGCCCGTTACGGGCATCACTGGTGGTCCACGGCCGAACTGGCCATCACCGCGGAGACCGTACGGCCGAAGAGGATGGCAGATCTGCTGCCCGATGCCCTGGCCGTCGGCGCCCTCGACCGACAGCCCGTGCACCTGGGCGATTTCAACGAAGACACCGATCCGGAATAACGCGTACGGAGAGTTGACCTTGCCCCCAGGGGCAAGGTCTACGCTGCCATGGGCTGACGCTGGAACAGCTCGTATGCCGACCTGCCGATCATGGAGTCAGTGTGCCTGACCTGAACGCCACAGCCCTGCGTGGCGCCACCCTCCACTACGACGATCTCGGGCCCTCGACCGGGCTGCCGGTCCTGCTGATCCACGGGCACCCCTTCGACCGCACCCTGTGGGCGCCCCAGGCCGAGGCGCTGATCGCAGCCGGATACCGGGTCATCACCCCTGACCTGCGCGGGTACGGCCGCAGCAGCGTCACCCCCGGCAAGGTCCTCCTCTCCGACTTCGCCGACGACCTCGCCGCGCTCCTCGACCACCTGGGCATCGGGCGAGCGGTGGTCGGCGGTGTGTCCATGGGCGGTCAGATCGCCATGGAGTTCCAGCGCCGTCACCCGCGGCGGGTGCACGCCCTCGTCCTGTCCGACACCTCCGCCCCCGCCGAAACCGATGAGGGCCGGGAGTTCCGCAACCGGCTGGCCGACCGGCTCCTCGCCGAGGGGATGGACGGCTACGCGGGCGAGGTGATCGACAAGATGCTCGCCCCGTACAACGTCACCGCGATGCCGGACGTCGCCGAGCGAGTCCTCGGCATGATGCGCGCCACCGACCCCCGCGGCGCGGCGGCGGCGCTGCGCGGGCGGGCCGAACGCCCCGACTACCGGGACACGTTGGCCGCCGTACGGGGACCGGTGCTGATCCTGGTCGGGGCGGACGACGTCTACACGCCGGTCGCGGACGCCGAGGCCATCCACCGTCTCGTCCCCCATGCCACCCTGGTCGTCATCGAGAAGGCGGGTCATCTGCCCGGCGCCGAGCAGCCCGGGGCCTTCAACTCCGCCCTGCTGGACTTCCTCGCCGCACAACTCGCCCAGCACACCGGCACGGAGGGATGACCAGTGGGTTTCACGCTCGAGGGCCCGGTTCTCGAGGGGTCGCTGGTGCGCCTGGAGCCCCTGGACCAGCGCCATGCCGCGGACCTGGCGGTGGCGGCCGAGGAGGACCGGGCTCCGTATGCGTTCACCTGGGTGCCGCGGGCGGCCGAGGTCGAGGGGTACATCGACATGCAGCTCGCTCGTGCCGCCGCCGGGAAGCTGGCTCCGTACGCGCAGGTGGAGACGTCGTCGGGGCGGGCCGTGGGTGCCACCGCCTACTGGGATCCGCGCCCCTGGCCAGGCGGTGACGGTCTCGGCGCGATCGAGGTCGGTTTCACCTGGCTGGCGGCCTCGGCCCAGGGCACGGGGCTGAACACCGAGGCCAAGTTCCTGCTGTTCCGGCACGCCTTCGACAACTGGGGTGTCGCGCGCGTCGACTTGAAGACGGACGCGCGCAACGGCCGCTCACGGGCGGCGATCGAGAAAGTGGGGGCACGGTTCGAGGGAGTGCTGCGGAACTGGTCCCGGTCGTGGGCACCGGGTGAGGACGGCCTGCTCCGTGATTCCGCGATGTTCTCGATCACCGCGGAGGAGTGGCCCGGCTGCCGTACGAAGCTGGAACAGCGACTTGCCCGGATCCGGGCCGCCACCACGGCACCGGTGTCCCGACACTGACGGCATCACCTCGTCCTGAGGCGGGCTGCCCGCTGAACCGTCCCGCCGGAGCTCCACCGTCGCGGTGGCCCGTGGGTCACGGAGGCGGGATCCACGGGCCGGCACCCGGGCGGCGAGTTCGGCCTGGGGATCGAACTCAAGTGACGTCAGGGGACGTTCCAGGCGGAGATGCACGGCTGCCCGTCCTCAGTCGCCAGGAAACCGAGCGTGCCCGGATGCGGATGGCCGAGCAGCCGGGCGGCGGACGCGTCGAGGCCGAGCCAGCGCACGGCGAGCACGCGCGCCAGATGGCCGTGGGCGACGACCGCGACATCGCCGTCGTCGAGCAGCGGCCGGATCCGGTCCAGCACCGCGTCCGTGCGCGCGGCCACCTGCGAAAGCTGCTCGCCGGGATGGTCGGCGTCACCGGGCACGACGCCGTCCCGCCACAGCTCCCAGCCGGGCCTCACCTCCCGGATCTGTTCCGCGGTCAGGCCCTCGTAGCCGCCGTAGTCCCATTCCAGCAGGTCGGGATCCGGCTTGACTCCGGTCAGGCCCGCCAGCTCGGCGGTCCGCATGGCCCGGCCCAGCGGACTGCTGAGGACGGCGACCGGACGGCGTCGGGCCAGCCTGGCAGCGAGCGCCCTGGCCGCGGCCTCACCGGCGGCGGTCAGCGGCACGTCGGTACGCCCGGCGTGCCGGCCCGACAGGCTCCATTCGGTCTGGCCGTGCCTGATCACTGTCAACTCCCCCATGATCGGCACGGTAGCGCATGATCGGGACCTGTCACCGGCAAAAGTTAGTGGAATATTGAACAAGTGCGTTCCGTTGTGGCCACCGAAGGAGGTCACGAGTGGAGACGCAGGTGGAGACCACGTACTACGACCACGGCACCCCCGCCGAGCGCTGGGACCGAGCGCAGCGGTTCTTCGACGCCAAGGACTACGCGGGCGCGGCACGGGTGCTGACCGGGCTGGTCGAGGAGGTGCCGGAGCAGACCGGACCCCGGCTGCTGCTCGCCCGCGCCTACTACCACTCGGCCCAACTGAGCCGCGCCGAGGCGGAATTGAGGCGCATCGTCGAGCGTGACCCGGTGGAGCAGTACGCCCGGCTGATGCTGGGCCGCACCCTCCAGCGGCAGGCCCGGCAGGAGGAGGCGGAGCGGCACCTGCGGATCGCCTCGGCGCTCGCCGGGGGCTTCCCGCAGGAGTGAGCCACGGGGCGAGGGCCCGGTTCCCGGCAGGGGGGCCGGGCCCTCGGCATGTCTCATGCGGACGGCCGTACCGTGCGGTGGACCACGCGGTGCACGAAGAAGCAGGTGATCCGCCAGTCGGGCGGGACAGGGGCGGCCGCCTCGCAGGCGCGGCGGTGTTCGATCCGGGCCAGCTCGGCGGTCGGGCGAACCGGCACCAGCCGACGCAGTGGGGGCCGTCGTCCACAAGGGCCGCGTGTGTCCTGCCCTCGCGGACCCGCGCCTCCTTGTCCGTCCGGTTCTGCTCGGGCGTCCTGGTGCGGCCCACGCCCTCCGCGTGGAACGCCCTGCACCATCAGCCGCCCCGGGCCCCGTCGTGCTCCGCCACCAGCCGGGCGAAGCCGGGCCAGGTGTCCGGGATCAGGGACCGTACGGAGAACGACGTCTTCCTCTCCTCGATGTCGGAGCGTCGAGCAGGGCGCGCGGCACCCGTTCGTCGTCGGGCGGCAGGGCGGTGACGAAGCCGGCGAGAACCGCCTCACGGTCCCGCCCGCCGTCCAGCAGGCGGCGCAATGCGCAGGGTGGCGAGGCGGCCCACGTCGGCGGTCGGCGTCCACGGGAAGGAGCGGCCCCGGCGTGCACGGGCGACGACCTCCTTGGCCGGCAGCCGGGTCAGGACGGTGACGACGGTAGTGGGGGCGAGCTCCCCGCCGAGGCGCTGCGGCACCCAGGCCGCGGTGACCGGGCCGTCCGCCTAGTGCAGCGCGCCGAGGACCCGGCCCTCCAGCTCGCCCTGGCCGCGCCGTCGGGCGCGGCCGCCCTCCCGCGGCGCGTCCCGTTCTCCCTCTCGTGCAGCTCTGTTCGTCTCCTGGGCGCCGGAGCCGGCGCCGGCCTGTGGGAACACTCTGCTTCACGGCGTCATGGCCAGGATGCGCCCGTCGGCGGCCGGGCGGCATGGCATGCTGACGCGATGGCCCCTCTCCGTGATCACGCACCGCTCGCCGAGCGGGTCGAGGAACTCCTCGCCGCCGGCGGCCCCTTGCCCATCGTCGCCGCCGGGCAGCCGGTGCTGCGGCGCGGTACCGAGCCGTACGACGGTCAGCTCGGTCCCGCCCTGCTGGCCCGCTTCGTCGAGGCCCTGCGCGTCACCATGCACGCCGCGCCCGGGGTGGGCCTCGCCGCCCCACAGGTCGGCGTGGCGCTCAGGATCGCGGTCATCGAGGATCCGGCGCCGGTGCCCGAGGAGGTCGCCGTGGCCCGGGGCCGGGTGCCGCAGCCGTTCCGGGTCCTGGTCAACCCGGTGTACGAGCCGGCCGGCACCGCTCGTGCCGCGTTCTACGAGGGCTGCCTGAGCGTGCCGGGCTGGCAGGCGGTGGTGGCCCGGCACGCCGAGGTGCGGCTGCGCGCCGAGGACGAGCAGGGGCGCGCGGTGGACGAGGTGTGCACCGGGTGGCCCGCCCGGATCGTCCAGCACGAGACGGACCACCTGGACGGCACCCTCTATCTGGACCGCGCCGAACTGCGCTCGCTGTCCACGAACGAGGCGGTCGCCGCCCTGTGGAACCGGCCGACACCGGAGGCGGCGGCGGAGGCGCTCGGCTTCGAACTGCCGTAACGTCCTTCCACCGTCAACTTCCTTCCGCCGTCGGTCATTTGTCGCGGTAGACCTCCAGCAGCCGCAGCCACACCTCGCTCAGCGTCGGGTACGACGGGACGGCGTGCCACAGGCGGCCGACCGGGACGCGGCCGGCGACGGCGACGGTCGCCGAGTGGATGAGCTCGCCGACGCCGGGGCCGACGAAGGTGACGCCGCGCAGGATCTCGTCCTCGAGGTCGACCACCATGCGGGCGCGGCCCTTGTAGCCGTCGCCGTACAGGCCCGCGCCCGCGACGGCGGAGAACTCGACGTCGACGGCGCGGACGCGGTGGCCGGCCTGTTCGGCCTCGGCGAGGGAGAGGCCGACCGCGGCGGCCTCGGGGTCGGTGAACACCACCTGGGGTACGGCGTGGTGGTCGGCGGTGGCCACGTGCGCGCCCCAGGACTCGGCCAGCAGCGGGTCGCCGGCCGCGCGGGCGGCGATGGCGGCGCCCGCGATGCGGGCCTGGTACTTGCCCTGGTGAGTGAGGAGGGCCCGGTGGTTGACGTCACCGACCGCGTACAGCCAGTCGGTGCCGGTGACCCGGAGGGTGTCGTCGACGTCCAGCCAGGATCCGGGTTCCAGGCCGACGGTGTCGAGGCCGATGTCGTCGGTGTGCGGGACGCGGCCGGTGGCGAAGAGGATCTCGTCGGCCTCGACCCGGTCGCCGGCGGCGGTGACGGCCACGACCGTGCCGTTCTCGCGGGTGACGGACTCCACGGAGGTGCCGGTGCGGACGTCGGCGCCCGCCTGGGTGAGCGCCTCGGCGACCAGTTCCCCGGCGAACGGCTCCATCCGGTTCAGCAGGCCCTTGCCGCGCACCAGCAGGGTGACCCGGGAGCCGAGGGCCTGCCAGGCGGTGGCCATCTCGGTGGCGACGACACCGCCGCCGACGACGATCAGCCGGCCGGGGGCGGCCTCGGCGCTGGTGGCCTCGCGGCTGGTCCAGGGCTTCACTTCGGCGAGGCCGGGCAGGTCGGGCAGCTGGGCACGGGTGCCGGTGGCGACGGCGACGGCGTGCCGGGCGGTGAGAGTGGTGACAGTGCCGTCGGGGGCGGTCACGGTGACCGTGCGTGGGCCGGCGAGACGCCCGTGGCCGCGGTACAGATCGGCGCCGATGCCGTCCAGCCAGCCGACCTGGCCGTCGTCCTTCCAGTGGGAGGTGTACTCGTCCCGGCGGGCGAGGACGGCCGGGGTGTCGAGCGGGCCCTGGACCGCCCGGTCGAGGCCGGGCAGCCGGCGGGCGTCCGCCTGGGCGATGACCGGCCGCAGCAGGGCCTTGCTGGGCATGCACGCCCAGTACGAGCACTCGCCGCCGACCAGTTCGCTCTCCACGACCGCGGTGGTGAGACCTGCCGCGCGGGTGCGGTCGGCGACGTTCTCCCCCACGGGACCCGCCCCGAGCACCACGACGTCGTACGCGATGGATTCCGTTTCCCTCGTTTCCGTCATGAGGTCAGTCTGGTGGGTGGTGTGCGCGACGGCCACATGGGTACGCGCGCCGAACACAGACGTGCGCGTGTGGAATAGGCGGTCCGGCGGCCGTGTTTCCGCCGTCGGCACACCCCCACCCCAGGAAGAGGGACTCACGCCATGAGCAGCACCGTGGAGCTGACCAAGGACAACTTCGACCAGACGGTCACCGACAACGACTTCGTGCTGATCGACTTCTGGGCCGCCTGGTGCGGGCCGTGCCGCCAGTTCGCACCCGTGTACGAGAAGGCCGCCGTGGACAACCCGGACCTGGTGTTCGCCAAGGTGGACACCGAGGCCCAGCCGGAGCTGGCCCAGGCCTTCGGCATCCAGTCGATCCCGACGCTGATGATCGTCCGCGACAAGGTCGCCGTCTACGCCCAGCCGGGCGCCCTGCCCGAGCCCGCCCTGGCGGACCTCATCGGTCAGGCCCGGAAGCTGGACATGGACGAGGTCCGCAAGAGCATCGCGGCCCAGGAGGCCCAGGGCGGCGCGGGCCAGTAGTCCCGGGAAGGGCCGAGGTCCTGTCGTCAAACTCCCGTCGTCGCCCGGAGGGCGGCCCTGCGGCGTCAGGTGCGTGCTCTCGGCGTGCCGGGCGCTGACCCTCGTACTGGATGTACTTGGGTCTGCGCCCGGTGCGGCGAGAGTGCGTGCATGGCGTCGCGGGGCAGACGGGAGTTTGACGACAGGGCCTAGAACGGGTACGGCGCCACGTCGCCGCGTACGGTCGTCCAGCGCAGCGCGGTGAAGGCGTCCAGGTTGGCCTCACCGCCGAAGCGGGCGCCCGTCCCGGACGCGGCGACGCCGCCGAACGGGGCCACCGCCTCGTCGTTCACGGTCTGGTCGTTGACGTGCACGATGCCGGTCGGAATCCGCTCGGCCAGGTCCAGGGCGCGGGCGGTGTCCCGGGTGACGATGCCGAGGGAGAGGCCGTACGGGCTGTCCGCGGCGAGTGCCGCCGCCTCGTCGGCACTGGTGAAGGAGCGGACCGGCGCGACCGGGCCGAAGACCTCCTCGGTGTAGGCCGGGGTGTCGTCGGCCGCGTCGGCCAGCACGGTCGGCCGGTAGAAGAGCTGTTCGTGGGTGCCGCCCGCGGCGAGTTTCGCGCCGCGGGCGGTGCTGGTGCGCACCAGGCCGTCGATCTTGGCGAGCTGTCCCGCGTCGATGACCGGCCCGAGGTGCACCTGCTCGCGGTGGGGGTCGCCGACCGTCAGCGAGTCGGCCTTGGCGGCGAGCCGTTCGACGTACTCGTCGTAGAGCGAGGCGTGCACGAGATGGCGGCCGGTCGTCATGCAGATCTGGCCCTGGTGGAAGAACGAGCCCCAGGCCGCCGTGGAGATCACGGCGTCGAGGTCGGCGTCGTCGAGCACGATCAGGGCCGAGTTGCCGCCGAGTTCGAGGTGGGCCCGCTTCAGATGACGGCCGGCCGCCTCGCCGACGGCGCGGCCCGCCGCGGTGGAGCCGGTGAAGGAGATGACGGGGACGAGCGGGTCCTCCACCAGCGCCCGGCCCGTCTCCGCGCCACCGGGCAGCACGTGCAGCAGGTCCTCGGGCAGGCCGGCTCGCGCGAAGACGGCGGCGAGGGCGAGGCCGCCGCAGACGGCGGTGCGCGGATCCGGCTTGAGGACCACGGCGTTGCCGAGCGCGAGGGCCGGCGCGACGGAGCGGATGGACAGGATCAGCGGCGCGTTGAACGGGGAGATCACGCCCACCACCCCGACCGGGACCCGGCGGGTGTACGACAGCCGGGGGGCCTCGCTGGGCAGCACCTGCCCGGTCGGACGGGAGGCGAGGGCGGCGGCCTCGTAGCACTCCTGGGCGGCCACATGCAGCTCGAAGTCCGCCTTGCCCGGGATGGAGCCGGACTCGCGCACCAGCCAGTCGCGCAGTTCCTCGGCATGCTCGGTGAACAGGTCGCCCGCTCTGCGCAGCACCTGGGCGCGCTGGACGTGCGGTGCGCTGGCCCAGTCGCCCTGGGCGGCACGTGCGGCGCGTGCGGCGTCACCCACGTCCCCGGGCGCGGCGAGGGTGACGGTGCCGAGCGCGTCACCGGTGGCGGGCTCGGTGACGGTGTGGGCGGGTCCGGCAGGACGGCGGTCCTGCCAGGTCTTCGGGTCGAGCAGCGGCATACGGCTCTCCGATCGATCGCCGGGCGGTGAGGAACTCCCCCTGACACTAATTGGTTGAGCGCGAAACTACATCGTGGTGACGCCGCTCCGGAACCCCGTCACCACCAGGAGGTGTACCCCGCCGGCGTCACCTGCGCCACCTGCGCTCCGGCCCGCGCGGATGCCCGCCGTCAGGTGGACTCACGCTGGACCACCGAGGCGCCCAGGACCTTGTGCACCTCCGGCTCGGCGCCGGGGTCGCGGACGGCCCGGTCGACCAGTTCGGCCAGGTCGCGGCCCGAGGGCAGTTCGATGTGCACCGTGCTCAGGCGGGGCCGCAGCAGCCGGCCGAGCATCAGGTCGTCGGCGCCGATCACGGCCACGTCGTCGGGGATGCGCACACCCGCGTCCTGCAGGGCGCGCATCAGGAGCATCGCGTACTCGTCGTTGTAGGCGAACACCGCGTCCAGCCCCGACTCGCGCCAGCGGGCGGCCAGTTGGGCGGCCGATTCCTCCGTGTACGCGAGCGGCAGCCGCGTGACGACGGCGTCCGTGCCCTGCAGCGCCCGTCGGACACCGGCGAGCCGGGGCCGGGAGTACGCCTCCAGGCCGGACTCCTCGGGCACCACGACACCGATCCGTCGTCGCCCCCGGGCGTGCAGATGGGCACCCGCGCACTCACCGACGGCGGCGTGGTCCATGAGCAGGGCATGCGCGCCGTCGACCCGTTCGGGGCCGAGGGTGAGCACGGCCCGGGCACCGGAGCGCTTGAGGACGCCGACGCCCTGCGGCCCGAGTTCCGCACCCGGCACCAGGACGGCGACCGGCCGCAACTCCGCCCAGGCGCGGGCGGCTTCGTCACCCTGGAGGCCGACGCTGCCGTACTGCACGACGGTGTAGTCGAGCCGGCCGAGCCCCCACTGCAGCTCGTTGAGGAACCCGCTGTAGAGCGGGCCCACCGGGATCGCCGGGGCGGGCATGAGGACCATACGGCTGTGTCCGGCGCGCAGGCTGCGGGCGGCGGCGTGCGGGACGTACCCCAGTTCCCGCGCGGCCTCGCGCACGCGGCGGCGCGTCGGTTCGCTGATCCGTACGGCGCTGGTGTTGTTGAGGACGTAGGACACGGTCGCGCGCGAGACGCCCGCCAGGCGGGCCACATCGGCACTCGTGGGCGTGTTCGGTATCTGCACCATGACAGACCGCATCTTGGCAGAGGGGCGGGGGCCGGGAAGAGGCGGGGCAGCGTGGTTCACCGTTCGACGGAATCCGCCGCCGGAGCAGTCGCCGGAGCACCCGGAGCAGTCGGCTGTGCGAACGCGTTCGTGACGAACTTGTTCGCTACGAACACGTTCGTTACGCTGGCGGCATGACCGCTTCTCCCCGCTCCCGCCGCGAGCGCCCCGCCAAGCCCGCCCTGACCCGGGAGGGCATCGTCGCCGCCGCCGTCGCGATCCTGCGCGCGGAAGGGCTGCGGAAGGTGACCATGCGGCGGCTGGCACAGGAACTCGACACCGGCCCGGCCTCGCTGTACGTCTACGTCCGCAACACCGACGAACTGCACGCGGCCGTCCTGGACGAGCTGCTCGGCGGGCTCGCCCCGGCCCCGGCCGAGGGCACCTGGCGGGAGCGGCTGGAGCAGGTGCTCACCGGCTACACCGCGATGCTCCTGGAGCATCCGAGCCTGGCCCGCTCGGCGCTCACGGCGTGGCCGAGCGGGCCGCACTATCTGCGGCTCATCGAGACCCTGCTGGGCCTGCTCCAGTCGGGCGGGGTGCCCCGCGCACAGGCCGCGTGGGGCGTCGACCTGCTGCTGCAGCACGCCGCCGCGACCGCCGCCGAGCACGCCGGGGAGGACACCCCGGGCGGCTTGCAGGCTCTGGCCCACGCCCTGCGCGAGGCACCGTCCGGCACCCATCCGCACATCGCCGCGAGCGCCGAGGCACTGCTCTCCGGCGCCCCCGAGGCCCGCCTGTCCTGGGCCTTCCAGACCCTGATCAACGGCATCGAGCGCACCGCCGTACCCGACTGACCCGCCAGGAGGCCCCCATGACCACCAGCCACCCCCACCACCCGATCGCCGTCGTCGGCGCGGGCCTCGGCGGGCTCGCGCTCGCCCGTGTGCTGCACGTGCACGGCATCGAGGCAGCCCTCCTCGACCTGGACCCCGCGCCGACCGCCCGGACCCAGGGCGGCATGCTCGACATCCACGACGACTCCGGGCAGGAGGCGCTGCGGGCGGCCGGGCTGCACGAGGAGTTCCTGAAGCGCGTCCATCCCGGGGGCCAGGCCCTGCGCGTCCTGGACCGGCACGCCACCGTCCGGCTCGCCGAGGACGACGACGGCTCCGGCGGGCGGCCCGAGATCGACCGCGGCGACCTGCGCGAGCTGCTGCTCGGCTCCCTGCCCGAGGGCACGATCCACTGGGGCGCCAAGGTCACCGGCGCGCGCCCGCTGGGCCACGGCCGGCACGAGGTCGCGCTCGCGGACGGCACCATCTTCACGACGGACCTGCTCGTCGGCGCGGACGGCGCCTGGTCCCGGATCCGCCCGCTCCTCACCGCCGCCCGGCCCGCCTACACGGGCGTGTCCTTCGTCGAGGCCGACCTGCTCGACGCGGATCTGCGGCATCCGGCGAGCGCGGCGGTCGTCGGCGGCGGGATGCTCTTCGCTCTCGACGCGGGCCGCGGATTCCTCGCGCACCGCGAGACCGACGGCAGTCTGCACGTGTACGCGGCCGTCGAGGCACCGGAGGACTGGCTGGACGGCATCGACTTCGGCGACACCGAAGCGGCGAAGGCGGCGGTGCTGAAGGAGTTCGACGGCTTCGACGAGAGCCTGCGGGCCCTCGTCGCCGACGCGGACGGGGCGCTGGTGCCCCGGCGGATCCACGCGCTGCCGGTCGGCCACCGCTGGGACCGGGTGCCCGGGGTCACCCTGCTCGGCGACGCGGCCCATCTGATGTCGCCGTTCGCGGGCGAGGGCGCCAATCTGGCCCTCCTCGACGGCGCCGAACTGGGCCTCGCCGTGACCGCGCACCCCGGCGACACCGAGGCCGCGCTGGCCGCCTACGAGGACCGGATGTTCCGGCGCGCGGAGGCGTCCGCGGCGGAGTCCGCGCACAGCGCCGCCCTGCTGTTCCGCGCGGACGCGCCCCAGGGGCTGCTCGACATGTTCGGCGGCCGGGACGGCTGACGGACGCGGAGCAGGGCTCCGACCGGCAGGAGCACGGGGTGGCGACCGAACCGCGGCCCAGCGGGAAGCCCCGTGCGAATCGCCGCGCCGCAGTACGGCACGGCGGCCACGCCGATCGGACCACGCGCCCAGCAGACCGACCGCGCCCGGATCCCCGCGGGGCGGCCGCGTGACGGGTCTGGGCCGAGGCTGGTTGAACCCATGAGGGGCGTAGGCCCCCGCTCGGCCGGGCGGCCGGATGGGTCGACGCTCAGCCGGCCGAGCCTGCGAACGGGCTCGGCCGGTACCACGACAAGGCGGCCGCATGACGGATCCCTGCCCGGCGCAACGAGCGAGCGCCCCGGGGTGGTCGATGGCCGGCAACAAAAAGGGACCCGCGGGGCATCGGCCACCGGCGCAACGCCTGAGCGGCCTGGCAGGCCTCGATCACCCGCCCAACGCGCGAGTGGCCCGGCCGGCTTCGATCGGATGCGACGCATCACTGACCCGCAGGCTTCGACCACCCACGCAACACCCGGGCAAGGCCACACGCGCCGAGCCCTGCACCGAGCCCCCTGACGATCGCCGACCCGAGCTCAGCGGGGCGGTCTCGTGCCGGTGACCCGGGCGACCAGGTCGATCCAGCCGGCCTCCAGCCGCTCCATGGGCATCCCGCACTGCCTGGTCTGGTGGTGGATCAGGGCCGGGTCGAGCGAGTTGAGCAGGGTCTGGGACAGCAGTTCGCAGTCGGCGTCCGGCACGATCTGCCGCAGCAGCATCGTGACGTGGGTGCGCAGCGCGGTGACCGCAGGGTGGGAGAACCGGCGGGTCGGCTCCGTCTGGGCGCCCAGGAACAGGTCGAGCTGCTCGACCCTGCGGTACAGCACCGCCACGCCGAACGCCCGCAGACGCTCCAGGGGCAGCGCTCCTGGCCCCAGCGGCGGGGGCCCGCCCAGGAAGTCGGCCTGCAGCTTCCGGTCCGAGTGGTCGAGCAGGGACATCAGCAGTCCCGTCCGGTCGCCGAAGCGGCGGAAGACCGTCCCCTTGCCCACCTGGGCCGCCGCCGCGACCGCTTCCATGGTCACCCCGGCCACTCCGTGCTCCGCGATCAGCCGCGCGGCGGCCTCCAGCAGCCGGGCCCGGTTGCGCGCCGCGTCGGCCCGCAGGGAAGGCTCCTCGGGCCCCATGCCGACCTCGAGCAACTGAGGGGCGTCGAGGGGTTCTTGAGGCGGCGGGAAGGGCGGCAGGGCGCTGGACATGAAGACAGCGTAAAGCATCGGGAACAAAACTGGACCAGGGTCCGGTTAGAGTCGTACAACATAACCGGACCTCGGTCCGGATCGTAACGGCGATGTTTCAGCCTCCTTGGAGTTCCCCATGTCGGTTCGCATCCTCGCGCTCGTCGGCAGCCTTCGTGCCGGTTCGGCCAACCGCCAGCTCGCCGAGGCCGCCGCCAAGCTCGCTCCGGCGGGAGCCGAGGTCGTGGTCCACGAGGGCCTGGCCGACGTCCCCTTCTACAACGAGGACATCGACGTCGAGGGCAGCGTCCCGGCCGCCGCCGCCGAGCTGCGCGAGGCCGCGCGGGCCGCCGACGCCTTCCTGCTCTTCTCCCCCGAGTACAACGGCACCATCCCGGCCGTCCTGAAGAACGCCATCGACTGGCTGTCCCGCCCGTACCGCGCCGGCGCCTTCGGTGACAAGCCGGTCGCCGTGATCGGCACCGCCTTCGGCCAGTACGGCGGCGTCTGGGCGCAGGACGAGGCCCGCAAGGCCGTGGGCATCGCCGGCGGCAGGGTGATCGAGGACATCAAGCTGTCCATCCCGGGCTCCCTGACCCGCTTCGCCGAGACCCACCCGGTCGACGACGCCGAGGTCGCCGCCCAGCTGACCGAGGTCGTCGCCCGGCTGAGCGAGTTCGTCGCCCGGCCGCACGGCGACGCTGGCGAGGCCGCGGCCGCCTGAGCCGTACGTCGAGCGTGCCCGGGGGCGACGTGACCCCGCCCGGCCCCGGAACCGGGGAGCCCCGCGCTCCCATCGCGTGACCGGCATCCGGGCGAAACCCGTACGGCAGCCCGATCGTGACGTTACCGTTCGGTAGACACAGGTCCCGGAGTCTCCCGGAGGTGCCCGCCCATGACGCACGATCGTTCCGCCGGACTCGTGGAGACGTGGAGTGCGCTCGCCGACGGGGAGGTGACCTCCCGTGCGCTGGTGGAGCGGGCGCTGGCCCGGATCGAGGCCGGCCAGGGCACGTTGAACGCCTTCCGGGTCGTGCGGGCCGAGGCCGCGCTCGCCGAAGCGGACGCCGCCGACCGGGAGTTGGCCACCGGGGCGCGGCGTCCGCTGCTCGGGGTGCCGGTGGCGGTGAAGGACGACATGGACGTGGCCGGGGAGCCGACCGCGTTCGGCTGCCCCGGCGAGTTCCCCGCGGCCGCCGAGGACGGCGAGGCGGTACGGCGGCTGCGCGCGGCCGGCGCCGTGATCGTCGGCAAGACCAACACCTGCGAGCTGGGGCAGTGGCCGTTCACCGAGGGGCCCGCGTTCGGGGACACCCGCAATCCCTGGCACCCCGGGCACACGCCCGGGGGTTCGTCCGGGGGCTCGGCCGCCGCCGTCGCGGCCGGGCTCGTCCCCGCGGCGCTCGGCTCCGACGGCGCCGGCTCGGTGCGCATTCCGGCGGCCTGGACCGGTCTGGTCGGCATCAAGCCGCAGCGGGGCCGTGTCTCCACCTGGCCGCGCGGTGAGGCCTTCCAGGGCATCACGGTCAACGGCACCCTCGCCCGGACGGTCGCGGACGCGGCCCTGCTGCTGGACGCGGCGAGCGGCAACCACGACCGCGACCCGCACCGGCCGCCCGCGCTGACAGTGGCGGACGCGGTCGGCCGCGACCCGGGCCGGCTGCGCATCGCCCTGTCCCTGAAGCCGCCGTTCACCGCCGTACCGGCCCGGCTGCACCCGGAGATCCGCGCCCGGGTCGTCGAACTCGCCGGGAAGCTCGCCGAGCTGGGGCACGACGTGGAGGAGGCCGACCCGCCGTACGGGCAGATCGGGCTGACCTTCGTGCCACGCGCCACCGCCGGTATCGCCGAGTACGTCCGCGAGGTGCCCGACCCGGCACTGCTCGATCCGCGCACCAGGGACGCGGCCCGGCTCGGCCGGCTGCTCGGCGGGGCCCCGCTCCGGGCGGCCCGGCGTGCGGAGGCGGTGCTGCACCGGCGGATCGGCCGGTTCTTCGCGTCGTACGACGTGATCCTCGCGCCCACGACGGCCGCTCCCCCGCCCCGGATCGGCGCCTTCTCCCGGCTCGGCGGGCTGGCCACCGACCGGGCGATGATCGCCGCCTGCCCGTACGCCTGGCCGTGGAACGTGCTGGGCTGGCCGGGTGTGAACGTGCCCGCCGGGTTCACCGGGGACGGTCTCCCGGTCGGCGCCCAGCTGCTCGGCCCGGCCAACAGCGAACCGCTGCTGGTTTCCGTCGCCGCCCAGCTGGAGGCGGAGCTGCGCTGGCACGACCGGTGGCCGCCGGAGCCCGCCTCGGCGACACGCGCCGCCTGACGGCCGTGTCGCAGGGACCGTGCGGCCACGGACGACGACGCGTCGATGGCCGGGCTCTCGTGGGGCGGGTGACGCGCCCGGTTGCGCCCCCGGGCCGGCGGCCTCACGCCGTCACACCGTGAGCAGGCCGATTCCCAGGGCGATCAGCGCGAGGACCTTCAGGAGCTCCAGCCCCACGTACCAGAAGTGGCTGCGGGAGCGGGGCACTTCCTCACCGGCGAGGATCCGGTCGGAACGGCGGTTGAGGCAGGGCCGGACGGCGGCCAGCTGGGCGAGGAGCAGTACGGCGACGACCGCGGTCAGCGCCGTGATCCGGGCCGGGGCACCGCCCACGGCGATCGCGGCGATGACGACGACGGCCAGCACCGCCTCCACGGTGTTCAGCGCGCGGAAGACCAGCCGGCCTATGCCCAGGCCGACCGGGATGGTCACGCCCGGTGCACGGAACTTCAGCGGCGCCTCCAGAAAGGAGATCGCCAGCACCATGCCGAGCCAGACGAAGGTGACCGCGCTCGCGGTGGCGGCGGACGTGACGTTCATGCGCGGGGCCTTTCTCCGCCGGGGGCGGCGGTGCGGTACGTGAAGGAGGGGGCAGCAACCTCGGCTATGCGGCCCGGGCCGCGGCCAAGTGGGCCACGCAGGAGTCGGGTTCGGCGAAGGGCTCCAGGCCGGTGGCGGTCAGCGGGGCGTCCAGCCGGGCCAACGCGCCCTGCATCAGGCCCAGATGGAGCGGACACACCAACGTGCCGTGCTCCTCGGCCAGTTCCAGGAAGGGACAGTGCCGCAGCCGGATCCGGCGGGGCGGCCCCCCGGGGTCGTCCGCTCCCTCCGCCTGTGGGGCGAAGCCCAATTCGTCCAGCAGAGCGAGAAGTGCGGCCACCGAGCCGTCTGCCGTCGATGCCTCGGAGGAGGGCGGCGGCTTGACGAGGTGGCCGCCCCAGGCCTGGCCCGTCCGCAGGGCCTCCTCCCGCGCCGCCGCCGGGTCGGCGGACGCCCACCGGCTGAGCAGGATGCGCGCGAGCAGCCGGTAGTCACGCACGCCGCCGCGGTCCATGCCGGGACGCGCGGTGTAGACGGTGCGGGGCCGGCCCGGTCCCGGGGACGGTTCGGCGCGGCGCTCCACCAGGCCCTGGGCCACCAGGGTGTCCAGATGGAACCGCACGGTGTTCGGGTGGACGCCCATCCGCTCGGCCGTCTCCGCGACGCCGAGCGGCGACGGTGCGGCGCGCAGGACGTCCAGCACCTCTCGGCGGCGCGGGCTCTCCCGCGTGGTCATCGGCGAACACCTACTCCCACCTGCGCCGATTTTTCACGAAGCCTACATGTAGTAATTGTAGGGTGGGCAGGGGGGCCGGCAGCGGGTACCTGTCCTCAGGGAAACGGAAGAGTCGAGGGGGACACCAGATGACGTCGCGTTCCGCGACCGGCACCGGGCCGGCCGGCCGCACCGCGCGCGAGGCGGACGAGGCACGGGTGCTGTGCGACACCCGGGCCCTGGCCGAGTCTCCGCCGCTGCCGGGCGGAGTGCTGTGGAAGCTCGCCGAGAGCGGACGGCAGCTGGACGCCAACGTGGTCCGGCTCGCCCCCGGCGACCGGATCACGGCGCACACCGAGACACAGCTGGATGTGATGCTCCTGGTCGTGTCCGGGGACGGCGTGCTCGGCGCGGGCCCCGCCGACGAGCCGCGGCCCCTCACGGAGGGCGCCCTGGCCTGGCTGCCGCACGGCGCACCGCGCAGCATCACCGCCGGGGAGACGGGCCTGACCTATGTGACCGTGCATCCGCGCCGCCCGGGAATGCGGATCGGCACCCGCCCCGGCACCTGACACGGGCTGCACCGGACTGCACCGGCCCGCGCCTTCCAGGGCCGTGGGCCACCAGGTCTTCATCGCATCCCCGCCGTCCACGGCCCGGCCACCACGTCCTCACCGGCCGTCGCGGTACGGCCGCCTCGACAACGCCCCCATGGCAGGCACCCCTTGCACCCCGGGAGCCGCCCATTAGGGTGCCCCCCGTGACCACGTTTACCGATGAGAACGTCCCCGGCCGCTACGGCCCCCACGCGACCTCCGAGGCCGACCCGCGCGCGGTCGGCCGGGTGCGCACCGAGTACTCCCCGGCCCACGACGGCGACCCGGACCCCGGCGAAATCGTGTGGACCTGGGTGCCGTTCGAGGAGAACGACGGCCGGGGCAAGGACCGCCCGGTGCTGGTCGTCGCCCGGGAGGCCACCGGCACGCTGCTGGCCGTACAGCTGTCCAGCAAGCGACACGACGGCGACCGGGAGTGGGTCGCGATCGGCAGTGGGCCGTGGGACCGGTCGGGCCGGGACTCATGGGTGGACGTGGACCGCGTGCTGCGGCTCCACGAGGAGGGCATGCGCCGGGAGGCGTGCGCGCTGGACCGGATGCGCTTCAACCTCGTCCGGCAGCGGCTGCACGAGCGCTACGGCTGGACCTGACCCGCGCACGGGGCGCCGGTCGCGGTCGGGAACGCCTTGACGAACGCCTCCCGCACCGCCGTCCCCGGTGTCCTGTCCAGGATCCCGAACACCACGTGCTCGAACGTCCCGGCGAACCGGCCGCCGGGCCCGAGCAGGGCCCGGAACGCGCCCGCGACCTGCGCCGGTTCGTTCCGGAACACCCCGCAGCCCCAGGCGCCGAGCACCAGGCGGCCGTAGCCGTGGGCGGCGGCCGTCTCCAGGACGCGCTCGGCCCGTACGGCGAGCGCGCCCGGCAGCTCGGCGGCCCGCTGCGGTTCCGTGCGCCGTACGACGCCCGCGTTGGGGGCGGCGGCGGTCAGGAAGCCCGCGGGGTACGGCTCGGCCAGCAGCCGGCCCCGGTCGTCGCGGAAGACCGGCACGGCCGGGGAGTGGATCACCCGGTCCGTGTAGAAGGGGTCGCGGTGGGCCCGGTGGTGGTCGTAGAAGGGGCGGGCCGTCAGCAGGCAGGTGTACAGCGCGGAGGCGCGGCACAGGGCCTCCTCCTGCGCCTGGGCGCCATTGAGATAGCCGCCGCCGGGGTTGCGCGCGGAGGCGAAGTTCAGGACGGCTACCGGGGCACCGGCCAGTCGGCGGGCGGCCTCCAGGCTGCTCTCCCCGGTGACCTCGAAGACGGTGCCGACGGCCGGCCCGGAACCCGGTTCCGGGACGGGGACCGGTTCCGGACCGAACATCCGCGTACCGGCCCGCGCGGCCTCGATCTGCGCCGCGAGGGACGCCTCGCGGCCGTCCGGCGCGCGATACCGGCCCGCGGCCACGATCGCTTCCGTCTCCGCGGCGATCCCGCGCAGGCGCGCGCTCATGGCGCCACCCCCGTGGGCGCCGTGTCCGCGGCCTGCGCGGTCTCCCCCGTCGTGCTCATGCACGCATCCTGGGTGATGCTGGTGATGCGGTGCAACGGAGTTTCCCGCCCCGGAACGGTCCGGAGAACGCATACGGAAACGGAGATGACCGAACCGGAACGTACCTAGGGGCACCCTTGTGCGAATCGGCTCGAGGGTCTTGGGTGGAACGCGCGCCTGACCGACCCCACGTCCGAACGGGGCCGGTGGCATGGTGGAATCTCAGGAGGATCCCGACATGTCCGATTCACAGAGCGACGGTGGCGACTGTAAGCACCACCGCACCGCCGTCGCCGAAGCCGAGGTGGAGGCCCTGGTCCGGGGCATCTGCTTCAAGACCGGGCCGCCCCGCGCGCTCGGTGTCGAACTGGAGTGGCTCGTCCATGAGCTGCGCACGCCGCAGCTCCCCGTGACACCCGAACGACTCCAAGCGGTGTACGCCGCGCTGCGGGCCCTGCCCCTGCGCTCGCCGCTCACCGTGGAGCCCGGCGGCCAGCTGGAGCTGAGCTCGCCGCCCGCCGCCTCCCTGATGGAGTGCATCGGCACCGTCTCCGCCGACCTCGCCACCGTCCGCGCCGTCCTCGCCGAGGAGGGCCTCGGTCTGGTCGGCATCGGCCACGACCCGTGGCACACACCCCGCCGGTTCCTGCACGAGCCGCGCTACGACGCGATGGAGGCCTGCCTGGACCGCACCGGTCCGGCCGGCCGGCACATGATGTGCGCCTCCGCCTCCGTGCAGGTCTGCGTGGACGCCGGCCACGAGGAGCCGGGCCCGCTCGGGTACCGGCGCCGCTGGTGGCTGGCCCATCAGCTGGGGGCGGTCCTGGTGGCCGCGTTCGCCAACTCCCCGCTGATCGGCCGCGAGCCCACGGGCTGGCGGTCCAGCCGGCAGCTGATGTGGATGGAGATCGGTGCCGGGCGCGCGGGCGCTCCCCCGCTGGACGGCGAGCCGCGCGCCGCCTGGGCCCGGCACGTGCTCGACTCCCCGGTGATGTGTGTGCGCCGGGACAGCGGGCCGTGGGAGGTGCCCGAGGGGCTCACCTTCCGGGAGTGGACCCGTTCCCGCTCGCCCCGGCCGCCCACCCGGGCGGACCTGGACTACCACCTGACCACGCTGTTCCCGCCGGTCCGGCCGCGGGGCCACCTGGAGCTGCGGATGATCGACGCGCAGCCTGGCGACGACGGCTGGATCGTGCCGCTCGCGGTGACGGCGGCGCTGTTCGACGACCCGGCGGCCGCCGAGACGGCGTACCGGAGCGTCAAGCGCCTCGCGGAACGGGCCCTGAACCTGCCCGCCCCGCACAATCCGCTGTGGACCGACGCGGCCCGGCTGGGTCTCGCCGACCCGGAGCTGCGCGAGGTCGCCGCCGTGTGTTTCGCGGCGGCGCTCCAGGCCCTGCCCCGGCTCGGCGCCACCGCCGAGGTGACCGGCGCGGTGGCCGCGTATCTGGACCGCTATGTCGCCCGGGGCCGCTGCCCGGCCGACGACCTGCTGGACCGGCCGGCGGGCAGGGACCTGCCCCCGCACCGGCCCGGCCGCACCGCCCACGGGAGGAAGGACATCCGCACATGAGGGCCCCCGAGACCGACACCGCGACGACCGAGGCGGACACCGAGACGCTGCGCGAGCGGGTGCTGGCCTCCCTCACCGCCGCCCGGGACCGCACCACGCTGCTGACCACCTGCGTCGAGGAGCCCGATCTCACCGCCCAGCACTCGCCGTTGATGTCCCCGCTGGTGTGGGACCTCGCGCACATCGGCAACCAGGAGGAGCTGTGGCTGCTCCGGGCGGTCGGCGGCCGGGACGCCATGCGGCCCGAGCTCGACAGCCTGTACGACGCCTTCGAGCACCCGCGGGCCGAGCGGCCCTCACTGCCGCTGCTGCCGCCCGCCGAGGCCCGGCACTACGCGGCCGAGGTGCGCGGACGGGTCATGGACCTGCTGGCGGGCGCGGACTTCCACGGCACCCGGCTGACCGAGGCGGGATTCGCCTTCGGGATGATCGCCCAGCACGAACAGCAGCACGACGAGACGATGCTGATCACCCATCAGCTCAGGAAGGGCCCGCAGGCCCTGACGGCTCCGGACCCGGCGCCGGCCCCGCTGTTCACCGGACCGGCCGAAGTCCTCGTACCCGGCGGGCCGTTCATGATGGGAACCTCGGCCGAGCCGTGGGCGCTGGACAACGAACGCCCGGCGCACGCCCGGGAGGTGGCACCCTTCTGGATCGACACCACGCCGGTGACGAACGCGGCGTACCAGGCGTTCATCGAGGACGGCGGCTACGACACCGAGCGCTGGTGGACCCCGGAGGGCTGGGCGCACATCAAGCAGCACGCGATCACCGCGCCGCTGTTCTGGCGCCGGGACGGCGACCACTGGCTGCGGCGCCGCTTCGGGCTCACCGAGGCCGTCCCGCCCGACGAGCCGGTGCTGCACGTGTGCTGGTACGAGGCCGACGCCTACGCCCGCTGGGCCGGGCGGCGGCTGCCCACCGAGGCGGAGTGGGAGAAGGCCGCCCGGCACGACCCGGCCACCGGCCGCTCGATGCGCTACCCGTGGGGCGACGCGGACCCGGCCCCGGAGCACGCCAACCTGGGCCAGCGGCACCTGCGGCCCGCACCCGCGGGCAGCTATCCCGCCGGTGAATCACCGCTCGGCGTACGCCAGTTGATCGGTGACGTGTGGGAGTGGACGGCGAGCGACTTCCTGCCGTACCCGGGCTTCCGGGCCTTCCCGTACAAGGAGTACTCGGAGGTGTTCTTCGGCTCCGACTACAAGGTGCTGCGCGGCGGCTCGTTCGCCGTGGACCCGGTGGCCTGCCGGGGGACGTTCCGCAACTGGGACCACCCGATCCGGCGGCAGATCTTCTCCGGGTTCCGCACCGCCCGCTCGGAGGCCGTCTGATGTGCCGTCATCTGGCCTATGTGGGGCCCGAGGAGCCGCTCGGCCGGCTTCTGCTGGAGCCGGAGCACAGCCTGGTGCGCCAGTCGTGGGCGCCCCGGCGGCAGCGCTACGGGACGGTCAACGCCGATGGCTTCGGGGTCGGCTGGTACGCCCAGGACGACCCTCTCCCGGCACGCTACCGGCGAGCCGGGCCGATCTGGGCGGACCTGTCCTTCGCGGACCTGGCGCGGGTGGTGCGCTCCGGCTGCGTGCTGGCCGCCGTACGGGACGCGACGCTCGCGGGCGCCGACGCCGAGGCCGCAGCGGCGCCCTTCGCCTCCGGCCGGTGGCTGTTCAGCCACAACGGCGCCCTCGCGGGCTGGCCCGACTCGGTGGCCCCGCTGGTGTCCGCCCTGCCCCCGGTCGAGCTGCTGTCGCTGCAGGCCCGTACCGACTCGGCGTTCGTGTGGGCGCTGGTCCTGCACCGGCTGCGCTCCGGCGACGAGCCGGAGCAGGCCCTCGGCGAAACGGTTCTCCGGCTGGCCGGGGCGGCCCCGGCCTCGCGGCTGAACCTGCTGCTGACGGACGGCACGACGATCGCCGCCACCGCCTGGGGGGACACCCTCTGGTACCGCACGGAGCCCGGCCGGAGCACGGTCGTCGCCTCCGAGCCCTACGACGACGACCCCCTCTGGCAGGAGGTCCCCGACCGCACCGTGCTCACCGCGAGCCGCGCCGGCGTGCTGCTCGCACCGCTGGAGGATCCGGCGTCCTCCCCCACTCTCGACTCCGCTCGAGCGGGGGGACACCCGTCAACGAAGGAGCCCTGTACGTGAGCCCCCTGCACGTCACCCGCACACTCCCCGAGGACGCGACGGAGGCCGCGCTGCGCGCCGACGTCCTGAGCGGCCTCACCGTCACCCCCAAGTGGCTGCCGCCCAAGTGGTTCTACGACGCCCGCGGCAGCGAGCTGTTCGAGCGGATCACCGAGCTGCCCGAGTACTACCCCACGCGCGCCGAGCGGGAGATCCTCGCCGGCCGGTCCGGCGAGATCGCCGCGGCGAGCGGTGCCCGCACGCTGGTCGAACTCGGCTCGGGCTCCTCGGAGAAGACCCGCCATCTCCTCGACGCGCTCTCGCCCGTGTCATACGTCCCCGTCGACGTCAGCGAGAGCGCCCTCACCCAGGCCGGGCAGGCGCTCGTCGCGGAGCGCCCGGACCTCGACGTCCATGCGCTGATCGCGGACTTCACCGCCCCGCTGGCCCTGCCCGCGACGCCCGGCCCCCGGCTGGTGGCCTTCCTCGGCGGCACGATCGGCAATCTGCTGCCCGCCGAACGGGCCGGCTTCCTGGCCTCCGTACGCTCCCTGCTCGCTCCCGGCGACGGGCTGCTGCTCGGCACGGACCTGGTCAAGGACGAGCGGGTGCTGGTCCGGGCGTACGACGACACGGCCGGGGTGACGGCCGCGTTCAACAAGAACGTGCTGGCCGTCGTCAACCGTGAACTGGACGCCGACTTCGACCCGGACGCCTTCGACCACGTGGCGCTGTGGGACGCCGAGCGCGAGTGGATCGAGATGCGGCTGCGCTCCCGTGTCGCGCAGACCGTGAAGGTGCCCGCGCTGGACCTGGCCGTGGACTTCGCGGCCGGCGAGGAGCTGCGCACCGAGGTGTCCGCCAAGTTCCGGAAGGAGGGCGTGACCCGGGAACTGTCTGGTGCGGGGCTCGAGTTGACCCACTGGTGGACGGACGCGCAGGGCCGCTTCGCGCTGTCGCTGAGCGTGGCTCGGTGAGTGTGGGGGCCGCCTGCCCGTGCGCCGCGCCCTCGGCCACGGGGGCGGCCCCCACAGTGTGCCGTTCTATGTCCGGCCGACCATGGCGGCGGGCCGGACGATGCGGTCGAAGTCCGCGGCGCTGATGTAACCGGAAGCCAGTGCAGCGGAACGCAGGGTGTCGATCTGGTCGCGGTTGAGCTCGGTGCCCTCGATGCAGTACTCGCGCATCTTGGTGCAGGCGTCGGCGAGGATGGTCGCCGCGTGCAGGAAGTTGTTGATGACGACCGGGCGCATGGCGTTGAGTTCGAAGTTGCCCTGGGTGCCGGCGAAGGCGATGGCCTCGTCCTCTTCGGGACGGCCGCTCGCCGACGCGCGCGGCCCGGCGGGCCCACCCCACACATCGACGGGGACGTCATCAGTGCCGGAGTATGAATTCAGGCTGACGACTGGCCGACGGGGCGCGCGACTTCGCTCTTCGTCGCGTCGGAGGACCAGCACCGCCACATCGTCGTGGTGGTCCACCACGGACGCGGCATCGAGAACGAGGTCCGCGGTCGCGCCTCGGCGTCCAGCAGGCCGCGCAGTGCTTGCGCGGCCGTCCGGCCCGCTCCGGTCCGGCGGCGGGCGACAGGCGCGGGCCCTCGGCGACACCGGCGGTGACGGCAGCCGCGCACCTCGTAGCCACCGTCGCCGTGTGCGGGCAGCAGCGACAGACGGCCGGCGCCGGTGACCCTTTTGGCTGCGGTCTGCAGGCCCGGCAGGTGCTCGGGCACCGAGCAGGTCTCCGACCGGGTTGAGGGGAAAGATCGGCATCGCGAGGTCATGGCCGTACCGGGACACAGTGACGTCCTGAGCCGGGCGGCGGACGTATTCCTCCCGATGCGGAAGCTGCTGCGCCTTGCCGGTGCGGATGGCCTCGGAGAGGGCGCTCGGCGCACCGACAGGCCCTGCACGGCGTCGGCCCGCTCCGGCGGGATCCCGCCATCGAAGGAAAGGCGAAGCCGCCCTTCGTCGACCAACACCGGTGAGCTGGTCGGCGGCCCACGCCAAAGCAGGCTGGAGCCGCCGGGCCCGAGCGCGCGAGCCGTCGCGGCGACTCCCGGTCGACCGGGTGGAGTCGTCGGACCACCCGGTCCGACGGCACCGAGGCCGCCGAGACTGCGCAGGTCGTTTTCCGCGTTCAGGGGCGCACACCGACTGACCACTGGTCCGCCCGGCGTCACGGCAGTCGTGTGGCTCGCGTCAGCTCGTCACGACGCCGTACAGGAGCAGGTCGATGAGTCTGGTGGCCAGGTCGCGTCGTTCCTCGCTGGCGGCCATGAGGCTGATTCCGCCGAGGGCCATCAGCACGTCCTGCGCCTCGACCCCTGGCCGTGCCACCGACTGCCCCTCCGCGGCGCCGAGCAGATGGGCGATGGCGGCGGCGAGCAGCGACCGGGTGTGCGTCTTCTCGCTCTCGTCGGTGAGGACCACGGCCAGCGCGTCGGCCATGCCCTGCTTGGCGGCCATGAAGTCGATGAAGCGCTCCATCCAGGTCCGCAGCGCGTCCACCGGTGACTGTGTGGCGGTGAGGTGCTGTGCCGCCTCGCACAGGAGCTGCACTTCTTGCCGGTAGATCGCCTCGATCAGCAGCTCCTTGGAGGGGAACCGGCGGTAGAGAGTGCCGACGCCGACACCTGCCGCACGGGCGATGTCCTTGACCGACGCACTCGCTCCCTCACGGGCGAACGCGGCCGCTGCCGCCTCCAGCAGCCGGTCCTCATTGCGTTGCGCGTCGGCGCGCAGCGGCCTGCTGGACCGCGCCGGGCCCCCCTCGATGCCGGTCACCGCCGACTCCCTTCCTCGTCACCCTTGCAACCGGAACCGGTTCCGCTTAATCTCGGAGAGGTAACCGGAACCAGTTCCGGATATGAGGGTACGACACCCCCTGGCTGTGCGCCATCGGACGCGCCCTCGCCTCCCGACCCCGTCGCCTTCCTGGAGAACCCATGACCGACAGCCTCCTCACGACCCCGTTCGGGTCGCAGACCACCGCCGCCGAGGTACTGGCAGGCATCGACCTCAGCGGCCGGCGCGCCATCGTCACCGGGGGCGCTTCCGGCATCGGACAGGAAACCGCCCGAGTCCTGGCCGCCGCCGGCGCCGAGGTGACCATCGGCGTCCGCGACCTGGCCACGGGCATGCGGGTCGCGGAGGAGATCGCACCGGCAAACGGTCGGGGAACGGTCGACGCCGCGCCGCTCGACCTCGCCGACCAGAAATCGGTGCACGCCTTCGTGGCGGCATGGCGAGGGCCGCTGCACATCCTGGTCCTCAACGCCGGCGTGATGGCCTCCCCGCTGGAACGGACGAAGGAGGGCTGGGAAATGCAGTTCGCCACCAACCACCTCGGCCACTTCGCCCTCGCCACCGGCCTGCACAGCGCCCTGACAGCAGCCCACGGTGCACGCGTGGTCGCCGTCAGCTCGGTCGGCCACGTCAACGGCGGCGTGATCTTCGACGACATCAGCTTCGAGCAGCGCCCCTACGACCCGTGGGCTGCCTACAGCCAGTCCAAGACCGCCAACGTCCTGTTCGCGGTCGAGGCGGGCCGCCGCTGGGCAACCGACCTCATCGCCGTCAACGCCCTCAACCCGGGCCGCATCACCAGCACCCGGCTCGGCCGCCACATCGGGGACATCTCCAACAGCCCGGCCTCGTTCGACCCCACCAGCACCGACGTGTCCTGGAAGAACATCGAGCAGGGCGCCGCGACCTCGGTGCTGCTCGCCGCCTCTCCGTTGGCCGAGGGCGTAACCGGCCGGTACTTCGAGGACTGCAACGAGGCCGGCCCGCACCGGCCCGGTGTGCGCCGGGGAGTCGCCGCCCACGCGGTGGACCTGCACAACGCCGCCCGCCTGTGGCAGATCTCCCTCGACATGCTCGCGGCCGCCTCCACGGCCGCCTGACGGAACCGTCCACCACCATCAGCCGCGAGCCCGCAACGGGCACCGCGCGGCCGCCTCCGCGTTGCCGCCCTCACGCCTTCCCACCCCAGCTTCGATCTCGATCCAGATCAAGGAGACAGTCATGTCCGCACGTCTGCAGAACACCGTTGCCCTGGTGACCGGCGCCAGCAGCGGCATCGGCGAGGCAACCGTCCTGAGCCTCGCCGCCGAGGGCGGGGCGGCCCTCGTGGCGGAGGCCGACATCACGGAGCGGCAACAGGCGACGGCCGCCGTGGAGCGTGTGGCGGTCGAACTCGGTCGCCTGGACATCCTCGTCAACAACGCGGGTGTGGGCATGCCCGGACCGGTCCTGAACGCGCCGGCTCAGGAATGGGAGCGCATGCTGACGGTGAACCTCCAGGGCCTGCTCCATGTCACCCACGCGGCGCTGCCGCACCTGCTGCGCGCGGCGCAGGACTCGCCCCGCCGGGTCGCGGACCTGGTCAACATCAGCTCCACCGCGGGGCGTGTGGCCCGGCCGGGCACGGCGGTCTACAGCATGACCAAGTTTGGTGTGAACGGGTTCACCGAGGCCCTGCGCCAGGAGGTCATGCGGCAACGCCTGCGCGTGAGCGTGGTCGAACCCGGGACGGTGGACACCGAGTTCGTCACGCACTCGCGAGACGAGATCAGAGCGTCGCTGGACCAGCAGCCGGCCGGGATGGAGATGCTGCGCCCCGAGGACATCGCGGACACGGTCGCCTTCGTCGTCACGCGCGACCGCCGGGTGTCCGTCAACAAGGTCCTCGTCCGCGCTTCCGAGCAGACCTGGTAGGTCCCTCGCGGCGCCGCACCGGTCAGAACCCGTCGACCTCCACGACAGCCGCCGCGAACCCCTGCGGGTCCTCCTGCGGAACGTTGTGCCCCACGTCCAGGGTCCGGTGCGCGTACGTGCCTGCGAACTTCTTGCGATACGCGGACCCGTTCCCCGGAGGGGTGAACGGATCGTGCGCTCCGTCGATGGTGATCGTCGGCACCTTGATGACCGGCGCCGCGGCCAGACGCCTTTCCAGCTCGTCATACCGCGGCTGACCCTTCGCGAGCCCAAGGCGCCAGCGGTAGTTGTCGATCACGATACTGACGTAATCGGGGTTGCTGAATGCCGCTGCGGTCCGATCGAAGGTCGCTTCGTCGAAGTTCCAGGTCGGAGAGTTGAACTTCCAGACGAGTTTGGCCAGATCGCGCCGGTACTCCTGGAGGCCGAGTACGCCTCTTTCGGTGGAGAAGTAGTACTGATACCACCACGCCCATTCACTCTTCGGTGGCGTCGGTATCTTGTTGGCTTCGACATTCACAATGAGATAGCCGGTCACCGAGATCAGCGCTTTGCAGCGCTCCGGCCAGAGGGCCGCAATGATGTCGCCCGTTCGCGATCCCCAGTCGTACCCGGCGAGAATGGCCTTGTCGATCTTCAAGGCGTCCATCAGCGCGACGATGTCGACGGCGAACGCCGACTGTTGTGCGTTCCTGGGCGTTTTGCTCGACAGGAATCGCGTGGTGCCATGGCCGCGCAGATAAGGGACGATCACACGGTACCCCTTGGCTGCGAGCAACGGCGTGACCGCCTCGTAGCTGTGAATGTCGTAGGGCCAGCCGTGCATGAGCAGGACCGCCTGCCCATGGGTCGGTCCGGCTTCGACGTACCCCACGTCGAGTTCCCCGGCGTGGATCTGCTTCACCGGACCAAAGGATGTCCGCTTCGCAGGATCGACCCCGGGATGAGCCATATGCTCTGGCGATTCCGACTGCGCCTGCGCACTGTCCCCCATGCCGAACTGGGCCGTCACAGCACTTGCGGCTGCGGCTCCAAGGAATTGACGACGGCTATGCATGGATCCGCGCATTTCCATCGCTGAATCTCCCTGTTCGAGGAGGGCGCCGGCAGGCCACGGACGGCGTGACCCCGAGGGCGTGGGCCGGCAATCACATGTGTCTCATCTCCGTGGTCGAGGACCTTCACGGGTGGGCCCTCACGCCGCTTCGCTCCTCTGCCATGCAACACTCGTGTGGCTGACGGCGCAACGTGACGATCCAGGTACGCATTGCTCCATCCGGGCGATTCCAGCGGTCGCCCCGGCGTGCATGCGACATAGCGCGTACGCGCGCACCGGCCCACCACCTGGCTGCTCAACTCCTGGTCATGTCGGTCCGGTTCACCGCCATCGGCGCGGACCTCACGCCGCGCGTCATGGCCCTGGACGCGGACACGCGCCCCGGCTGACGATCGATCCCGCGCGCACCGGGGCTCCTCGCAGACCGCGGTCGACACCGTGCCCGTGCCCGTCTGCGACGGCTCAGACGTCCGGCGTGAGTTCCTCGGTGATCCTCGCGGAGGCCCGGCGGGCCTCCGTCGCCGGGTCCGCGCCCTGGAGCACCCGGGTCATGTACCCCTTGATCGGGTTGTCGGACTCGACGTCGGCCCACTGAGGGGTGCTGGGGGTCGCCCGGCCGTGTGCCGCGCCCGCGGCCATGGCGGCGACCCCCTCCTCGCCCGCGACCGCGCCCGCCAGGGTGCTCTTGTTGGGCACGTAGTTCATGGTGCGGGCGAGTTCGGTGTCCCACTTGGCGCCGACGAGCGCCCCGACGACCGCGGTCGCGGCGAACTGGTCCCTGGTGTTCTCCGGGACGACGAGGTCGGAGCCGCCGGTGAAGACGGTGCCGGGCCGCGCGGCGGTCTTGCCGGGCACCGGGAAGTATCCAAGCTCGCCCCGCAGATCGGGGTTCTGCCGCACGATCGACTGGGCGAGCCCCGGTACGGCGATGATCTGCGCCACCCTGCCGCCGGCGAACACCCGGGCCTGGGGCGGGTGTTCCTCGTCGGCGCCGACCGGGCCCCGGCCCAGCGCCTGCAGCCGCCGGTAGAAGTCCATGCCGCGCAGCGCGGCGGGGGTGTCGAGGGCGCCCTCCCACTTGTAGTCCTTCTGCCGGGCGAGGTCGCCGCCCTCGTCCCAGATGAACCCCGAGAGGGTGTACCAGTCCTGGCCGGCCAGGTAAATTCCCTGGTTGCCGCGGGAGTTCAGCCTCTCGGTGTCGGCGAGCCACTCCTCGCGGGTCTTCGGCACCCGGGTGATGCCGGCCGCCTCGAACAGGTCCTTGCGGTAGATGACGACGCGGTTGGCCGCGTACCAGGGGATGCCGTACTGCGCGTTGCCGTCCTTGCCGGGCTGGGCGAGGGCAGGCAGCCAGGTGTCCTTGCCCCAGTCGCGCATCGACTCCAGCGTGAGGTCGGCGAGCTTGCCGCCGTCGGCGTACAGCGGCACCTGGGTGTTGCCGACCTCGATGACATCGGGTCCGTGGCCGGAGTCGTCCTTCAGCGCCGTGCGGACCTTGTCGACGATGCCGGTCCATTGCTGGATGCGGATGTCGAGGCGCAGGTCCTTGTGGGTGCGCTCGAAGTCCTCGGTGAAGCGCTGGAGGAACTCCCTGGAAGCGCTGTCCTTCATCAGCCACACGGTGACCGTCTTGCGTTCGTGGCCGCCCGGGAGCACCCCGCACGCGCTCACGAGGGAACCGGTGACACAGACGAGGGCGAGCAGGCGACGTCTCACGAGGGGTCCTGTTCTGTCTGGCGGGGATGCGGACAGGTGTGGGGGCCCGGCGTGGGGGACGAGCGGTACCGCTCGTACGGGTGTGCTGGATTTTGGTATGGACCAATGCGGAGGTCAAGGGGCGGCCGTGGCGGGGATGGGGCACGGTGGAGTACGGCGTGACACGAGAGGAGCACCCTCATGACGAACCACACCTACCGGGTCACCGAGATCGTCGGCACGTCGCACGAGGGCATCGACCAGGCCATCCGCAACGGCATCGCCCGCGCCGACCAGACACTGCGCAACCTGGACTGGTTCGAGGTCACCCAGGTCCGCGGCCAGATCGAGAACGGACGGATCGAGCACTACCAGGTGGGGCTGAAGGTGGGCTTCCGCATCGAGGACACCTGACGGGCGCAGGCCCGTTCGCGGCTCAGGTGCGGCCCTCCCGCTCCTGAGCCTCCTGGAGCGCCGCGGACTTCGCGGCCCAGCGGGCGCGTACGACGGTGAACCCGGCGCGCTCGGCGTCCTCGCAGACCAGTTCGTCGTCGTCGACGAGGACACGGATCTCACGGTCCTGGGCCAGCCCGCGCAGGATCTCCAGCTTGGTGAACCGGGCGGGCCTGCGGTCGGCGTTGCGCCGCATGTACAGGCGCCCCTCGGGCAATCCGTGGGCCGCGAGCCAGTCCAGCGTGTCGCGCCGGCAGCGCTCGGGGCGGCCGGTGAGATACAGCACCTCGCACTCGCGGGCGCTCTCCACGGCGAGCGCGATGCCCTCGGCGAGGGGCGGGTCCGCGGGCGCGGCGGCGAAGAACGCGGCCCAGTCCTTCGGCCGTACCTCCAGGAAGTGCTGCCGGTGCGCGGTGTCGGCCAGGGTGTTGTCCAGGTCGAACACGGCGAGCGGGCGGCTGCTGCTGTCGGTCACGGAGCCACCTTAGCCAGGAGCCGGCGAGCCAGGAATTCCGGGCTCGCCAGGGCGTTGAACCTTCTGTGAGCAGCACAGTGATCGCCCGGACCCGCGTCTCCGTCCTCGACCGTTCCCGCACCCGCGAGGGGCATCCGCCCGCCGAGGCGCTGCGGGACACCGTCGCACTGGCGCGGGAGGCGGAGGCGCTCGGCTATCACCGTTTCTGGGTGTCGGAGCACCACGGGGTGCCCGGTGTCGCGGGTTCCGCGCCGACCGTGCTGGCCGCCGCGGTCGCCTCGGCCACCCGGACGATCCGGGTCGGCACCGGCGGCGTGATGCTGCCCAACCACCAACCGCTCGTCGTCGCCGAGCAGTTCGGCGTCCTGGAGTCCCTGTTCCCCGGCCGGATCGACATGGGGCTCGGGCGTTCGGTCGGCTTCACCGACGGGGTGCGCAAGGCTCTCGGCCGGGACCGGGAGGTCGCCGAGGACTTCGCGGCCCAGCTGGGCGAGCTGCTGGGCTGGTTCGAGGGCGGCTCGCCGACCGGGGTGCGGGCACGTCCCGCCGAAGGGCTGCGGGTGCCGCCGTTCGTGCTGGCCATGGGCGAGGGCGCGCGGATCGCGGCACGTGCCGGAGTGCCGATGGTGGTCGGCGATCTGCGCGGCCGGGAGAGGATGCTGCGCGGCATCGACCAGTACCGCTCCCTGTTCCGCCCCTCCCGCTGGGCGTCGGAGCCGTATGTCGTGATCTCCGGGACGGTCGCGGTCGCCGGCACCGAGGAGGAGGCGCGGCGGCTGCTCGCCCCCGAGGCCTGGTCCATGGCCTACTCACGCACCCACGGCACCTTTCCGCCGCTCGCCCCGGCCGAGGAGATCGAGGCCCGCCCGATGACCGCGAAGGAGCGCGACTTCTACGAGGCCTCGCTCGCCGGGCACATCGCCGGCACCGAGGACCAGGTCGCACACGAGCTGGAGACGGTGCTGAAGGAGACGGGGGCCGACGAGGTGCTGGTGACCACCAGCACCTACGACCGTACGGCCCTGCTGGACTCCCACCGGCGGCTCGCCGCGCTGTTCGCACCGGGCCGCTGAGGCGGGGCGGCTCAAGGCCCCACGGCCCCGCGGCCCCGAGATGCGGACCCGGCCGGGGCCGGTGACCCTGGGAGGGGAAGCCGCGAGCGACGAGGAGGGCTGCCATGTCCTTCATGGACAAGATCAAGGGCATGCTCAAGGGCCATGAGGGCATGGCCGACAAGGGCATCGACAAGGGCGGCGACTACATCGACCAGCGGACCGGGAACACGTACCAGTCGCAGGTCGACGCCGGGCAGGACAAGCTGAGGGACGAGTTCGGCACCCGGCCGAACCGGGACAACCCGCCGCAGTCGTAGCGCACGGGGGCGGATAGAGTGTCCCCCCATGCACAGCCCGCACGAGCCGTACGACCCCTGCGTCCGGGTCCGTGGCGCCCGTGAGCACAACCTCAAGGGCGTCGACGTGGACATCCCGCGGGACGTACTGGCCGTGTTCACCGGCGTGTCCGGATCGGGCAAGTCCTCCCTGGCGTTCGGCACGATCTACGCCGAGGCACAGCGGCGGTACTTCGAGTCGGTCGCGCCATATGCGCGCCGGCTGATCCACCAGGTCGGGGCGCCCCGGGTCGGCGAGATCACCGGGCTGCCGCCCGCGGTCTCGCTGCAGCAGCGCCGGGCGGCCCCCACCTCGCGTTCCTCGGTGGGCACGGTCACCCATCTCTCCAACTCCCTGCGCATGCTGTTCTCCCGGGCCGGGGACTACCCGCCGGGCGCCCAGCGGCTCGATTCGGACGCGTTCTCGCCGAACACGGCGGCCGGTGCCTGCCCGGAGTGCCACGGCCTGGGGCAGGTGCACGACACCACGGAGGAGTTGCTGGTCCCGGATCCCGCGCTGTCCGTCCGTGAGGGCGCGATCGCCGCCTGGCCGGGTGCCTGGCAGGGCAAGAACCTGCGCGACATCCTCGATGCGCTCGGCCACGACGTGGACCGGCCCTGGCGCGAGCTGCCCGCGCAGGCGCGGGAGTGGATCCTGTTCACCGACGAGCAGCCCGTCGTCACCGTGCACCCCGTCCGGGACGCCGACCGCATCCAACGGCCGTACCAGGGCACGTACATGAGCGCCCGCCGGTATGTGCTCAAGACGTTCTCCGAGACCAGGTCGGCGTCGCTGCGGGCGAAGGCGGAACGGTTCCTCACCAGCGCGCCCTGCGCGGTGTGCGGGGGCAGCCGGCTGCGGCCGGAGGCGCTGGCCGTGACCTTCGACGGCCGGACCATCGCCGAACTCGCCGCGCTGCCGCTGACCGACCTGGCGGCGCTGCCGGCCGGCCGCACCGAGACCGCACGGGTCCTCACCGAGGACCTGAAGTCCCGGATCGCGCCGGTCGTCGAACTGGGCCTCGGCTATCTCAGCCTCGACCGCTCCACGCCCACCCTGTCGGCGGGCGAGCTGCAACGGCTGCGCCTCGCCACACAGTTGCGCTCCGGGCTGTTCGGCGTCGTCTACGTCCTGGACGAGCCGTCCGCCGGACTGCACCCGGCGGACACCGAGGCGCTGCTGACCGTGCTGGCCCGGCTGAAGGCAGCGGGCAACTCGGTGTTCGTGGTCGAGCATCACCTGGAGGTGGTGCGCGGCGCCGACTGGCTGGTGGACGTGGGCCCCGGCGCGGGCGAGCACGGCGGCCGCGTGCTGTACAGCGGGCCGCCGGCCGAGCTGGCGTCGGTCGAGGAGTCGGCCACAGCGGCCTTCCTCTTCGACGAGTCACCGGGGCCCGCCCGTGAAGTGCGCTCCCCACGCGGCTGGTTGACGGTGGGCCCGGTGACCCGGCACAACCTGCGCGCGGTGACGGCCGAGTTCCCGCTCGGCGCGTTCACCGCCGTCACCGGGGTCTCCGGTTCCGGAAAGTCCACGCTGATCGGCGAGTTGACGGAGGACCTGACGGGCGTGGACCGGCTGGTCCGGGTCGACCAGAGGCCGATCGGGCGCACCCCGCGCTCCAACCTGGCCACCTACACCGGCTTGTTCGACGTCGTACGCAAGGTGTTCGCAGGCACCGAGGAGGCGCGGGCCCGCGGGTACGGCGTCGGCCGGTTCTCCTTCAACGTGTCCGGTGGGCGCTGCGAGACCTGCCAGGGCGAGGGCTTCGTCAGCGTCGAGCTGCTGTTCCTGCCGAGCACCTACGCACCCTGCCCGGGCTGCGGCGGGGCCCGCTACAACCCCGAGACCCTGGAGGTCACCTACCGGAAGCGCACTATCGCCGAGGTGCTCGATCTGACGGTGGAGGCCGCGGCGGAGTTCTTCGCCGACATCCCGGCCGCCGCGCGCAGTCTCGGCACACTCCTCGACGTCGGCCTGGGCTATCTGCGGCTCGGGCAGCCGGCGACCGAGCTGTCCGGCGGTGAGGCGCAGCGGATCAAGCTGGCGAGCGAGCTGCAGCGCGGCCGGCGCGGCCACACCCTCTACCTGCTGGACGAGCCCACCACCGGGCTCCACCCGGCCGACGTGGAGGTACTGATGGACCGCCTGCACGGGCTGGTCGACGCCGGGCACACCGTCGTCGTGGTCGAGCACGACATGACCGTGGTCGCGGGCGCCGACTGGGTCATCGACCTGGGCCCCGGCGGCGGCGACCGGGGCGGCCGCATCGTGGCGTCCGGCCCGCCGGAACGGGTGGCGCGTGCGGCGGGCAGTGCGACGGCGCCTTATCTGGCGCGGGTGATGCCCTGAGACCGGACAGGGCGCCAGCGGGTGGCGGGTCGGTGTCTCAGGTACTGAGCAGGCGGTTGAAGAAGGAACGGTAGCGCCGCAGCGCTCCGCGGAGTTCCTCCGTGTCCACCTTATCGCCCCGGCTCCACTGCCCTTCCAGATCCTTCTTGTGCTGGGCGAAGGTGGAGGCCAGGGTCTGCATGACGTCCGCGACCAGAGTGTCGGCGTCGTGCACGGCCTCGCGGGGATCGTCCACGAACCTGTTCTGGATCGTCTGCCAGCGGTCGCGGAAGGCCCGCTCGTCGTCGTCCGTCAGCAGCTGCGGGGTCTCGTCGTCCGACGCGCCGGTGGTCTGCGGGGCCTCGGACGCCGCGACCTCGGCATCGGCTCCACCGGTGACGGACGTGTCGCCCTCGCTCGGCGTCCCGGTGCCCTCACCCGGGTAGACAGGGGCTTGCGGGGAGGTGTCCTCCGGCTCGGCACCCGCGCCGGTGTCGGCCGGCTGGGCCAGGTCCTCGGTGGACAGGCCACCGGTGGTGCGGTCCGGGTCCTCGTTTCTCTGCATGGCGTTCCGCTGCGGGTCGTGATCGCGGTCAGGTCCGGGCGGGTCGCGCCCGGCCGCCGCCGTCGGAGAGCAACTCGTCGAACAGGGAGCGGTAGTGCACCATGGCACCCCGCAACTGCTCGGTCGTCGCCTGCCTGCGGGTGGAGAGGGTCTCCACCTCGTGCGCGGCCCGGTAGTGCTCCAGCGTGGCGCCGTGCTCCACCGACAGGTCCTTCATCTGTTGCTCGAACCCCTCGGTCGGGTATCCGCGCTCGTGCATGAGGGACGTCACCAGCCGGTCGGCGTCGTGCACCGCGTCCTCCGGCCGGTCGACGAACTCCTCCTGGACACTGGTCCACTCCCGCGCGTAGCGGTCCCGTGAGACGGGGGGCAGTGGTTTGATCTCCAGCGAGTCGTGTCGCCTCTCGCGCTCCCGGAGCTCACGCTCGGCGGCGAGTCGGCTGTCGGATCCCTCGACCGTCCGTTCGTACTCCGGACCGAAGCGCTCGCGGAGGTGACGCCGTCGCATCAGCAGTGCGACCGCCACAGCGGCCAGCGCGATCACCACCACGATCGGAATGATGATCGCCAGAAGCGTTCCCGTCGACATGGGCACACGCTCCTCAGGGAGTAGTAATGTGCACTCTCCGCGTTCCCACTTCCCTCATATCTACTCATACCCGGCATTCTGTCGTGAGTTGGGTGACCATGGCCGCGTGGGTCCAGGCCGACTCCGCGGCCACCGGCTGGGCGGCACGGGCGAGGGCTCGGCGGTCGGGGTGGGCGCCCGCCGGGATCGCCGGCCGCACCTCCACCTCCGCGATCAGGCCCCGGAAACGGGCCACCCGCCACAGGGAGGCCAGCAGGGTGTCCTCGCCGACGAACGCGGCGGCCGTACTGGCCGTTCCGCCCTCCTGCGTGTAGCGGAGCCGCACGGGCTGCACAGGCACCCCGGCGTCGAGCGCCGCCTGGAAGACGGCCCGGTGGAAGCGGCCGTGGGCCCGGCCGCACCAGGTGCTGCCCTCGGGGAACGCGGCGACGGCCGCGCCCTCGCGCAGCGCCTCGGCGATCCGGGCGACCGTCTCCGGCAGGGCGCGGATCCGGTCCCGCTCGATGAACAGGGCCCCGCCACGCGCGGCCAGCGGGCCCGCGACCGGCCACTGCCGGATCTCGGTCTTGGCGAGCATCCGGGCGGGGCGTACGGCGGCCAGCAGCGGGATGTCCAGCCATGAGACATGGTTGGCGACCAGCAGCAGCCCGCCGTCCGGTGCGGCGGTGCCGGTGATGCGGACCCGGACTCCCATGGCCCGTACGATCCCCCGGCACCACCGCCTGACCCACGCGGCGGGGATCCTCCCGCCGAGCGGGGACAGCACCAGCCCGGCCAGCACCAGGACCGCGACCGCGGTCAGCCGCAGCACGGCCCGGGGTACGGCCGCGGCGGTCCGGGCCCCCTCCACGCAGGCGCCCGGGGTGCAGGGCGCGCTGGGCAGCCAGACGCTCATCAGGCCGGCGCGAGGGAGAGGAAGTGCCGCAGATAACGCGGGTTGACCCGGCGCATCGACAGCAGCACGTACAGGTCGGCGACCCCGAAGTCCGGGTCGTGCGCGGGCGCGCCGCACACCCAGGCGCCCAGGCGCAGGTAGCCGCGCAGCAGGGCCGGCAGCTCGCTGTGCCCGGCCGGGGTCTCGGCGTTCGGGATCCACGGCAGCAGCGGCCGTACCCGGAACCCCTCGGGCGCGAGGTGCTTGGCACGCACCCGCTCCCAGGTGGCCGTCGCGAGGGCGCCGCCGTCGGCGAGCGGTACCGAGCAGCAGCCCGCCAGCCACTCGTGGCCGCGGTCGGTCATGTAGCGGGCTATCCCGGCCCAGATCAGGCTGATGACGGCGCCGTCGCGGTGGTCGGGGTGCACACAGGAGCGGCCGACCTCGACCAGGCCCGGCCTGATCGCATCGAGCGCGGTGAGCTCGAACTCGCCCTCCGAGTAGAGCCGGCCGGCGACCGCGGCCCGCTCCGGCGACAGCAGCCGGTAGGTGCCGACGACCTGCCCGGTGACGGTGTCGCGGACGAGCAGGTGGTCGCAGTAGGCGTCGAAGGCGTCGACGTCGTGTCCCGGCTGCGGCGTGGCCAGCAGGGCCCCCATCTCACCGGCGAAGACGTCGTGCCGCAGCCGCTGCGCGGCACGTACCTCGTCCTCGTCACGGGCGAGGGTGACGGTGTAGCGCGTCGGCGCCGCGGGCTGTGGGGGGCGGTCGAGGGTGGAAACGCCGGTCATGGCTCTCTCCTGGTCACGGGCCGGTTCGGCGACGGGGGCGGCGGGCAGGTGGCGATACGGCCGCCGTACCTGTTCTTCCGACGCCGGTTGGCCTGCGTGTGACCGCCGGCAGGAGAGCGGATGTGGGAATGCTGAACGCCGGGCTCCCGGCGATCACGGAAAGCCAGACGGGGCCGGTGAGCACCATCGCCGGCCCCGCCCGTTCGCCTGTGCGACGAACGTTTCCTCCTCAAGGGGGCGCTACCTCTTCGCCACCTTCCGGGTGGCCCTCAGCCACTCCTTGTTCATGTTCGTGATGGACACCAGCGGAATCCCCTTGGGGCAGGCGGTCGCGCACTCACCCGTCAGCGTGCATCCGCCGAACCCCTCCTCGTCCATCTGCGCCACCATGTCCAGCACCCGCGTCTCCCGCTCGGGTGCCCCCTGGGGCAGGACGTTGAGGTGGTTGACCTTGGCGGAGGTGAACAGCATGGCCGCGCCGTTGGGACAGGCGGCGACACACGCGCCGCAGCCGATGCACTCCGCGTGCTCGAACGCGAAGTCGGCGTCGGCCTTGGGCACCGGCGTGGCGTGCGCCTCCGGCGCGGACCCGGTCGGCGCGGTGACATAGCCGCCGGCCTGGATGATCCGGTCGAACGCGGACCGGTCGACGACCAGGTCCTTGATCACCGGGAAGGCCGCCGCCCGCCACGGCTCGATGTCGATCGTGTCGCCGTCCTTGAAGGACCGCATGTGCAGCTGGCAGGTGGTGGTGCGCTCCGGCCCGTGCGCGTCGCCGTTGATGACGAGCGAGCACGCGCCGCAGATGCCCTCGCGGCAGTCGTGGTCGAAGGCGACCGGGTCCTCGCCGGCGAGGATGAGCTGTTCGTTGAGGACGTCCAGCATCTCCAGGAAGGACATGTCGGACGAGATGCCGTCCACCTCGTACGTGGACATGGCGCCTTCGGCGTCGGCGTTCTTCTGGCGCCAGACGCGCAGGGTGAGCTTCATGCGTAGCTCCGCTGGGTGGGGTGGACGTACTCGAAGACCAGGTCTTCCTTGTGCAGGACGGGCGCCTCACCGGTGCCGGTGAACTCCCAGGCCGCCGCGTAGCCGAACTCGTCGTCCCTGCGGGCGGCCTCGCCGTCCGGGGTCTGGGACTCCTCGCGGAAGTGGCCGCCGCAGGACTCGGCGCGGTGCAGCGCGTCGAGGCACATCAGCTCGGCCAGCTCCAGGTAGTCGACGATCCGGTTGGCCTTCTCCAGCGACTGGTTGAACTCCTCGCCGGTGCCGGGCACCTTGATGCGCCGCCAGAACTCCTCGCGGATCTGCGGGATGCGCTCCAGCGCCTTGCGCAGTCCGGCGTCGGTGCGGGCCATGCCGCAGAACTCCCACATCAGCTCGCCGAGTTCCCGGTGGAAGGAGTCGGGGGTACGGTCGCCGTCGACGGACAGCAGCAGGTTCAGCCGGTCCTCGGTCTCGCCCAACGCCTCCTGGACCGCGGGGTGTTCGGCCGTCACCGTCTCCTGATGCGGGTTGCGGGCCAGGTAGTCGTTGATGGTGGCCGGGAGCACGAAGTAGCCGTCGGCCAGGCCCTGCATCAGCGCGGAGGCGCCGAGCCGGTTGGCGCCGTGGTCGGAGAAGTTGGCCTCGCCGATCGCGAACAGGCCCGGAATGGTGGTCTGCAGGTCGTAGTCGACCCACAGGCCGCCCATCGTGTAGTGCACGGCCGGGTAGATCCGCATCGGCACCTCGTACGGATCCTCGTCGGTGATCCGCTGGTACATGTCGAAGAGGTTGCCGTACTTGGCCTCGACCGCCTTGCGGCCCATCCGCTTTATGGCGTCGGCGAAGTCCAGGTAGACGCCCTGGCCGCCGGGGCCCACTCCCCTGCCCTCGTCGCAGACGTTCTTCGCGGCGCGGGAGGCGATGTCCCGCGGGACCAGGTTGCCGAAGGACGGGTAGATGCGCTCCAGGTAGTAGTCGCGCTCGTCCTCGGGGATCTGGTTCGGCGGGCGGGTGTCGCCCTTGGCCCTGGGCACCCAGATCCGGCCGTCGTTGCGCAGCGACTCGCTCATCAGCGTCAGCTTGGACTGGTGGTCGCCGGTGCGCGGAATGCAGGTGGGATGGATCTGCGTGAAGCAGGGGTTGGCGAAGTACGCGCCGCGCCGGTGCGCCCGCCAGATCGCGGTCGCGTTGGAGTTCATGGCGTTGGTCGACAGGTAGAAGACGTTTCCGTAACCGCCGCTGGCGAGTACGACGGCGTCGGCGAAGTACGTGTCGACGCGCCCGGTGATCAGGTCGCGGGCGACGATGCCCCGCGCCCTGCCGTCCACGACGATCAGGTCCAGCATCTCGGTCCGCGGGTGCATCTCCACGTTGCCCGCGGCGATCTGCCTGCTGAGGGCCTGGTAGGCGCCCAGCAGCAGCTGCTGGCCCGTCTGGCCGCGGGCGTAGAAGGTGCGGGAGACCTGGACGCCGCCGAAGGAGCGGGTGTCGAGCAGGCCGCCGTACTCGCGGGCGAAGGGCACGCCCTGGGCCACGCACTGGTCGATGATCTCGACCGAGATCTGCGCGAGACGGTGGACGTTGGACTCGCGGGCGCGGAAGTCGCCGCCCTTGACGGTGTCGTAGAAGAGGCGGTGGATGGAGTCGCCGTCGTTGCGGTAGTTCTTCGCCGCGTTGATGCCTCCTTGCGCGGCGATGGAGTGGGCCCGGCGCGGCGAGTCCTGGTAGCAGAACTGGACGACGTGGTAGCCCTGTTCGGCCAGGGTGGCACCCGCCGAGCCGCCGGCGAGGCCGGTGCCGACCACGATGACCGTGTGCTTGCGCCGGTTGGCGGGGTTGACCAGCTTGGCCTCGAAGCGGCGCTTGTCCCAGCGCTCGTGGATCGGTCCGGACGGGGCCTTGGAGTCGGTGACCGGCTCGCCCGTCGCGTAGTTCACGTATTCGGTCATGTCAGCTCACCACTCCGGTCATGACGCCCACGGGTACGGCGATGAAACCGGCCGTGAGCAGCAGCGCGAGGACGTTGGCGATGGTCTTCAGGGCGCGGTCCCGGGCGCGGCTGCCGACCCCGAGGGTCTGCGCGGCACTCCAGAAGCCGTGCCGGATGTGCAGGCCGAGCGCGAGCATCGCGACGATGTAGATGACGTCGCCGTACCAGGTCGAGAAGGTGTCGACCACGTTCTGGTACGGGTGGCCCGCCTGGAAGCCGCCGGAGTGCACGGTGCCGGTGGTCAGGTCCAGGATGTGCCAGACGATGAACAGGCCGAGGATGATGCCGCCCCAGCGCATCGTGCGGGTGGCGTAGCTCGCCCGGGGCTTGGTGTGCACGTACTTGCTGGGCCGCGCCCTGATGTCGCGGCGGCTGAGCTGGTACGCGGAGGTGGCGTGGGCGACCACGGCGACGACGAGGACGATCCGGATGAGCCAGAGCGTCCACTCGTAGTGCATGAAGGGTTCGCCGATGGTGCGCAGCCAGTGGGCGTAGTGGTTGAACTCGCCCGCCCCGAAGTAGATCTTCAGGTTCCCGATCATGTGCGCGACCAGGTACAGCAGCATGATCAGGCCGCTGACGGCCATCACCGTCTTCTTGCCGACGGAGGAGTCCCACATCGTGCGCGCCATGGACGGCCGTCGGTCCGTCCGCGTTGCCAGAGCCATGGCCAGCACGCTAGGGCGGCAGAACCCCATCAGTCCAAGACATGGTCCGGCTCGTTTCCATAGACAGGAGCTATCGTTGCAGGATGCAGTTCCAGCAGCTCCAGTACTTCGTCGCCGTCGCCGAGACCCGGCACTTCACCCGGGCCGCCGAGCTGGTGCACGTCGCCCAGCCATCGCTGTCCCAGCAGATCAAGGCGCTGGAGCGGGAGCTCGGCGCGGATCTGTTCCTGCGCGCCCGGGGCAACATCACGCTCACCGACGCCGGCGAGGCGCTGCTGCCGCTGGCCCGGCGGATCCTGGCCGACGCCGACACCGCCCGGTACGAGGTGCAGGAGCTGGTGCAGCTGCGGCGCGGCCGGGTGCGGCTGGGGGCGACGCCGAGTCTGTGCACGGGCCTGCTGCCGGATGTGCTGCGCGCCTTCCACGACCGCTACCCCGGCATCCAGCTCCTGATCGAGGAGGGCGGCTCGCACGACCTGGTGCGGGAGCTGGCGCGCGGCGCGCTCGATCTCGCGCTGATCGTGCTGCCACTGCCGACTCCCGCGCCCGCGCTGTCGACGGTGGAGCTGCTGCGGGAGGAGCTGGTGGTGGTGTCCTCGCCCGAGGCACCGGCTCCCGGGCGGGGCGGGCGGGTGGTGCACATCGCCGACCTGGAGGGCGAGCGGCTGGTGATGTTCCGGCACGGGTACGACCTGCGGGAGCTGACCGTGGCGGCGTGTCGCGCCGCCGGGTTCGAGCCGGAGTTCGGTGTCGAGGGGGGTGAGATGGATGCGGTGTTGGGGTTCGTGCGGGCGGGGCTCGGTGTCGCTGTGGTGCCGCGGATGGTCGCCACCCGGGCGGGCCAGGGGCTGCGGGTCACGCCGTTGGCACGGCCGGGGTTGCAGCGGGTCATCGCCTTGGCTCACCGCAGCGATGTGGCTCCGCCTCGGGCTGCGCGGGAGTTGCAGCGGATGCTTCTTGAGCGGTGAGGGTGTTTATTTTCGGATGCGTCTGCCTTCGAATCGCCGTTTCGGGCTTTCCGTTCGTCGTGGTTGTTCGCGCAGTTCCCCGCGCCCCTCGGGGAACTGCGCTGCCCCTCTTTGAAAGGCTCAGCCCGTTGCGTCCACCAAGGCCAGGTCGTGCAGGCGATCCGGTGGGCCCGGCCTGGCGTAGTACCAGCCCTGGGCCGTGTCGCAGCCCAGTATCCGGAGTTGTTCGGCCTGGGCGCCGGTTTCCACGCCCTCGACGGTGACCGCGAGGTCGAGGCTGTGGGCGAGGGTGACGATCCCCTCGACGATCTTGAGGTCGACGGGGTCGGCGGGGAACTGCTGCATGCCCCGGGTGAAGGAGCGGTCCAGTTTGAGGATGCGCACCGGGAGGCGGCGCAGATTCGCCAGGTTCGAGTAGCCGGTGCCGAAGTCGTCCAGGGCGATGTCGACGCCCATCTCGGCCAGCCGGTGCAGGGGTTTGAGCAGGTCGTCGTCGGCGCCGATGAGCGCGGACTCGGTGACCTCCAGGCACAGGGCGTCCGGGGCGACGCCCGCGCGCTCGAGGATGTCGACGGTGTCCTGCACCAGGCCCGGATGGCTGAGCTGGCACGGCGAGAGGTTGACGTTGATGCGCAGCGGACCGGCGGTGGTCTCCTCACCGTGGCGTTCTCGCCAGGCGCGGGCCTGGCGGATGGACTCCTCCAGGACCCAGCGGCCGAGCGGGACGATCAGGCCGGTGTGCTCGGCGAGCGGGATGAAGCGGTCGGGGCCGAGGACGCCGTGCTGCGGGTGCAGCCAGCGGACGAGGGCCTCGGCGCCCCGGACGCTGCCGTCGCCGAGGTGGACCAGCGGCTGGTACTCGATGAAGAACTCGCCGCGCTCCAGGGCCGTGGGCAGGGCCGTGGTCAGGCCGTGGCGGGTGATCGCGCGGGCGTCGGCCTCAGGGTCGGCGAGTTCGGAGCGGTTGCCGCCCGCCGATTTGGCCCGGTACATGGTGATGTCGGCACTGCGCAGGACCTCCGCCGCCGTGCGCTCGCCCGCCGGGCCCTCGACGATGCCGAGGCTGCCGCGCACCAGCAGGTCACGGCCGTCGATGCTGACGGGCGTGACGAGGGCGTTCATGATGCGCTCGGCGAGCTCGTCCACCTTGCGCTCGGTGCCCGGACCGGTGGTGAGGGCCACGAACTCGTCGCCGCCGAGCCGGGCGACCATCTCACCGGGGGCGGTCGCACAGGACTGCAGCCGGTCGGCGACCTCCACCAGCAGCCGGTCGCCGGCGGCGTGCCCGAGGCTGTCGTTGATGGTCTTGAAGCCGTCCAGGTCGAGGTAGCACAGGCCGAAGCGCTGGCCCTCACCCGCGTTCAGGGCCTTCTCCAGGCGCTCGAAGAACAGGCTGCGGTTGGGCAGTCCGGTGAGCGCGTCGTGGGTGGCCTCGTAGCGCAGCCGGAGGTTGAGCAGCCGGCGCTCGGTGGTGTCCTCCATGAGGGCGAGCTGGTACTGCGGGGCGCCGTCGGCGTCGCGCAGCAGGGAGACCGTGAGGTTGGTCCACAGCACCGTGCCGTCGGGGCGGTTGAAGGCCTTTTCGAGGTGGTAGTGCTCGCGCTCGCCGCGGACGAGTTCGTCGTAGAGCTTCCAGGTCTGCGGCGCGTCCTCGGGGTGCACCCAGTCCTGGACGCGGCGGCCGCGCAGGGCGTGGTCGGTTTGCCCGAACATGCGCAGCAGCGCCTGGTTGACCTGCAGGACGTTGCCGTCGAGGTCGGCGATGCCGATCCCTATGGCGGCGCCCTCGAAGACCGCGCGGAAGCGGGCCTCGCTTGCGTGCAGCGCCTGCGCGACCACGCCCTGGGCCCGGAGCGCGGCCTGGGCGATGGACTCCTGCTCGGCGAGGGTGCGTTCGCGCAGCGCCTCGGCGTATCCGGCGGCCATCGCGTGCTGCAACCGCGAGCAGCGCAGCCGCGGTTCGTCCTGGGGGCCGTCCTCGGCGCAGTACAGCACCAGGTAGGCGTCCACGCAGTCCAGGGTGCGGGTGAGTGCCTCGGGGTCGGTGCAGTGCGCGCCGACCAGGGCGGCGCCGACCGCCTTCGCGCCGTCCGCGTCGAAGCCGTGCGCCCGCAGCAGCCCACTCAACCGGCGTGCGAGCGGAAGCAGTTGTTCCTCGAACTCGGCTCGGGTCAGCGACGTGGAGGTCACGGGGTAGACCGCCCGGCTCCAGATCGTCGTGAACCGGCGCAGTCTGTCCTCCGGCCCGTCCGGCTCGGCGCTCACGCCGTACGCCCCACGCCGGCGAATCCGGAGAAGGCGAACGGGTCCTCGTCCTGAGGCGCCGACTCCGGCCGCCAGTGCGGCATCGGCACCAGTCCCGGTTCCACCATGTCGTACCCCTCGAAGAACCGCGCGATGTCGTCGCGCGAGCGCATGATGAGCGGATTGCGAATGTCCTTGTATACGTCCACCGCGCCCTCGGCCCGCTCGGCGGGCACCGGGATTCCCTCGTACGAGGCATGGGTGAGGATCAGCAGGCTGCCGGGCGCGAGCGCGTCGCGCAGCTCGGCCACCGCACCGTAGGGGTCGTCCGCGTCTTCCACGAAGTGCAGTATGGCAACGAGAAGGAGGGCAACTGGCCGGTTCCGGTCGATCAGCCGCTCCACCTGGGGGCTGGAGAGGATCTCCTGCGGCTTGCGCAGGTCCGCCGCGACCACGTCCGCCTCGTCGTTCCCGGCCAGCACCGCCTGGCTGTGCGCGACGGCGACCGGGTCGTGGTCGACGTAGACCACGTGGGCGCCCGGTACGGCGGCCTGGGCCACCTCGTGGACGTTGCCGAAGGTCGGGATGCCGGAGCCGACGTCGAGGAACTGGGTGATGCCCTCCCCGGCCGCGAACCGCACGGCACGGCGCATGAACGCCCGGTTGGCCTGCATGATCTTCGGCAGGCCCGGCATGAACTCCATCGCCTTGCGGGCCGCTTCCCGGTCCACCTCGAAGTTGTGCGAGCCGCCCAGGTAGTAGTCGTAGATCCGCGAGACGCTCGGCACCGTGATGTCGATGCTCCGTGGGGCCCAGGCGGGGCGCTCCATGTATCTCTCCAAGGGTAGGGGACAGGGACAGGCGATCCGGTGTTCGAGCTGAGGCTACTGATCGCCCGGCGAAGGAGCGACCCAAAACGGAAATTGACCGTCCGTTCCCCGCCACTGCCTGCGGCAAGTTCCCGTATGACACCGCTGCGTGACGGATTTCCGGCACAAAACAACGGTCCGCCCCCTCCGTGCGGTGCGGAGGGGGCGGACCTTCGGTGGCGCTCCGGGCCGGGCGGGGCGATCGACCCTGGGGAGGTGATCTAGTTGCCCGGCGCGCCGACCGGCTTGCCGTCGGGCGAGACGGCGTACCAGGTGCCGCCGACGCCCTGACCGTTGGTGTCGCCGGGGGCCTTGTCCCCGGAGAAGGTGTAGATCGGCCAGCAGTTGACCGTCATCTGCTTGACGCCGTCGGGCCGGGTGAAGCCCATCAGCCCCTTCTTCTTGACGCCCTGGGTGTCCTCGGGCTTGACGATGCCGACGGCCGGCCACTTCTGCAGGCAGGCCCCGGTGCAGTTGGAGACGGACTTCGGCCAGGCCTTGTCCTTGAGGAAGCGGTAGACCGTCATGCCGTTCTTGTCGACGACGATGTCGCCCAGCTTGGGGTCCTTGCGGACGGACAGACCGGGCAGGGCGGCCAGGGAGGCCTTCTTGCCGTTCGGGGCCAGCGCGAACCACTTGCCGCCCACGCCCTGGCCGTTGACGTCCCCGGCGTTGACGTCCTTGGCGTAGCGGTAGGCGGGCCAGCCGCCGATGGTGAGCTGCTTGCTGCCGTCGGCGCGGGTGACCTCGCCGAGCAGCGCCTTGTCGATGCCGGCGCCGGCCGTGGCGTCGTCGGCGGGCACCGGCGGCCAGGTGGTGGCGCAGTCGCCGGCGCAGTTCGACTTGGGCGGGTTGGCGGTGTCCTTGTCGAACCGGTAGAGGGTGAGGCCGGAGCCGTCGGTCACCACGCTGCCCAGGTCGGGGTTGGTGGCCACGGTGAGCTTGCCCGCGGGGGCGGCCGGGGTCGGGGAGCTGGAGCTCTGGTTGCCGTCGGCGCCGTAGCCGTTGCCCGATCCGGTGCCGACACCGGCGCCGGTGGTCGGGCTGCCCGCGGGCGCGGTGGCGCCGACGTTCTGGGCCGCCGATGCCGGGGTGGTGCTGTTGTCCTGACCGCACGCCGTCGTCAGCGCCAGCACCGCAGCGGCTGTGGCCACCAGTGAGGCGGTCCGCCAGGAGGTCTTCATGTCCAACTCCCCATATTCGCCTGGATGTTGCAGCGCTCTGCCGCGCCGCCGCACGGCCATGGGTACGCACGGAGGGGGCCGGAGCGTTCAACGGGGAGGGGAAGTTCTTCGGGAAATTCTTTCCGCATGCTGTGATCCGTGCCGCCGCACGTGCCGGTGAGCGGGTCTCGTACGGGCGTGTGTACCGCACCAACAGCGCCTTTCTTCGCGTCAAACCACGGATCGCACTATGTCCTCCCTTCGGAGCAATCCCGGCGCACTACGGCGTACGACCGGGTTCCGCACCCCATGATCTTGGCGTGCATGGACCCGAAGTGACCCGATGCGCGCCCGCCGCACGGGCGTTGGCCCTGGCGGCGCTGACCTGGACCCTGGTGGGCTGCCCGGCCGGCAGCGCGTCGGCCGACGCCTGCGCGTACGCCTCCACGGGGCCGGACGGCACGGTGGCGGTGGCCTACGCCGGCGACCACTGGCCGTCCCCGCCGCCACCCTGTACGACGCCCGACCCGCCCACACCCACACCGACCCCGGTGCCCAAGCCGACTCCGACTCCGACGCCGCCACCGCCGAAGCCGACGCCGCGTCCGGCGCCGAGACCCATCCCGAAACCGAAGCCGGCGGACCCACCCGCCCCGGCTCCACCGGCCCCGCGGCCGACCCCGACACCCACCCCCACGCCACCGCCGGCACCCGAGCCGAAGCCGAGGATCGTCCCACGGCCCTCGGCGACGCCGGTGAGCTATCCGGCGTACCACCCCCACACCGCCGCGCATGTCGCGCCCGGCCGCACCACACCGGTCGTCTACGTCCTGCTCATCACCGTTCCGGCGATCGTCGCCGTCGCGGCCCTGCGCCCGCGCTGACGCGCCGGCCCCGCTCACCTTCTGGAGGTATCCGTTGCCGGATTGGCTTGTTCTCGTCCTCGCGATGCTGGCGGCCTGCGCCGTGGTGGTGATCGTCACCGTCGTGCGGCACAAGCGCGCCCCCGAGGACGAGGATCCCAGCGAGACCCCGGACGTCATCGAGTACATGACGATGTGGATCGGTGTCGTGTACGCGATCGTCCTGGGCCTTGCCATCGCGGGCGTGTGGGAGGCCCGCAGCTCCGCGCAGGACCATGTGCAGTCCGAGGCCCAGGCGCTGCACGAGATCTCGGAGCGGGTCCGGGTCTACCCGCCCGACGTCCGTGACAAGGTCCGCCACGATGTCAACACCTATGTCAGCTATGTCGTCCACCACGAGTGGCGGACGATGGCGCACGACGAGCGCGTCACCGACCGCGGCGCGCAGCTGCTGCAGAAGGTCCGCCAGGACGTCACCGACTACCGGCCCAGGAGCGACTTCGAGGCGCAGGCCTACCAGCCGCTGCTGGACCAGATGACCGCCGCCGACCAGGCCCGCAACGCCCGTGCCGACTCCACCGGGGCCACCATGCCGCCCGTGGTGTGGTGGGGCCTGCTCACCGGGGCCGTGGTCACCATCGGCATGGTGTTCGCGCTGCAGATCCGGCGCACCCGGCGCGAGCTGGTCCTGGCGGGGCTGTTCTCCGCGACCATCGCGTTCATGCTGTTCCTCATCTGGGACTTCGACGCCCCCTTCAGCCGGGGCATCGCGGTGACGGCGGAACCGTTCATGAACCTGTTCTCCGGGGTCACCTGACAGCTCCCGACCGCGGGGCGTTTCCCCGAACGTCCGCACACCATGGATCTCCGGCAGGGCTTCGCCCCGGCTCCCCCGCGGGCCGGGGCGATTGCCGTGTCGACGTCCCCCGCACGGCTTCGGGGCCTGGGGAAGGCCGGGCGGCAGGGGCGTCAGGTCCGCTTCTCGTTCCGGCGGCGCAGCCAGAACGCACCGCCCCCCACGACCGCGAGGGTCACGAGTCCGGCGCCGATGGCCATGTCGACCGGAGTGGCACCGGTGGATCTGCCGCCGCCGACACCGCCCTGGACACCGCCGAGCACGGTGAACGCGGCCGGGCGGATCAGGGTCCTGCCCTCGCAGCGGATCCTGATCTCGTACCGGCCGGGACGTGCGTCACGGTCGACGTTGATGGTGCCGCGCGCGGTGTCGTCCTGGAAGGCGTTGAACTGGGTGGTGCGGAAGGCGGGGGAGGAGATGGTGCCGCCGTGGCAGCCGTCCACGGTGACGGCGAGCCGCCCGCCGGCCGGAAGCACGCCGGGTTTGGCGACGATGTTCCGGGGGCCGTCGTCACCACCGCCGCCGAAGTCGTCCGCGCTGTCGGCGAAGTCGCCGTCCTGGCCGGAGTCGTCACCCCGGCCGAGGCTCTCGCCACGGCGGTCGGAGTCGTCACCCCGGCCGAGGCTCTCGCCACGGCGGTCGGAGTCGTCACCCCGGCCGAGGCTGTCGCCACGACGGTCGGAGTCGTCACCCCGGCCGCCGTCCCCGTTGTCGTCGCCCTGACCGGAGTCGTCCCCGTGGGCCGGGGCGCGGCCGTGGCTCGCGGTGTCGTTGAAGTGATCGGGGATGTCGAGGTTGCCGTCGATGCCGGAGATGCCGTCGTCCGGGCCGAGGCCCGCGTTGTTGTGGTACGGGCCGCCGCCGTTGCCCATACCTTGCGGGACGGCTTCCGGGGCGGCGAACCCGAGCACGGCGACCGCGGTGCACGCGGCCGCCAGGGCACGTTGGTTTCGCATGTGATCCTCCGCGGGAGGTGCCCGGGGCCTGTCCCCGGTGGATCGGCGAGAAAACACCTCCCGGAAAGACCGTCCGGCGCGCGGAACACGCCCGCACGTCGAGAATCGTCCGTCCTGGTGAGGCAACACACCGCGCGAAAAGCACATAATCGGATATTGCCGCAGGTCACGGGCCGTCAGAATTTTTCTCGGAATGGCAACTCGGATGGCGCACCAGGCAGGCCGTGGGCCACCCGTTCGCCATTCGTCCCGTTCGCCCGCGGTGCACACGGGATTTAGCGTTTTCCCATGCGCGATGGCTGTGGCGAGGCCGCGTCGAGAGGGGATGGCGAATGTCTGCGTCCGGGCTTTTCGAGCTCGCCGAGGAGGAGGAACGGCGGAGGAGGCGCGCCCCATGGGGCGTGTTGGCGCTTGTTCTGCTGACCGGTGTGGCACTCATCCGGAACGGTTCGGGGGAGTTCGACATCGGTCCGCCGCAGCCTGCCTCGGCGGCGGCCCCCGACAGCCGCGTCGGCGCGGGCACCTTCTCCAGGGCTCCGGCGTCGCTCGGGTTCTCCGCCGCCGGCCGGATCCGCATCCCCGCGATCCAGGTGAACGCGCCGGTCATGCCCGTCAGTCTGGACTCGGCGGGCTGGGTCGCCGCGCCGCCACCGGAGGACCCCAACCTGGCGGGCTGGTTCACCGGTGCGGTCTCCCCCGGCGAGAAGGGCACCGCCGTCATCGTCGGGCATGTCGACAACAAGCGGGGCCCGGCCGTGTTCTACGGACTCGGGTCCCTGAGGAAGGGAAACCGGATCGAGGTCCTGCGCAAGGACGGAAAGACCGCGGTGTTCGAGACCTATGGGGTCGAGGTCTTCTCCAAGAGCAGTTTTCCCGGCGACCGCGTGTACGGCTCGAAGGGAACACCGGAACTGCGGGTGATCACCTGTGGCGGCGGTTTTTCCAGGCAGAACGGATACGACGGGAACGTCGTCGTCTTCGCCCGCCTGGTCGCGGTGAACTGACGCCGCCGCGACCGGGCGGGCGAAGACCCGGGAAACGGTCACACACGCCGGCTCGGCACGGTCATGTGGTATCCGGAATCGAGGAGATGGGGCAGCCATTCACGGATCGCCTCGACGGTCTGTGTCCGGTCGCCCCCGGCGTCGTGGGAGAGCACCACGACGCCGGGGGCGGCGCCGCTCTCCACCCGGTCGACGATGGTGTCGGTGCCGGGCTCCATCCAGTCGGTGGTGTCGACCGTCCAGGCCATCGGCTCCATGCCCATCTCGGCGCCCAGCTGGAATGCGGCCCGGTTCCAGGCGCCGTAGGGCGCGCGGAACCACTGCGGGCGCTCGCCGTAGGTGTCCTCGATGACATCACTCGTCCGCTTCATCTCGGAGCGGATCTGCTTGCGGTTGAGGGTCGTCAGCAGCGGATGCGTCCAGGTGTGGTTGCCCACGACATGGCCTTCGTCGGCCATCCGGGCCACCAGTTCCCTGTTGTCGACGACGCACTCGCCACACACGAAGAACATGGCCCGCACGTCGTACTTGGCGAGGGTGTCCAGGATGTGCGGGGTGTACTCCGGGTTGGGGCCGTCGTCGAAGGTCAGCATCATGCGCCGGCCACGCCCGGAGATCTGGAGAATGGGCTCCTTGCGGACCTTCAGTCTGCGTGGCGCGGCACGCGGCGGTCCGTAGCCGGTGAGCGGCTGGAGCCGGAAGGCGGAGGACCCCGGCGCCTGACGGGCCTGCGGTCCTGGAGCGGGGGCGGCGGTACCGGCGCTGTCCTCGGCGCCGCCCGCGAGGACGACTCCGGCGGTACCCGCGGCGCCCAGCGCGGCGGCGCCGGCCAGGAACATCCCCCGCCGGGTGAGCAACTGATCCTTCTGCATGACCCATCAGTCGCCCCCCATGACTCCGGCGCTCCACAACGACACCGGTACGACAGCGGGAATACACCCGAACGGCCGAGCGCGGGCGCCGTGGTGATCCGCCGCGCGGGCCTCTGACAAGCGATCGGTCCGCAGCAAGTGCCAAGAGGGACACGGGGGTCGAGCCGAGCTGGCCGCACACGGGGGAACACACACGAACGCCGTACCGCGCAGCGCGCTCGCGGTGGTTCTGCCGGCCGTCGCCCCGTTCCTGGTCGCCTTCGACACGACGGCCTACTTCGCGGACGTACTGGTGCCGCTGCTGCTGATCACGTTCGGCTGCGGTGTGCTGGCGCCGCCCGTGGGCTTCACACGGTCCCGGAGCGGCGCTGCCCCGGGGACTGAACTCACTGCTTCGAGCTCGGTGCGGCGCTCTGTCTGACCGGCGCGGCCATCGCCCTGCCCACCCTGCCCCGGCGCGACGACCGCACGACCGCCCCGGTCCCCGGTGTCAGCGGCGGCGCACCAGCGGAAACGGCAGGGTCTCCCTGATCGTCAGGCCGGTGAGGAACATCACGAGCCGGTCGACGCCGATGCCGAGGCCGCCCGTCGGGGGCATCGCGTACTCGAGGGCCCGGAGGAAGTCCTCGTCCAGCTCCATGGCCTCCGGATCACCGCCGGCGGCCAGCAGCGACTGCTCGGTGAGCCGCCGGCGCTGTTCCACGGGGTCGGTCAACTCCGAGTAGGCGGTGCCGAGTTCGGTGCCGAAGGCAACGAGGTCCCAGCGCTCGGCGAGCCGCGGGTCGGTGCGGTGCTGCCGGGTCAGCGGGGAGACGTCGGTGGGGAAGTCCTTGTAGAAGGTGGGGAGTTGGGTGCGTTCCTCGACGAGGCGCTCGTACATCTCCAGGACGATGTCGCCGGGCCCGTCGTCGGCGGTGTACGGCACCCCGGCCCGGTCGCACAGCCGGTGCAGCCGCAGCAGCTCGGTGCCGGGGCCGATCTCCTCCCCCAGCACCTCGGAGATCGCGCCGTAGACCGTTCTGACCGGCCACTTCCCGGAGATGTCGTACTCTTCCCCGTCCTTGCGGGCCACCGGGGAGCCGAAGGCGGCCGTCGCCGCGCCCTGGATCAGCTCGCGGGTGAGGTCGAGCATCACGTCGTAGTCGGCGTGCGCCTGGTAGGCCTCCAGCATCGTGAACTCGGGGTTGTGCTTGTAGGAGACGCCCTCGTTGCGGAAGGTGCGGCCCAGTTCGAAGACCTTCTCCAGGCCGCCGACGCACAGCCGCTTCAGGTACAGCTCGGGGGCGATACGCAGGTACAGGTCGAGGTCGTAGGCGTTGATGTGGGTGGTGAAGGGGCGGGCGGTCGCGCCGCCGTGGATCGGCTGCAGCATCGGCGTCTCGACCTCCACGAAGCCGCGGTCCAGCAGGCCCTGGCGCAGGGCCTGTACGGCGGCTGAGCGGGCCCGGAGCACCGCGCGGGCGGCGGGGCTGGTGGCCAGGTCGAGGTAGCGGCGGCGGACTTTCGCCTCGGGGTCGGTGAGACCCCGGCGTTTGTCGGGCAGCGGGCGCAGACACTTGCCGGTGAGCTGCCAGGAGGTGACGAAGACGGTGGGCTCGCCCTTGTCGCTGAGGCCGGAGCGGCCGGTCGCCGTGAGGTGGTCGCCGATGTCGCATCCGGCGGTGAAGCGGTCGAGGGCGGCGCCGGAGCGGTCGCGGGTGAGGGCGATCTGGTGGTCGCCGGACCAGTCGCGCAGCACGGCGAAGACGATGCCGCCGAAGTCGCGGACCAGCATGAGCCGTCCGGCGACGGTGACGTCCTCGCCGGGCGGCACGTCGGCGAGGGCGTGGGTGGGGGCGGGGACGCCGACCGGGTAGGGGTCGGTGCCGGCGGCGCGCAGCCGGTCGAGCTTGTGGTACCGGACGCGGACCTGTTCCGGCAGACCCGCGTCCGGTGGTGCGGGCCCGGCCTGGTCCCCTCCGGCGAGGCCGAGCGCCGTCAGGGGCGGCAGCCCGTGGGTGGTCGCGGGCCGCTGCCCGGCCTTCGGGTGCCCTTTTCCCCAGAGTTTGCGCAACGACGGTACGGAGACGAAGCCTTCGGCGATGCCGGAGGCCAGGCCGATGCGGGCGAGGGCGGCGGTGTCGCCGTAGCAGATGAAGCGCGGGTACCACTCCGGGTGGTACTTGGCGTTGGAGCGGTACAGGGCCTCCAGCTGCCACCAGCGCGAGAAGAACAGCAGCAGGCGGCGCCACAGCCTGAGGACGGGGCCGGCGCCGATGCGGGCGCCCTCCTCGAAGACCGACCGGAAGACCGCGAAGTTCAGCGAGATCCGGCGGACGCCCAGCTTGGGGGCGGCGGCGCACAGTTCGGCGACCATGAACTCCATGACCCCGTTGGGGGCGGCCCGGTCACGGCGCATCAGGTCCAGGGAGACGCCGTCGCGGCCCCACGGCACGAAGGAGAGCAGGGCGAGGAGCCGGCCGTCCTCGCCGAGGGCCTCCACCAGCAGGCAGTCGCCGTCGGCGGGGTCGCCGAGCCGGTCCAGGGCCATGGAGAAGCCGCGCTCGGTCTCGGTGTCGCGCCAGGCGTCGGCCTTGTCGACGATCTCCTCCATCTCCCGTTCGGTGAGGGTGGCGTGCCGGCGGATGCGGCAGGTGGCGCCGGTACGGCGGACCCGGTGCACGGCCTGCCGGGTCACGCGCATGTCCCGGCCGTTCAGGTCGAAGGCGGCCACCTGCACGATCGCCTCGTCGCCGAGCTGGAGGGCGCCGAGTCCGGCGCGGGCGTAGGCGCGGGCGCCGTCCTCGGAGGCGCCCATGACGGCGGGCGCCCAGGCGTAGCGGCGGGCCACGTCCAGCCAGGCGGCGATGGCGTGCGGCCAGGCCTCCATGTCCCCGACGGGGTCGCCGCTGGCCAGGCAGACGCCGGCCTCGACGCGGTAGGTGACGGCGGCCTTGCCGCTGGGCGAGAAGACCACGGCCTTGTCACGGCGGGTGGCGAAGTAGCCGAGGGAGTCCCGTTCGCCGTAGGCGGCCAGGAGGGCGCGGATGCGGGCCTCCTCGTCGTCGTGCAGGGCGGCCTCCAGGCGCTGGGAGCGGAACAGCGCGGCGGCGGCGTTGAGCAGGGCCAGGGCGCCGAGCAGGCCGAGCACGAAGGTGACCTTGCGGGGCGGGCGGCCGGAGAAGGAGCTGCCCGAGACCAGGCCGCCGCACACCCGGTCGGCCGCCCAGGCCAGGTGCTCGTTCGCCGGCAGGGTGCCCGGGAACAGCATGACCAGGCCCCAGCCCAGCAGGATGGCCACGGCGAGCCCGCCCAGCAGCACGGCGAGCGCCCGCCACACGGCACCGCGCCGGGAGGCGGCGTAGAACTCCTTTCTGGCCACGACGAGCAGGAGCAGCAGCAGGCCGCACAGCACCAGCGACGGCAGCGACTGGGCGTACAGGCCGAGGCTCACGCCGAGCGCGTCGGTGAGGACGACCAGGCCGAGATAGACGACGACCAGCCACCAGGCGACCTTCTTGCGGGCGGCGGTGGCGCCGGCCAGCAGGAACAGGAAGACGGCGTAGGCCAGATTGGCGCTGATGGGAAGGAGCACCAGGTCGAGGGCGTGCGCGACCGGGCGCAGCAGGCGACGCAGCGGTTCGATGAGCGCGAGCAGGGCGCACAGCAGCCCGAGCGCGGCGAAGAGCGCCCCGAAGGCCTCGGGCACCCAGCCGAGGCGTCCACCGGCGGGCGGGCGTACCGGGGCCGTGGGATCCCTCCGTGCGGCGGACTCCGCGCTGGCGGTCATGGTTCCGACTGTAGAAAGGGGCCGCTCGGCTCGCCCGTCGAGGAGGTACGGGGGCGGCCGGGGTGAGCGAGGCCGCGTGCCGGACCCGGGCGCAGGGGGCGCGCGGCTGTTGCGCCGAGGGATGGCGGGTGGCCGTACGAGTCCAGGACCGAGTGCCGGACCCGAAGCGCCAGAGGCCGCACGACTCGCCCGACGAGGGACACCGGGGCGGCCACCAAGGCGCGTCCGGATCACCGCCGAGGGATGCCGGGGCAGTCCCGCGAGGCCAGGTCCGCGAGCCGGAACCGAACGACAAGAGGTCGCGCGCCTGGCACTCCGAGGGACACCGGGGCGGCCCAAGGGGGGCACGCGGCTGCCGGGGCGGCCCCAGGGAGGCCGGGACCGTGAGCCGGAACCGAACGACAAGAGATCGCGCGCCTGGCACTCCGAGGCACACCGGGGCGGCCCAAGGGGGGCACGCGGCTGCCGGGGCGGCCCCAGCGAGGCCGGGACCGTGAGCCGGAACCGAACGACAAGAGATCGCGCGCCTGGCACGCCGAGGCACACCGGGGCGGCCCAAGGGGGGCACGCGGCTGCCGGGGCGGCCCCAGCGAGGCCGGGACCGTGACCCGGAACGGGAGGCAAGGACACGCGCGGCTCCGCCCGCCGGGGGCCTGCCGAGGTGGTCCCGGGAAGCCCTGCCCCGCCCGCCCGGACGGCACCCGGACTTGATCGCCCGTCCGACAACCCGTCCGGCCCACAACCGGGCCACCCGGCAACGGGCGACCCGGAAACCGGCCCACCTCCAAAGCGGCCCGCCCCGGAACCGGCCCCTCCGACCGGCCCGCCCGACGACCGGCCCGCCCGGCGACCGCCCCGCCGGACAGTGACGTGGCCCCGGCCCAGCCCCCCACGGCTCTGCGGGAACGGTGGATTCCGATAGCCTCACGGCTGTGACGGAACAGCACTCGCACTCGCCCTCGCACCAGTTCGAGCGGGGTACGGACGGGCCGAAGGTCATCCTGGTCGGGGTGGACGGCTCCGACTCCTCGTTGCGTGCGGCGGCGTACGCCGGCGGGCTCGCCCGGCGGCAGCGGGCGCTGCTGGCCGTGGTGTACGTGCAGCCGGTACTGGCCGCCGGGGCGGCGCTCGGGGCGCCGGTGGCGGAGACGACCGACGAGATCGCCGAGGACCTGGTCACCTACATCCGGGAGGCGGCCGAGCGGGTCAAGGGGATATTCGAGGTGCGCTGGGAGTTCCACACCTTCCGCGGCGACCCGTACAGCGGGCTGGTCAAGGCGGCCGACGAGCTCAAGGCGGACGCGGTGGTCGTCGGCGCCTCCGAGCAGGCCGGCCACCGGATCATCGGCTCGGTGGCGGTCCGGCTGGTGAAGGCGGGGCGCTGGCCGGTGACGGTCGTGCCGTAGGGCGGGGCGCCGGCCGCAGCACTCCGGCGAGGGCGCAGCTCATCAGGCCGACGTCACAACCGACAGTTGTAGGCGCGCGCGGCAGACCCTCTCCCGGCGGGACTCGCGGCGCCCGCCGGGGCCGTGCGTGGCGTCTTCCCTGTGCTGCGGGCCTGAGCCATCATGATCCGGCGTCAGCCGTTGCCGTCGGCGAAGAGGTGAGGCGCATGGCCGGGCTCCGCGCGGGTGAGGGGATTCTCCGCCGCAAACCCATCGAACACATCGAGGAGACCGAGGTCGGCCAGGGCCCCCGGCTGGAGAAGTCGCTCGGGCTGTGGCAGCTCACCGCGATCGGGGTGGGCGGCATCATCGGCGCCGGCATCTTCACGCTGGCCGGCACGGTCGCCAACGGCACGGCCGGCCCCGCGGTGGTGGTCTCGTTCCTGATCGCCGGTGTGGCGAGCGCCTGTGCCGCGCTGTCGTACGCCGAGTTCGCCGGGCTCATCCCGAAGGCGGGATCGGCGTACACGTACGGCTATGCGGTGCTCGGCGAGTTCGCGGGCTGGTTCATCGGCTGGGACCTGCTGCTGGAGTACACCGCGATCGTGGCGGTGGTGGCGATCGGCATCTCGGGCTACTTCGGCTTCCTGGTGCAGGAGATGGGCGCGAAGCTGCCGCACTGGATGCTGGGGGCGCCGGGCACCGGTCCCGGGCACCGGGTGGACCTGTTCGCGGCGATCCTGTGCCTGCTGATCGCCTGGCTGCTGAACCTCGGCATCCGCAGTGCGGCCCGCTTCGAGACGTTCGTCGTCGTGGTGAAGGTGCTGGTGGTGCTGCTGGTGATCGGGGTGGGCGTGTTCCACATCGACTCGGCGAACTACCACCCGTTCGTCCCGTTCGGCATCGGCGGCGTCTTCACCGGCGCGGCGACCGTGTTCTTCGCGGTGTTCGGCTACGACGCCATGTCGACCGCCGCCGAGGAGTCCAGGGACGCCCAGCGGCACATGCCGAAGGCGATCATCTACTCACTGGTGATCTCGATGGTGCTGTACGTGGCGGCCTGCCTGGTGCTGACCGGCATGCAGGACTACAGGCACATCGACCCGGAGAGCGGTTTCTCGAGCGCGTTCAAGGCGGTGGGCCTGAACGGGCTCGCGGACGTGATCGCGGTCGGCGCGATCATCGGCATCCTCACCGTGATGTTCACGTTCATGCTGGGCGTCACCCGGGTCTGGTTCTCCATGTCCCGGGACGGTCTGCTGCCCCCGTGGTTCGCCAGGACGCACCCGACGCGGCACGTGCCGACCCGGGTGACCTGGATCGTCGGGGTGGCCGCGGCCGCCATCGCCGGGTTCGTCCCGATCGGCTCGGCCGCCGAGCTGACCAACATCGGCATCCTGCTGGCGTTCGTGGTGGTGTGCGCCGCGGTGATCGTGCTGCGCTACCGGCGCCCGGAGCTGCCGCGCACCTTCCGCACGCCGTGGATGCCGGTCGTACCCGCGCTGGGCTGCGTCTTCTCGGTCTGGCTGATCACGTTCCTGCAGTGGCAGACCTGGGTGCGGTTCGCCGTGTGGTTCGTGGTCGGGTGCCTGATCTACTTCGGCTACTCCTACAAGCGCTCCGCGCTGGCCAGGACACGGCCCACCGACTGACCGCCGGGGACCGCCGACCGGCTCGTCCAGGAAGGCTGTACGGTCCAGGAAGGTTGTACGTCCGGGAAGGTTGTGCGGACCGTTCGTCCGACCGTTCGCCGACGCGATCGACCGTCCGTCGCTCCGGCCGTACGCGCACCCTGTCCCCCGCCCGTGCTCTGCGCTGCCATACGCCCATGACGGCCGGAACCTCACTGATCCGCAAGGCGGCGGCACGGGCCCACGGGGCGACGACCGCCGAGCACGAACTGGCCGCGCTCCAGCGTGAGCACGGCGGACCGCTCTTCACCCTGCTGCTCAGGCTCTGCGACGGCGACCGGCAGCGCGCCGAGGACCTGGTCCAGGAGACCCTGGTGCGCGCCTGGCAGCATCCCGAGGCGCTGCACGCCGAGGACTACGACTCCGTACGGCCCTGGCTGCTGACGGTCGCCCGGCGGCTCGCGATCGACGCCCGGCGGGCCCGGCAGGCCCGGCCCCCGGAGAGCGGCGCCGAGATCCCGGAGAGCGCACGGGTGACCGCCGATCACGCCGAACGGGCCGCCGCGATGCTCGATGTCCGGGAGGCTGTGAAGACACTCACGCCCGAGCACCGTGACGTACTCGTACTCGTGTACTTCCTCGGGGCCAGTGTGGCGGAAGCGGCGCAGACCCTGGGCGTGCCACCCGGTACCGTGAAGTCCCGCGCGTACTACGCGCTGCGCGCGCTGCGCCGGGTCCTTCCGGATTATGCGGCCGACCTGCACTGAAACCGGAGCCCGGGTCAAACCTCGGTAAAGCGCCTTGCTGTGCCCCCCGTTGGGGCAATGGGCTGTCCTCATCCGCGTTCCGGGCAAGCGGCCGGACCCGGGGTCGGGCGACGCGCGCATACCGGAGGAAGGGCAGGAAGGGATGCTGCACAGAGGGCACGAGAGCACGGACGGCACCGACGGCGGTGAACTGGCCGTCCCCATGGCCTGGTTGTACGCCGAGTACATCGCCGACGAGCTGCTGCGCACCGGCGATCTGATGCCACCGACCTCCTTCGAGTTCCGGGCGGGGCGGGACGCCCTGGCGCTCACCGTCTTCCTGTCCGACACCGACGGGGAGCTGTCCGGCATCCGGGTGATCTCCCAGCTGGAGAACTGGCTGTCCCTGACCGCCTACGACCAGCCGTGGCGGGACTGGGTGGGCGAGCGCATGGCCGAGCTGACGGAACGGGACAAGCGGTCCGGCACCCGCTCGCCCGACCTGGCCCTCGCCGCCGACGCCTGGCGCTGGCTGGAGGAGACCGAGCTGCTCGCGCCGGACCTGGACGCGGTGCCGGGCGGCGGTGGGCCGGCCGGGGAGGACGACGGGCCGAAGGTGTGGACTCCGGCGTGGCGGCTCGGGCTGCCCCTCGGGCACCTCGCGATCCATCTGTTCTGAGCCCTCGCGCCGGGCTTTCCGAAGTTTTCCGGAACCGGACCAATCCGCGGGCCGCGCGGCTCCGAATCTCTCGTCCGGGATTCTGTGGGTGGCTTGAGTGATTCGGCTGTCGGCTGCGTACGGGTGGGAGCACGGAGTAACCCCACCCGCACCCATCGGCACGAGGATTCGGCATGAGGTCCCTGGAAAGGCATCGCGACGTCGGCGCGTACGCGCTCGGCGTGCTGAACGAGGCGGAGGCCTTCCGCTTCGAGGACCACCTCATGGAGTGCCCTCAGTGCGCGGCACAGGTCACCGAATTCGGGCCCGCCACACGGCAGTTGATGCTGTACCGCCGGGCCACGCCGCGCTTTGTGCACCCCATGGCGCAGCCCGGTCCCCGGCTGCTGGACCGGCTGCTCGGCGAGGTCGCGCACCGGCACCGGGCGCGCCGCCGGCGCTTTCTGTACGGCCTGGCCGCCTCAGTGGTGCTGGCCGTGGCCGGATCCGGGATCGTGGCCTTCACCGGCCATGAGGAGCCGGCCGCGCATGTCACCGCGGCGACCGATCCGAAGACCGGAGTGTGGGCCGAGGTCACCGCCGACGACGGGGACACCGGCAGCCGACTGCTGCTGAAGGTGAAGGACGGCACCGGTCCCCATGCCTGCCGGCTCGTCGTCGTCGGACGCGACGGCTCCGAGCAGGTCGTCGGCGGCTGGATGGAGCCCGGCCACGCCACCGGCACCTTCACCACCCTCGGGTCCTCCACGATGCACCCCGACCAGATCGCCCGCTACGAGGTGCGCACCACGGACGGGCAGCACCTGGTGTCCGTGGATGCGTCGTAGGAACTACTTCAGCAGCCGGGACAGTCTGCGGTCCGCCAGGGGCTTGCCGCCCGTCTGGCAGGTGGGGCAGTACTGCAGCGAGGAGTCGCTGAAGGAGACCTCGCGGATGGTGTCGCCGCACACCGGGCAGGGCTCGCCGGTCCGGCCGTGGACGCGCAGGCCGCTCCTCTTCTCGGCCTTCAGCCGCCCGGCGGCCAGGCCCCGGGAGCGGTCCACCGCCTCGGTGAGCGTGGAGCGCAGCGCCTCGTAGAGCCGGTGGGTCTCCCCCGGGGTCAGGGACGCGGCGAGCTTGAACGGGGACATCTTCGCGGCGTGCAGGATCTCGTCGCTGTAGGCGTTGCCGACGCCGGCGATCAGGGACTGGTCGCGCAGGGCGCCCTTGAGCTGCCGTCTCTCCTCCCTGAGCAGGGCGGCGAGGCGGTCCTCGTCGAAGTCGGCGGCGAGCGGGTCCGGGCCGAGCCGGGCGATGCCCTCGACCTGCCGCGGGTCGCGGACGACATACACCGCGAGGCGTTTCTGGGTGCCGGCCTCGGTGAGGTCGAAGCCCTCGCCGGTCTCCAGCGCCACGCGCAGCGCGAGCGGCCCCCTGCCGGGCTTGGGCGGGCCGTCCGGCAGCCGGTCCTTCCACTGCAGCCAGCCGGCCCGGGCCAGGTGGGTCACCAGGTGCAGCCCGCTGTCGGCCGCCAGGTCCAGGAACTTGCCGTACCGGTGCACGGCCGTCACCTCCGCGCCCTCGAAGGCGGTGACCGGCGGGTCGTAGGTCTTCAGGACGCTGACGGCGACCGGTAGCACGCGGGCCACCCGGCGGCCGACCAGGTGCTCGGTGAGGAAGTCCTTCAGCGCTTCTACCTCGGGCAGTTCCGGCATGGGTCCAGAGTGCCACCCGGCACTGACACTGCCAGGTGAACCAGGTCAGCCGTCCCGGCGGAACTCGCACCACACCGCCTTGCCGCCGCCGCGCGCCTCCACTCCCCAGGCGTCGGCGAGCATCTCCACGAGCAGCAGCCCCCGTCCGGAGACGCCGTCCTCGCCCGCCTCGCGGCGGCGCGGCAGGGCGCTGGAGGAGTCCTCGACCTCGATCCGCAGCCTGCGGTGGCCGCCGTCGAGGGCCCGCAGGGTCACGATCGCGGAGCCCTCGGTGTGCATCAGCGCGTTGGTGATCAGCTCGTCTGCGACCAGCTCTATCTCGTCGGCACGGTCGCGGTAGCCCCAGGAGCGGACCGCGGAGCGGATCAGGTGCCGGGCCTGGGTGAGGGCGTGCGGGTCGCCGGGCGCCACGTGCTGCTGGAGCCGGCCGCCGGCGGGCGGGGCCTCCGCGGTGCGCCGGCGCAGCAGGAGCAGCGCCACGTCGTCGTCGCCGGCCTGCTCCTCGGCCACCTGGATCAGCGTGTCGGCGAGTTCGCGCACGTCCTCGGGGCCGTCCGCGACGAGCGCCGTCAGGCGGCGCATGCCGTCGTCGAGGTCGGCGCCGGGCTGTTCGACGAGCCCGTCGGTGCACAGCAGCAGCGTGTGGCCCGGGTCGAGTTCGAGGGTGGAGACGGGGTAGTCCAGCCGGCCGAACTCGGCGGACAGCCCGAGCGGCAGGCCGCCCTCGACCGGCGCCCGCCGGCAGCTGCCGTCGGCGTGCCGGATCAGCGGGTCGATGTGCCCGGCGCGGACCGCCTGGACGACTCCGGTGGACAGGTCGGCCTCGGCGTACAGGCAGGTGGCGAAGCGGTCGGTGTCGAGTTCGTGCAGGAAGACGGAGGCACGGGCCATCACGGCCGCCGGGGTGTGTCCCTCGGCGGCGTAGGCGCGCAGCACGATCCGCAGCTGGCCCATGACGGCCGCCGCGTGGGTGTCGTGGCCCTGGACGTCGCCGATGACCGCGCCGACCCGGCCGCCGGGCAGCGGGATCAGGTCGTACCAGTCGCCGCCGATGTCCCGGCCGAGGGCGCCCACGGCGGTGCCCGCGCGGTAGCGGACGGCGACGTCGGCGCCGCGGACGCTGGGGATGGTGCGGGGCAGCATCGCCTGCTGCAGCCCCTGGGCGAGGTCCTTCTCCTGCTCGTAGAGCATGGCCCGCTGCAGGCTCTGCGCGATGCTGCTGCCGAGGGCGACCAGGACGGCGCGCTCCTCGGTGGAGAAGCCGCGCCGGTCGCTGTAGAGCAGCCCCATCGCGCCGATCGGGCGGGCCTGGGCGATCAGCGGCAGATAGGCGGCCGAGGTGACGTGCAGGCCGGTCAGGTGCGGCCAGAGGATCGGATAGCCCTCGGCGAACTCCTCCGGCGACTCGATGAACCGCGGCAGGAGCGTGCGGACGACCTCGCTCATCGGGTACGGCTCCTCGATCCCGGTGACCCCGGTGCCGGGGACGGAGGCCTCGACGGGCCCCTGCGCGACCAGCCGGATGCGGCCGGCCTCGACCAGCCCCATCACCAGGCTGGTCGCGCCGAGATGGCGGATTCCGTGGGTGTCCTTGAGGGCGTCGATGACCTCCTGGACGCTGCGCGCGTGGGCGAGGGCGGCGGAGACGGCCTGGACGACGCTGGTCTGCTGGCGGAACGCCTCGTCCTGGGCGGCCCGCAGGCTGCGTGTCTCGCTCTCGGTGAGTTCCTCGGTGGCGTCGCGGACGATGCCGACGACCCGGCGCGGACGGCCGGTGTCGTCCCGGCGGATGTAGCCCTGGGTGTGGGTCCAGCGGAGGCTGCCGTCGCGGCAGCGGATGCGGAAGTAGCCCCCGTAGTTCTCGCTGCCGTCCTTGATGGCCTGGGCCACCAGGGCGTCCAGCCGGGCCACCTCGGGCTGCGGCACCCGGAGGGACAGGGACTCGGGGTGTCCGTCGTACTCCCCTGGCAGCAGGTCGAACACCTCGTGGGCCTGGGCGTCCATGTGGAACAGGCCCGTGTCCAGGTCCCAGTCGAAGCTGCCCATGCGGTTGAGCGCCAGGATCGGATCCGGGTGGGCGGGCCAGTCCGCCGGGAGTGACACGGCACTCGCTGCCCGAACTGCCATGCGCCCACCTTGCCAGGATTTATCCGATTCTTCGACCTGTTCCTCCGGTGAGCTCCGCGGCGTACGGGCCGATGCCGGACGGGCCCAGCCGCCGGGTCGACCCGCGGTGGCGCCGCCGTCCGCCGCATCAGGGGGGCCGCCCCGGAGCCGGGGCCCGGTGTGACGTCCGGAACCGGTCCGCCGCCGGGGCTTCCGGGATCCGAGCGGGGGACGGCGCGGTCCGCGGGCCCGCCGGATCGGGGGCCGAGGCGGTCCGTTGGGGCGCTCCGCCGGGCGCTCCGCCGGCGGGCGGGCCGGTGCCGTCGGGGTGGTGGGCGGCGGGTCTGCCGGTCGTGCCCGGAGAAGCGCCCGGCCGGTTCTGCCGCGGACCTGACTGGACGGGGTACGGCGCTGCGGTGCCCGGGGATGCGGTCTGCGCCGGCTCGTCGTCGCCGCAGGGCGCGGCGGTGGCCCGGGCCGGCGCGGGTACGGCCTGGTCGTGGCGTACGTCGTGACCGAAGCGGCGTTCGATCCGGGAGCGTGTCGAGGCGTTGACGGTGGCGCTGCCGGTGACCGCCCGGGGTACCGGTGTCACCGCGATCACCTGCCCGGACGGTAGCCGGACCAGGCGCTGCCCCGGGCCCCGAAGCCGCCGCGGGCCGGCGCGGGCGACCGCAGCGGGTTGCCGCAGAACGCACGTGGGTGTCGGCGCGCGGCACGACAGGGGTCGGGCCGCGCTGACAGTGGCGAGACGGGCGGTACCGCCGTAGGGGCCGGGTCCCTGGGGCGCGGCGGGAAGCCACGACGATGGATCCGGCGGATATCCGCACCGTACATCCTCCATCACTGTGGGTGCTTCCTCCTCCTGGTTTGCATCGCTCCCGTTTGGCCGGCAACTCGGGGGCGGGTCATGATGAAAGACGACACCGGCGGTTTGGCCGCGACGAAGGGCGCAGGGCCGTGAACTGGTTCACCGCTCCCGACTACTGGCTGAGCCGGCTGGTCCTCCAGCGGGCTCTGGCGGCCCTGTACCTGGTGGCGTTCCTGACGGCCGCGCGGCAGTTCCGGGCCCTGCTGGGCGAGCGAGGCATGCTGCCGATCCCCCACTATGTGGCGCGGATCCCCTTCAAACGGGCGCCGAGCCTGTTCCATCTGCACTACTCCGACCGCTTCTTCGCCGGCTGCGCGTGGGCCGGTTGCGCGGTGTCGGCGGCGCTGCTGGCCGGCGCGGACTCCCTGCTGCCGCTGTGGGCCGGGATCCTGCTGTGGCTGGTGCCGTGGGCGCTGTATCTGTCGGTCGTGAACGTGGGCCAGACGTGGTACGCGTTCGGCTGGGAGTCGCTGCTGCTGGAGACGGGTTTCCTGGCCGCGTTCCTCGGCAACGACGAGGTGGCGCCGCCGATCCTCGTGCTGTTCCTGCTGCGCTGGATCCTGTTCCGGGTGGAGTTCGGCGCCGGGCTGATCAAGCTGCGGGGCGACGCGTGCTGGCGGAAGCTGACCTGCCTGTACTACCACCACGAGACCCAGCCCATGCCGGGCCCGCTGAGCTGGTTCTTCCACCATCTGCCGAAGCCGCTGCACCGGGTGGAGGTGGCCGCCAACCATGTGACCCAACTGCTCGTGCCGGTGCTGCTGTTCACGCCGCAGCCGATCGCCTCGGCCGCGGCCGCGCTGATGATCGTCACGCAGCTGTGGCTGGTGCTGTCCGGCAACTTCTCCTGGCTGAACTGGATCACCATCGTGCTGGCCGTGTCCGCGCTGCGGCTGCCCGGGTCCGCCCCGCCGGTGCCGGCGGCGCCGCTGTGGTACGAGGTCCTGGTGCTGGCTCTCGCCGCGCTGCTGCTCTTCCTGAGCTACCACCCCGTGGTCAACATGATCTCCCGGCGCCAGGTCATGAACCGTTCGTTCGACCCGCTGCACCTGGTGAACACCTACGGCGCGTTCGGCAGCGTCAGCCGGGTCCGCTACGAGGTCGTGGTCGAGGGCACGCTGGACGACGTACCCCGCGAGGACGCGGACTGGCGGGAGTACGAGTTCCGGGGCAAGCCCGGAGACACCCGGCACTGGCCGCGCCAGTTCGCCCCCTACCATCTGCGCCTGGACTGGCTGATGTGGTTCGCGGCGCTGTCCCCCGCCTATGCCGGGGAATGGTTCGGCGGCCTGGTGGAACGCCTGCTGGAGAACGACCGCGACACCCTGCGCCTGCTGCGCCGCTCCCCCTTCCCGCCGGACACCCCGCCCCGGTACGTCCGCGCGCGCCTGTTCCGCTACCGCTACACCACCTGGCGGGAGCTGCGGGAGTCGGGCGCGTGCTGGGAGCGGACGTATGTGCGCGAGTACCTGCCGCCCATCAGGCTGGCGGAAGGAGCCGAGCGTGCGTAGCGGTGGGTGGGGCCGGTGGGCCCGGCGGCGGGGCGCGCACGCCGCCGGGCGGCGGGGACTCAGCAGTGGCCGACGTAGCTCTGCACGTACCCGGTCGTGAGGTAGTAGTCGCTGACGTAGTGGCCGCCGCCCGCCGAGTACAGGCGGTCCCAGACGGTGTAGTCGTTGACGGAGCTGCCGGTGGTCCAGCAGTCCACCTCGACCTTGGTCCCGTTGGCCGGCGTGAAGGCGACCGGGGCCGAGGTGCTCGGGCTGGTGCGCACCTTCAGGCCGCTGGGCGCCTTCTGCACGTAGGCGCACCACGCCCGGGGGTCGCTGCCGAAGGAACCGCAGCGGAACGCGTCCGCGCCGGCCGCGGGTGCGAAGGCCACCGCGGAGGCGAAGAGCCCGGCGGAGCCCGCCGTGACGACGACGGCCTTCCAGCGTGCGAATCCCATGACTTCCCCTGTGCTGTCGGTGCCGTCCGCCGGTCGGTGCGGACGGCTCGGCCGTGGACAGGGACGACGGTACGCAGGGGCGTGGCGGGGACACATCAACCGGGGGGTGGGCTCGGGGCAAACCTGTGCGGTAGCCGCATCGGAGGCCGTGCTCACTGGCCGGGGGCGCAGGTTCCCAGGCCGTAGACGCGGGTGGCGGTGGCGTCGAACAGCTGGGCGCGCTCGTCCCCGGTCAGGTCCCGGGCCAGGCCGCGCACGACTTGCGCCACCTGTGCGTACGTCCCCGCCGGCGTGCACGCCGGCCAGTCCGAGCCGAACATCAGGCGGCCGGGCCCGAAGGCGTTCAGCACCGTGTCCCAGTAGGGGCGTACGGGTGCGAGCGGCCAGGTGTCGCGGCCCCACAGCGACCGGTCCGCCTCGGTGAGCATCCCGGACACCTTGCACACCGTGTTGGGCAGCGCGGACAGCGCCCTGATGTGCGTGGCCCAGGGTTCGACCGCGCCGGACGCGACGGGCGGCTTGCCCAGGTGGTCCAGGACGAACGTGAGCTGGGGCAGCGCCTCGGCCGCCCGGACACACGCCGGGAGCTGGTGGGGCAGGACGACCAGGTCGTACACCAGGCCCGCCGCCGCCACGGCCGCGAGTCCCCGCCGTACGTCCTCGCGCAGCAGCCACTCCGGGTCCGGCTCGCCCTGGACCTGGTGCCGGATGCCCTTCAGGTAGGCGCCGCCGGGGAGTTCGCGCAGCCGGACCAGTTCGTCGGTGACGTCCGGGCGGGTCAGGTCGGTCCAGCCCACGACACCCGCGATCAGCTCGTGCCCGGCCGCCAGGGCCAGGAACTCCGGGGTCTCCTCCGGGACGGTGACCGTCTGGACGAGGACCGTACGGTCCACGCCGGCCGCGCGGGCCTCGGGCTCCAGGTCGGTCACCGTGAAGTTCCGTCGCAGGGACTGGAGTTCAGGCCCCTTGATCCAGTCCTGGTCGCGGACGGACAGATCCCAGACGTGGTGGTGGGCGTCGACGGTCACGGCAGCTCCCAGACGACGGGCAGTCCGGCGTTCCCGCCGCCTTCGGAGTAGTCGTGCACGACGTCGAGCAGTTCGGCCGTGCGGGCCTGCCAGGCCACGTTGACCGGCAGCTGTTCCAGTTGGGCGAGCAGGCGGCCGTAGTCCGCACAGTCCAGCAGATGGAACAGGGCGCTCCCTCCCCCACGCTCGGCTTCGCTCGCGCGGGGGGACCCCCACCGCCAGATGGTCCAGGAGGTGGCACCGGCGGCGCGGATGGCCCGGGTCAGTTCCTCCGGGACCGCGCGATGGGCCGCCTCGTACGCGGCGATCCGGTCGGGGCGGACCTTGGTGTGCAGGGCGACTCTCATGACGGGCCCTCCTCTCGGGGCAGCAGACCGGACTCCCGCAGCTCCCGCCAGAACTCCGCCGGGACGGCCGTCGCGAACTGCTCGGCGCAGTCGTGGACTTCGGGCACGGAGCGGGGACCGGGCAGGACACTGGCGACGGCCGGGTGGGCGGCGGCGAAGGCCAGCGCGGCGGCGCGCAGGGTGATGCCGTGCCGCTCGGCCACCGCCTTCATCCGCAGGGCCCTGTCCAGCGTCTCCGGTGGGACACGGCGGTAGTCGTACGTCGACTCGGGCGTCGGGTCGGCCAGCAGGCCCGAGTTGAAGACGCCGCCGAGGACCACCGACACCCCGTGCTCGGCGGCCGCCGGCAGCAGTTCGGCGCCGGCGCTCTGGTCGAGCAGGGTGTAGCGGCCCGCGCACAGGACCACGTCCACGTCGGTGTCGCGGACGAACCGGGTGAGCATGGCGGTCTGGTTCATGCCCGCGCCGATCGCACCGACGACGCCCTCGGCGCGCAGCTTCTCCAGGGCCGGGTAGCCCTCGCGGAAGGCCTGCTCGGCGTGGTCGTCGGGGTCGTGCAGGTAGACGACGTCGACGCGGTCCAGGCCGAGGCGGCCCAGGCTCGCCTCCAGGGTGCGGCGGACGCCGTCGGCGCTGAAGTCCCACACCCGGCGGTGGGTCGCGGGTACGGCGAAGCCGTGGGCCAGGTCGTCACCCGTGCCGTCGGCCGGGTCGAGGCGGCGGCCGACCTTGGTGGAGAGGGTGTAGCCGGCCCGGTCGTACTGCCGCAGGGCGGCGCCGAGCCGGCGTTCGGACAGCCCGAGGCCGTAGTGCGGGGCGGTGTCGAAGTACCGGATGCCGCGCTGCCAGGCGGCCCGTACGGCCTGTCCCGCCTGCTCGTCGTCCACCGGGCGGTAGAGGTTGCCGAGCGCCGCGGCGCCGAAGCCGAGCGGGGTGACCTCGACGCCGCTGCGGCCGAGCCGCGTCACCGGCCCACCGGCCGCAGCCTCAGGCCCTGCATGCCGCCGTCGACGGCGAGGGCGGTGCCGGTGGTAGCGCCGGACAGCGGACTGGCCAAGTAGGCGATGGCGCCCGCCACTTCGGCGGCGGAGACCAGCCGGCCGGTGGGCTGGCGGGCCTCCAGCGCCGCGCGTTCGGCGGCCGGGTCCGGGGCCGCGTCCAGCAGCCGGCCGATCCACGGGGTGTCCGCCGTACCGGGGTTGACGCAGTTCACGCGGATGCCCTCGCGGACGTGGTCGGCGGCCATGGCGAGGGTCAGGGAGTACACGGCGCCCTTGGTGGCGCTGTACAGGGCCCGCTGGGGCAGTCCGGCGGTGGCAGCGATGGAGCAGGTGTTGACGATGGCGGCGTGCGACGAGCGGCGCAGGTGCGGGAGGGCGGCCCGGGCGGTGCGGACCATGCCGAGGACGTTGACGTCGAAGACGCGGAGCCACTCGTCGTCGTCGTTGTCCTCGACCGTGCCCTGGGCGCCGATCCCGGCGTTGTTGACCAGCACGTCGAGGCCGCCGAGGTCCTCGGCGGCCCGCTCGACGGCGGCGCGGACCGAGGCGTCGTCGGTGACGTCGGCGCGGTGGGCGAGGAGCGGCTTGTCGACGTCCGCGGGGTCCCGGTCGAGGACGGCGACCCGGGCGCCACGGGCGGCGAGGAGGTCGGCGGTGGCCCGGCCTATGCCGGACGCGCCGCCGGTGACCAGGGCGCTGAGGCCCTCGAAGTCGCTCATGCGGCCTGTCCCTTCTGGGTGTCGGGGTCGGCGGCCCAGTAGGTGCCGCCGGGGAAGGTGTAGCGCGCGATCGACTCCGGGCGCAGGGCGGCGGAGAAGCCGGGCGCGGTGGGGGCGGTGTAGTGGCCGTCGCGGATGACGACCGGGGTGGTGAAGTGCTCGTGAAGGTGGTCGACGTACTCGATGACCCGGTCCTCGGTGGTGCCCGAGACGGCCACGTAGTCGAACATCGACAGGTGCTGGACGAGTTCGCACAGGCCGACGCCCCCCGCGTGCGGGCAGACCGGGACGCCGAACCTGGCGGCGAGCAGCAGGATGGCGAGGTTCTCGTTGACGCCGGCGACCCGGGCGGCGTCGATCTGGACGATGTCGAGGGCGCCCGCCTGGAGGAGCTGCTTGAACATGATCCGGTTGTGCACGTGCTCGCCCGTGGCGACCTTGACCGGGGCCACCGCGCGGCGGATGGCGGCGTGGCCCAGGACGTCGTCGGGGCTGGTGGGCTCCTCGATCCAGTACGGGCCGAACTCGGCGAGGGCCTTGGTCCAGCGGATCGCCTCGTCGACGTTCCAGCGCTGGTTGGCGTCGACGGCGAGCCGGATGTCCGGACCGACGGCCGCGCGGGCGACCCGGCAGCGCCGGAGGTCGTCGTCGAGGTCGGCGCCGACCTTCAGCTTGATCTGCGTGAAACCGTCGGCGACGGCCTGCGCGGCGAGCCGGGTCAGCTTGTCGTCGTCGTAGCCGAGCCAGCCCGGGGAGGTGGTGTAGGCGGGGTAGCCCCGCTCCAGCAGCCGGGCCCGGCGCTCCCCGGCGCCTTCTCTCCCCCGCCTCAGCAGGTCGAGGGCCTCGGCGGGGGTGAGCGCGTCCGCGATGTACCGGAAGTCGATCTGCCCGACCAGCCACTCGGGTTCGGCGTCGGCGAGCAGCTGCCACAGGGGCTTTCCGGCGCGCCGGGCGGCGAGGTCCCAGACGGCGTTGACCACGGCCCCTACCGCCATGTGCATCACGCCCTTCTCCGGGCCGAGCCAGCGCAGCTGGCTGTCGCCGATCAGGTCCCGGAGGAGCGAGCCGGGGTCGGCGCACAGCTCGGCCACCTCGCGGCCGAGCACATGGTCCCTGAGCGCGTCGATCGCGGCGACCTGGACGTCGTTGCCCCGCCCGATGGTGAAGACGAACCCGTGTCCCTCGTGCCCGTCGGCGGCGTCGGTGCGCAGCACGGCGTAGGCCGCCGAGTAGTCGGGGTCGGGGTTCATCGCGTCGGAGCCGTCCAGCTCGCGCGAGGTGGGGAAACGGATGTCGTGGGTGTCGACCGCGATGACGCGGGCGGGGGCCTGGGACACTGAAGTCCTTTCGGTCATGGGGCAGCTGATGGCTCGTCAGTCCTGGGCGCGGCCCGTCGTCACGCGCGCGATCATGAGGGCGACGAGGATGATCCCTCCGTAGATGGCCTGGATCCAGAACGACGGGACCTGGGCGAGGGTGAGCAGGTTCTGTACGACGCCCAGGAGGAGGACACCGGTCAGGGCGCCGAACATGGTGCCCTTGCCGCCGTCCAGGCTGATGCCGCCGATCACGGCGGCCGCGAACACGGTGAAGATCATGTTCTGGCCCTGGTTGGCGCTGATCGCGCCGACGTACCCGGTCTGCAGCAGCCCGCCGACCGAGGCGAGCACACCCGCGACGACGTACACGCCGAGCATCACCCGGTCCACGCGGACACCGGCCGCGCGGGCGGCGTCCGCGTTGCCTCCGATCGCGTACAGGGCGCGGCCGGTGCGGTGGTACTTCAGCACGAACCCGGTGACGCCGAAGGCGACGGCGGCGAGCCACACGGACAGCGGGGCGTCGAGGAAGGTGGTGGTGGCCAGGGAGTAGAAGCTGTCGGGCATGCCGAACAGGGTCTTGCCCTTGGTGGCGCCGACCAGCAGACCGCGCAGCACGATGAGCATCGCGAGCGTGACGATGAAGGCGTTGAGCCGGAACTTCACGACCAGGACGCCGTTGAAGGCGCCGATCACCGCGCCGACCACGGGGATCGCGAGCAGGGCGAGCCCGGCCGGGAATTCCGTGCCCCAGCCGGACTGGCTCGCGGGCAGCACCAGCAGGGCCCCGACGGCCGGCGCGATGCCGACCACCGACTCCAGGGACAGGTCGAACCTGCCGGTGATCAGCACGAGGGACTCGGCGAGCACGACCATCGCGAGCGCGGCGGAGGCCCCGAGGATCGAGATCAGGTTCCGCTCGGTCAGGAACGAGTCGTTGACCACCGCGCCGAGCACCATGAGCAGCAACAGGGCGGGTACCAGGGCGAGTTCGCGGGCGCGGCGGAGCAGGACGGTCCTGGCCGACCGGGCGTCCGGGGTCTTCGTGGGTGCGAGCGGCGGGGCGGCCCGGGTGTCAGCCATGGTCAACTCCTTCGATGGAGGCGATCAGCTCGTGGTCGCGCCAGCCGGCCGGGTGCTCGGCGACGACACGGCCGTGGAAGAGGACGAGGACGCGGTCGCAGCGGCGCAGGTCGTCGAGTTCGTCGGAGACGACGAGCACGGCGGTGCCGTCCTCGCGGGCGCTGTCCATGCGGGCCAGCAGCGACTCCTTGGACTTCACGTCGACACCGGCGGTGGGGTTGATCAGGATCAGGAGGCGGGGGCCGGACGCGAGGGCGCGGGCCATCACCACCTTCTGGGCGTTGCCGCCGGACAGGTCGGACACCGGCTGGTCGGGGCCCTCGGCGTGGATGTCTAGGCGGTCGATCAGCTCGGCGGCGAAGCGGCGCCGCGCGTCGGTGGCGACGAATCCGGCCCGGCCCAGCCGGTCCAGCACGCTCAGCGTGGCGTTGTCGCCGATGCTCATGCCGGACACCAGTCCCTGCTCGTGCCGGTCGCGGGGCACACAGCCGACGCCGGCCCGCAGGGCGGCCGTGACGTCCCCGAACGGCAGGCGTTCCTTGTCGAGTTGAGCGGTGCCACCGGTCGGGGTGTGCAGCCCGGCGAAGGACTCGGCGAGCTCGGTCTTGCCGCTGCCGCTGGAGCCGGCGAGTCCGACGACCTCACCGCGGCGAACGGTGAGGTCGACGTCCTGGTACGCCGGTGAGGTGAGGCCCTGTGCTCGCAGCAGGACCGGAGCCCCGTCGTCAACCACCGTACGACGTACCGCCTGTTCGGCGACGGACTCCCCAGCCATGGCCTCCACCAGCGCCGCCTTCGGCAGGTCGGCGACGGGGGCGGTGGTGATCCAGCGGGCGTCGCGCAGCACGGTGACCGTCTGACAGACCTCGTACACCTCCTGCAGGTGGTGGGAGATGAACAGGAAGGTGACGCCGGAGTCCTGCAGGGAGCGCATGCGGGTGAAGAGCCGTTCGATCTCCCGGTTGTCGAGCTGGGCGGTGGGTTCGTCCAGCACGATGAACCGGGCGCCGAAGCTCAGCGCGCGGGCGATCTCGACCATCTGGCGGTCCTCGACCCTGAGGTCGGCGGTGCGCGCCTCGGGGTCGACGCGCACGTCCCAGGTGTCGAGGAGTTCGGCGGCCTGCCGGCGCAGGCGGCGCCAGCTGATGAGGCCGCGGCCGGTCGGCTGCCGGTTGAGGAACAGGTTCTCGGCGACCGTCAGCTCCGGGACGACCGTGGGCTTCTGGTAGACGCAGGCCACCTTGCGGCGCCAGGCGTCCCGGGCGGCGAGCGCGGGCGCGGGCGTGCCGTCGAAGCGGATGGTGCCCGCGTCCGGTGCCTGCAGGCCGGTGAGGACGTTGACGAGGGTGGACTTGCCGGCGCCGTTGCGGCCGACCAGGGCGTGGGACTCGCCGGGGCGGACGGTGAGCCGGCCGTCGGCGAGGGCGACGGTGGGGCCGTAGCGCTTGACGATCCCCTCGGCTTCCACAAGCGGTGTGCTCATTTGACCGTGTTGCCCCACAGTTGGGGATCGTCGACGTTGGCCTTGGTGACCAGGGGCGCGGGCAGCTGGTCCTCGAGGATGCCGCCGGGCAGTTCGACGATCGTGGACCCGTGGTCGGTCGGCCCCGGCTTGAACGTCTTCCCGGCCATCGCGGCCTTGATGTAGTACAGGCCGTACTTGGCGTAGGCGTCGGCGGGCTGGGAGACCGTGGCGTCGATCTCGCCCTTGCGGATGGCGTCGAACTCCTGCGGGATGCCGTCGTTGGAGACGATCGCGATGTGGCCCTTCTGCCCGGCCGCTTTCAGCATGTTCTTGGACTTCAGGGTCTGCAGGGTCGGCGCGAGGTAGACACCGCCGGCCTGCAGGTAGATCCCCTTGATGTCGGGGTTGGCGTTGAGGAGCGTGTCGAGCTTGGCGGCGGCGGTGTCGGACTCCCACTTGGCGGGGATCTCCAGCACCTTCAGCTTCGGGTACTTCTTCTTCACGCAGGACCGGAAGGCCGCGGAGCGGTCCCGGCCGTTGACCGAGGCAAGGTCGCCCATGACCTGTACGACCTTGCCGCTGCTCACGTGCTGTCCGAGGTAGTCGCAGGCCTTCTCGCCGTAGGCCACGTTGTCGGCGCGCACCACCATGGCGACCTTGCCCTTGTCGGGCGCGACGTCCACGGCGACCACGGGGACGCCCTTGCGCTCGGCCTGGTCGAGTCCGGCCTGGATCGCGGCGCTGTCCAGCGGGGCGACCACCAGTCCCTTGACGCCCTGGGTGAGTTCGTTGTCGATGTCGGTGATCTGCTGGGAGGGGTCGCTGTTGGAGTTGACCGTCTTCAGCACCTCGACGCCCTCGGACCTGGCCATCTTGGGCACGTAGTCGTTGTACGACTGCCAGAACGGCGAGGTCAGCAGCGGCAGGATCACGCCCACCTTGCCGGTGCCGCCGCTGCCCGCGCTCGCGGTGTCCTTGGTGCTGCCGCAGGCGGCGAGCATGAGCGAGGCACCGGCGGCCAGAGCCACCGCGCCGATGATCCGTGACCTGCTGCGCTTCCTGACTGTGCTGGCGGGCATCTCGCGGCTCCTCGTCGAGGGTGTTCGAGCAGACGCCGCATACTTATCAGACCAATAAGCCGAGTCAACACCCTCGTGCACGGAAAATTCGCGGATTCAGGGCGTAGTGGTCGGACCACTCGGCTGGCTAGACTGCGGCGCACCGGGGGGAAGGAGGAGTGGTGTGGACGAGGAGGAAGTGCCGCAGAAGGGCACGGTGACCCAGCGCGCCATCGAGGAGATCAAGGCGATGATCGCCGAGGGCCGGCTGGAGCCCGGCCAGCGGCTGCCCACCGAGCGGGATCTCGCGGCCCGGCTGGGCATCTCCCGCAGCTCGATGCGGGAGGCGATCCGCGCCCTGACCGTGATGGGCGTCCTGGAGGCCCGGCACGGTTCCGGCATCTACGTCACCGCCCTGGAGGCCGGCGACCTGCTGGAGACCTTCGGGGTGGTCGCGGACCTGTCCCGTGGCCCCCGCCTGGTGGAGCTGCTGGAGGTCCGCCGGATCCTGGAGTCGACGGCGACCGCGCTGGCCGCCGCGCGCATCACCGAGGACCAGCTCACCGCCGTCGAGAAGCACCTGGCGGCGATGAACGCCACCGACGACCCCGAGGAGATCCTCGCCCACGACCTCGCCTTCCACCGCGAGATCGCCGCCGCGGCGGGCAACGAGACCATGGCCGCCATCCTGGAGGGCCTGTCCTCGCGCACCTTCCGCGCCCGGGTCTGGCGCGGCTACCAGGAGGAGGGCGCCTTCGCCCGCACCCGCCGCGAACACGCCGCCATCCACCGCGCCCTCACCGCCCGCGACCCGGAGGCGGCACGAGCGGCGGCGGCGGCCCACGTCGGCGAGGTGGAGGAGTGGCTGCGGGCACAGCTCGGGGGGCAGGCCGGGGAGTAGCCCGTCGTCCGTCGGTCGTTTCGGCCGCCCTCACCCGGCCCGTGCGGAGGTGTGAGGAGGGCCGGGCCAACGAGGCGCTGGGCGGGATGCGGCGGCAGAACCCGGGCCCGAGGGCGCCGCTGCGCCGCGCGCACCCGTCCGGCGGCGATCCGGCACCGCCCGCGTCACCCCCGGCGGACTGACGCGGGCCCCGCGCCCCGGTCAGCGGCGGCGCAACCGGAGCGTCATCAGCTGGAACGGCCGCAGCGCCACGGCGATCCGGCGGCCGTCCCGCACCGGCGGCTCGCCCTCGCCCGCCGGCCGTTCCAGCAGGTCGGTCACGGTCACGTCCGCCACCTCGAACCCGGCGGTGAGCGTCGCCCGGGCCCGGCCGCCGTGGGCCTCGTGGAAGCGGACCACCACGTCCCCGCTGCCGTCGTCGGCGAGTTTCACCGCCGTGATCACTACGGCGTCGTCGTCGGCGGTGACCAGCGGGGCGACGTCATGGGCGCCGGTGACGTGCCGTTCCGGCAGGTTGATCCGCCAGCCCTCGCGGACCGCGTCGGCGATCGAGGCGCCCGGCACCAGGGCGTGCTGGAAGCGGTGGACGCCCTGGTCGGTCTCGGGGTCGGGGAAGCGCGGGGCGCGCAGCAGGGAGACACGCACCGTGGTCGTCGTACCGCGGTCGCCGTCGGTGCGCACCGCGCGGGTCACGTCGTGGCCGTACGTCGAGTCGTTGACGACGGCCACGCCCCAGCCGGGCTCCTTCAGGTGGACGAAGCGGTGGTTGCACGCCTCGAACTTGGCCGCCTCCCAGGAGGTGTTGGTGTGCGTGGGGCGGAAGACATGCCCGAACTGGGTCTCGGCGGCGTACCGTTCGGCGTGCAGGTCGAGCGGGAAGGCCAGCTTGAGGAACTTCTCCGTCTCGTGCCAGTCGACCTCGGTGTCGATGACCAGCCTCCGCTCGCCCGGCGGCAGTGACAGCTCCTGGGTGACCCGGGAGGCGCCGAAGGACCGGACGATCCGCACCGACATCCCGTCCTCGCCGGCACTCACCTCGTCCGCCTGCGTGAGGTCCGTGACCGTGTTGCGGTAGAAGGCGTCCACGTCCCACGCGTCCCACATGTTCGGGAAGTCCGGGTGGAGCTGGAGGAGGTTCGCGCTCTTGCCGGGGGCGATGGTCTCGCGGTCGGCGGTGATGTCGTAGGCGGAGACCACCAGGCCCCGCGGGTCGATGCCGATCCGGAGCAGTCCGTTGTCCAGCACGAATCCGCCGTTCCCGCGCGGGGCGAGCCGGGTGTGGCCCGTCACGGCGGGGACGGCGGCACCGCCCGCGGCGACCGCGGCCCGGGGGTGCGGCGCCGAATTGAAGACCAGGTCCCGGTCTCCGTCCCCGGCCAGGGCCCGCTGCGCCGCGCGGACGATGTCGTTCAGCTCGGCGGCGATCCGCTCGTACGTCGCCCGTGCCTCCCGGTGCACCCAGGCGATGGACGAGCCGGGCAGGATGTCGTGGAACTGGTGCAGCAGGACCGTCTTCCAGATCCGGTCCAGCTCCTCGTAGGGGTAGGGGAATCCGGTGCGTACGGCCGCGGTGGCCGCCCACAGCTCGGCCTCCCGCAGCAGGTGTTCGCTGCGCCGGTTGCCCTGCTTGGTCTTCGCCTGGCTGGTGAGGGTGGCCCGGTGCAGTTCCAGGTACAGCTCGCCGACCCAGACGGGCGGTTCCGGGTACTCGGCCTCGGCCTTCTCGAAGAAGGCGCGGGGGGTCTCCCAGACGACGGTGGCCGAGCCCTCGAGGTCGCGCAGCCGGGCCGCCTTGGCGACCATCTCGCGGGTGGTGCCGCCGCCTCCGTCGCCCCAGCCGGTGGGCGCCAGGGAGTGCCGGGCGCGCCCCTTGTCCTTGAAGTTGCGTGCCGCGTGGGCGAGTTCACTGCCCTTCATGGAACAGTTGTAGGTGTCGACGGGCGGGAAGTGGGTGAAGATCCGGGTGCCGTCGATGCCCTCCCACTGGAAGGTGTGGTGCGGGAACCTGTTCGTCTGGGACCAGGAGATCTTCTGGGTCAGCAGCCACCTGGAGCCGGCCGCCCTGATGATCTGCGGGAGCCCGGCGGCGAAGCCGAAGGTGTCGGGCAGCCAGGCCTCCTCGTTCTCGATCCCGAACTCGTCGAGGAAGAACCGTTTGCCGTGCACGAACTGCCGGGCCATCGCCTCCGAGCCCGGCATGTTGGTGTCCGACTCCACCCACATCCCGCCGGCCGGCACGAACCGCCCCTCCGCCACGGCCTTCTTCACCCGCGCCCACACCTCGGGCCGGTGCTGCTTCACCCAGGCCCACTGCTGGGCCTGGGACATGGCGAAGACGAACTCCGGCTCGTCCTCGATGAGCGCGGTCATGTTGGAGGTCGTACGGGCCACCTTGCGGACCGTCTCCCTGAGCGGCCACAGCCAGGCCGAGTCGATGTGCGCGTGCCCGACGGCGCTGATCCGGTGCGCGGACGGTACGGCCGGGGCCGAGAGCACTCCGGTGAGTTCGGCGCGGGCGCGGTCGGCCGTGCCGTTCACGTCCTGCAGGTCGACGGCGTCCAGGGCCCGCTCGACGGCGCGCAGGATGTCGTGCCGGCGCGCGGAGTCCACGGGCAGCTCGGCCATCAGCTCGCCGAGCACCTCCAGGTCCATGACCAGCTGCCAGACGGTCTCGTCGAAGACGGCGAGGTCCATGCGGGTGAGGGTGTACTGCGGTTCGTGCCCGGCGGTGTCCTTGTCGCCGAGCCGGGTGGGCCGGAAGGGGCGGTAGTCGAGGATGACCGGGTTGGAGGCGGCCTCGATGTGCAGGACCACCTCCTCGCCGCCCGCCACCGGGGCGCCGACGCGCACCCACTGGTTGCGGGGGTTGAGGCCCTTCACGGGGGTGCCGTCGGGCCGGTAGACCAGGCCCTCGCACTGGAAGCCGGGCATGTTCTCGTCGAAGCCCAGGTCGAGCAGGGCCTCGACGGTCCTCCCGGCCCACGCCTCGGGCACGGTCCCGGTCACCCGGAACCAGCTGGTGCCCCACGGAGCACCCCAGCGGGCGCCGACCTCGACGGGGTTCGGCTCGGCCGCGAGTCCCTCCTCGACCGGCACGGGCTCGCCTGGCGCGTGCCACACCGCGACCTGCAGCGGCACGGACTCGGGGTACACGGCGGGGCGGATGCGTTCGTCGAGGACGCGCCGGAGGCGGCCCTCCACCAGAGTGCGGTCGTCATGCATGCGGGGTGCTCCCTGCGGGTTCCGGGCAGTTGCGGTCGTTACCAGGGGTGGGTGACGGTGACGGGGGCCGAGGTGGTGTAGAGCTCCCCCACGGCACGCAGTTCGAATCGTGCGGTTTTCTCGCCTTGTTCGGGCTGGAGGCCGGTGAGGAAGCAGGCGCACTGGCAGGTGCCGGCGAGGAAGCGGCGGGTGCCGTCGGGCAGGAGGCGGTGCAGCTCGTAGTGGCGGACGGCGCCGGGGGCGGCGTTCCAGGCCAGCCGGAGGTCGCCACCGGTCGCGGCGGTGACGCGGGCGCCCGTGGGGGCGGCGGGGCCGGTGACGGTGTCCCGGACGGCGAGGGCGCCGAGACGCCAGCGGACCGGGCCATCGGTGGCGGTGAGGCGGACGCCGAGGGCGTGGACGGTGCCGGTCAGCCCGGTGAGCGGGACTGTCACGGTCTGCCAGCCGTTGACCCCGTTCACAGGAGCCCGGTTGTTGCCGTGGTTCACGGCCGGATACGTGTACGGCGGTGCCGTCCCGGGCCCGCCCGGCTCGGCCGTCGCCACCGCCGGCTCGACGTTCACAGTGCCCGCGTCGGTCCGGTAGGTGAGCTCGACGACCGAGTTCACACCGACCGGCAGCCGGGTCGCGTACAGATCCACCACGACCGGTTGATCGAGTTCACCGTCCACCAGCACGCTGCTGCCGCCCCGCCAGGCATCGGCGAAGTCGAAGGACACCGCCGGCCGCTCCCCCGCCGTGCGCACCACCCACCGCCGCGCCGGCAGCCGGTCCTGCAGCCCGAGGTGGTTCCAGGGGGCGTCCGAGGTGACGGCCCCGTCCTCGTACCAGCGCAGCCCGTGCCCCGTGTTGAAGACGGTCGCGAACGGCAGCGAGGTCACCGTGGACCGGTCCGCGACCGACACCGCCGGCGCCCGCCACGGATCGGTCGGGTCCGGCCGGGACGGGTCCAGCGAGCGCCCGGTCCAGAACCGGTCGTCGGCGGCGTGGAAGTCCTCCGGGGACCGCTGGTCGGCGGGCAGGTGGTTCCGGGTCCACTCCGGCCGGTAGAAGCCGATCGAGGTGACGTGCGGCTTGCCGGACGGCACGATTGTGTCCCAGTCCACCGGCGTGTCGGACCCGTTCGACTCGACGTCCACTCCGGCCCACAACTCGTAGCGGCTGCGTCCCAGTTGGTCCGCCTTCGTCCCCGAGGACGCGAGGGTGGCCGCGCTCCACCGGAAGTCCACGAACATGTCGTCGGCGGCCTGGAAGAAGGCCTGGTTCTGGTTGTTCAGCGCGCCCTGCCAGCCGACCGTGCCGCTCACCGTCATCGCGTCGTACCAGGTCACCCGCTGACCCTCGGCCGCCGCGAGCGCCTTCAGCTCCTTGACGAACCCGAGCATGGCCTGGCCCAGCGCGCTGTTCCCGCCGCCCGTCTCGGCGTTCACGAACCAGCCGTCGAAGCCGTAGGCCGCCGCGACCGCGACGAGCTGCGCGGCGAGCGGGTGGTGCCCGGCGGCATCCTTCTGTACGAGGTCGCGCGTCCACTGCAGCTGGCCGCCGTAGGCCACCGGCGGCAGGAAGATGTTCCCCAGCACCGGGACGCCGTGCCGGTGGGCGGCGTCCACGATCGGTGCGTTCGGCGCGAGGATCAGGCCCTCGCCGGCCGAGCCGCCCCAGAAGACCAGCTCGTCCAGGTAGGCCCAGTGGGTGAGGGCGTAGTAGTCGGCGGTGGCCGAGCCCTGGGAGGGGTTGGCGGACGTCGGCCCGAAGGAGACCAGGGCCTGGATGCGGGCCCGGCCGGAGCGGGCGGTGGGGTTCGCCGGGGTCGGGGTGAAACGGGCGGCGAGCGGCACGGACGCCGCGTTGAAGGCGAGGTCGGGGTCGTCGGCCGCGCGCCAGCTCTTCAGGCCGCGCCAGGTGATGCCGGGGCCGGGGCTGCCGGCGGGGAGCGAGTCCGGGTACCAGTAGGAGGCGTACGGCGGGGTCGCCCCGGCTCTGGGACGGACGGCCGCGACGGCGGGCAGCGGGAACAGACCGGCGGCGGCGCCGGCGATCAGGACGGTGCGTCTGCTGGGGTTCACGAGCGGGTGCCTCCTTGTGGGGTGGGGAGTACCTGATCGGGAGTGACGACCTCGGTGATGCCGCGCGCGGCGAGGTGGTCCTTGTCGTCCGCGCGGGTGTCGAGGACGGTGGTGGGGCGGGCGCCGTCGGCGACGAGCCGGAAGAACGCGTCGAAGACGGGCCCGCCGGGCGCGCAGTGGGAGCGGCGGCCCGGATCGTCGGGTACGAGGAGGGCCGTGGTGCGCGGGATGGGGGCCGCGTGCGGCCGCCGTGCCGCCTCGGCCAGCACGCGGGCGATGTCCTTGGGCGCCCGGTCGTTGGTGAACACGCCGAGCCCGTACTCCAGTTGGGGAAAGTCGGCGAGGTCGCGCGAGACGTCGTGGGAGCACCACCAGGTGATCCCCCACAGGTCCGGGCAGTCCAGAGCGTTCCCGATCGTCGCCTCGGCGAAGGCGGCGGCGTGCTCGGCGGGTACGAGCGGGGCGGGCGCGCCGACCTCCTGGAGCCAGACGGGCCGGTGCGGCTCCGCGGCCCAGGCCTTGCTCAGCTCGATCAGGTAGGCGGCGTGGTGCTCGGCCGGCACGGAGGTACGGCCGTGGCGCTGGGCGGTGCCGTTGAACACCCAGGAATGCACGGCGGTGAGGTCGCCGAGCCGGGCGCAGTGGCCGGGGGTGAAGGGCTGGTCGTCCTGGTACCAGGCGGCGTCGTAGGAGGCGTGCAGATGGAGCCGGCCGGGGGCGCCCTCGGCACAGGCGGCCAGCATCCGGACGAGCCATCGCTCGGCCTCGTCCGCCGTGATGCGGTCGGGGTCGGGGTGGGGGCCGGCGGCGAACTGGTTGACCTCGTTGCCGACGGTCATGCCGAGGAAGTTCGGCCGGTCGGCGAGGGCGGCGGCGAGGGTGCGCAGATAGGCCGCCTGGCCCTCGGTCACGTCCGGGTCGGTGAAGAGGTTGCGCCGGTGCCAGGTGCGGGTCCAGGCGGGCAGGAAGTCGAAGCTGCTCAAGTGCCCCTGCAGGCCGTCGACGCCGACGTCCAGGCCGCGTTCGGCTGCCGCGTCGGCGAGGGCCACGAGCTGCTCGACGGCGCGCGGGCGGATCAGGGTCCGGTTGGGCTGGAAGTAGGGCCACAGCGGGAAGACCCGGATGTGGTCGAGGCCGAGCGCGGCGATCGCGTCGAGGTCGGCGCGCACGGAGTCGAGGTCGAAGTCGAGCCAGTGGTGGAACCACCCGACGCTCGGGGTGTAGTTGACGCCGAAGCGCACGGCAGGGGGCATGGAGTGTCCTTGTGACGTACGGGGTTCAGCCCTTCACGGCCCCCTCGCCGACCCCGCGGAAGAAGTACCGCTGCAGGCAGGCGAACAGCGCGATGAGCGGGGCCACGGCGATCACGGTGCCGGCGGCGACGAGGCGTTCGTCGTTCGCGAAGGTGCCGTGCAGGTAGTTCAGGCCGATGGTGAGGGTGAACTTGGACGGGTCGCTGAGCACGATCAGGGGCCACAGGAAGTCGTCCCAGGCGCCCATGAAGGCGAAGATCGCGACGACGGCCAGCGTGCCCTTCACCGAGGGCAGGGCGACGCGCAGGAACCGCTGCCAGACGTTGGCGCCGTCGACGTAGGCCGCCTCCTCGATCTCGTACGGCAGGTTCCGGAACGCGTTCCGCATCAGCAGCACGTTCATCGCGCCGACCGCGCCGGGCAGCACGACGCCGATGAGCGTGTTGTTCAGGCCGAGTTCGCGCATGGTGGTGAACTGGGCGATGACGATGCCCTCGACCGGCACGAGCATCGCCAGCACGAACACCAGGGTGGTCACGCGCCGGCCACGGAAGCGCAGCCGGGCCAGGGCGTACCCGGCGAGCGCCGAGCCGACGCAGTTGGTGACGACGTTGGCGGTGGCGACCTTGAGGGAGTTCAGGGCGTAGTCCCAGACGGGGATGGTGTCGGCGACCCGGGTGTAGTTGTGCAGGGTGGGGTGCGCGGGCAGGAAGCTCGGCGGTGAGCCGTAGATGTCCTCGGTGGGGCCCTTGAGGGAGGTGGACAGCTGCCAGAGGAACGGGCCGACGGTCAGCGCGAGGACGGCGAGCAGCAGCAGATAGCGCCAGGCCAGCTCGCCGACGCGGATGCGCCGGCCGTGCTCGTCGGTGACGCGCCGCTCCTTGCGCGCGGTGACCGGCGGCCCGGGCCGCACCTTCTCCAGGACGCTCACGACTCCTCCCGGCGGTCGGCGCGCAGCACCAGCAGCATGAGCGCGACGGTGACGAGGAACACGACGACCGACAGCGCGGAGGCGTAGCCCACGCGGCCGGTCAGGCCCGTGCCGGTGCGCTGGACGAGCATGACCAGCGTGGTGTCCTCGCCGGCCGGGCCGCCGTCGGGGCCGGCCATCAGATACACCTCGGAGAACACCTTGAAGGCGGCGACCGAGGAGAGGGCGGCGACCAGCACCATGGTGGAGCGGACGGCGGGCACGGTGACCGAGAGGAAGCGGCGCACCGGGCCCGCGCCGTCCACGGCGGCGGCCTCGTGCAGTTCGCGCGGCACGTTCGCCAGCGCCGCCAGGTAGATGATCATGTAGTAGCCGAGGCCCTTCCACACCGTGACGGCCATCGCGCTCAGCAGGAGCAGCCACTGGTCGCTGAGGAAGCCGACCCGGCCGATCCCGATCGTCTCCAGCAGCGAGTTGACCAGTCCGCGTTCGTCCAGCAGCCACACCCAGATCAGCCCGACGACCACGATCGAGGCGACGACCGGGGTGTAGAAGGCGGAGCGGAAGAAGGTGATGCCGGGGATGTTCTTCTGCACCAGCAGCGCGAGCAGCAGGGGCAGGACGACCAGGGCGGGTACGACGCCGACGATGTACAGGGTGCTGTTGCGCAGGCCGGTCCAGAACATGTCGTCGTGCAGCAGCTCACGGAAGTTGGCGAGGCCCACGAAGTGGCCCGGCAGCAGGGTGCGGCGGTCGGTGAAGGAGTTCACCAGGGTGGAGACGAACGGGTAGAGCACGAAGACGCCCGTGACGAGCAGTCCCGGCACGGCGAACAGCCAGGGGCTGAAGGGCAGTTGGCGCCTGATGCGGACCGGGGTCGCCATGGCCGTCAGCCCTGCTGGAGCAGTCGGTCGGCGGCGTTGACAGCGTTGTCAAGAGCCTGCTCGGGGCTCTCCTTGCCCTGGAGCGCCTTGGCCACCTCGTTGCGCAGCGCGGTCTTCATCTGGTCGCTGAACAGCACGGGCGTGTAATTGACCGCGCTTTTGAGGGACTTGGCGGCGGCGACGCGCACCCGGGTCTCGTCGGTGCCGTCCTCCTTGGTGAAGTAGGGGTCGTTCAGGGAGCCGGCGGTGCTGGGGAAGATGGCGACCTGCTTGGCGAAGGCCATCTGGTTCTGCGCGTCGGTGACGAAGTGGGCGAAGGCGACGGCGGCCGGGGTGTGCCTGGTGCGGGAGTTGACCATCACGCCCATCACGTACATGTTGACGTGCCCGGTGCTGGTGATCTGGTCGGTGATGCCGATGTTCCGGTACAGGCTGGGCGCGTTCTTCTTGAAGTTGTCCAGGTCGAGGGCGCTGCCGGGGTTCATGGCGACGGCGCCGGTGAGGAACTTCTTGCCGGAGGACTCCGGGGTGGCGGTCAGCGCCTGCGGGTCGAGGGCCTTGGCGTCGTACAACTCCTTGTACTTGCTGAGGAGTTCGACTCCCTTGGCGTCGTTGAAGGCGAACGCGGTGCCCTGCTTGTTCATCAGGGTGACGCCGTAGCGGCCGAAGTCCTCGATGGTGGGCACGTTCGCGAGGGTGGCGACCTTGCCGCCGCTCTTCTTCGCCATCCGCAGGGCGTCGGCGAAGAGTTCGTCGTACGTCTGCGGCGGATGGTCGGGGTTCAGTCCGGCCTTGGTGAACAGGGCCTTGTTGTAGAAGAGCGGCCCGGTGTTCAGGTACCAGGGGAAGGCGTACGTGCCGCTCATGCCCGGCACCTGGTGGCCGGCCCAGGCGCCGGGCAGGTACTCGGACCTGTACGTGGCGGCCGCCTTGTCGAGGTCGAGGGCGAGGCCCGCCTTGGCGAGCGGCGCGACCAGGTCCGGGGAGACGTTGACGACGTCGGGCAGGGTGCCGCCGCCGGCCTCCGCGCTGAGCTTGTCGGCGTAGCCCTCGGCGGGCTGGTCGACCCACTTCACATGCGTGCCGGGGTACTTCTTCTCGAAGTCGGCTATGAGGCCCTCGAAGTACGGCTTGAAGTTCGCGCGCAGATTCCAGGTCTGGAAGGTGATGTCGCCCTCGACCTTGCCGGACGCGTCGGTCGAGCCGCCGCCGTCGCCGCCCGAGCCGCAGGCGCTCAGCGGCAGGACGAGGGCGACGGCAGCGGCGGCGAGGGCTCTGCGAGACATGGGCACGGTGACACGGCTCCCTTGCTGTGTCAGGGGTCGGGGGGCGCCAGAGACCTTGCCCGCGGCGTTCGAGGAAAGTCAATGCATTCACCGGGACTAAAGAAATCAGCTCTTTATTAGTCCAGGTCAGAGACGTTTCAGCACAAGCTTGCCGTCAACCGCTAATGCGCTTTAGGGTCTTGACGCTCAAGCGCATTAGCAGCACAGTCGGGAAGGGAGGACGAACGTGCCGACCAAACGGTCCCCCGCGCGCCGGCCCACCATGAAGGACATCGCCCGGCGGGCCGGAGTCTCCGAGAGCGCCGTGTCCTTCGCGCTCAACGGCCGCCCCGGCGTCTCCGAGGCCACCCGGGCGCGGGTCCGCCGGGTCGCCGAGCAGCTCGGCTGGCGGCCCAGCACCGCCGCCCGCGCCCTGTCCGGCGAGGGCGCCGCCACGGTCGGCTTCGTCCTCGCCCGCCCCGCACACACGCTGGGCGTCGACTCCTTCTTCCTCCAGCTCGTCTCCGGCATCCAGGAGGTGCTGGCCGAGCGGCACTTGGGCCTGCTGTTCCAGGTCGCGGAGGACGTGCCCGAGGAGTGCGCGGTGTACCGGCGCTGGTGGGCCGAGCACCGGGTCGACGGCGTCCTGGTGGCCGACCCGCGCGCCGCCGACCCGCGCCCCGACCTGCTGGACGAACTCGGGCTGCCCGCCGTGGTGATCGGCGGCGCACCCGACGTACGGCACCCCGGCCTGGCCACGGTCCGGGCGGACGACGCGGGCGCTATGGCCTCCGTGGTGGACGAGCTGACGGCGCTCGGTCATCGCCGGATCGTGCACATCGCCGGGCTGCCCGAACTGGCCCACACCCAGCGCCGTATCGCCACGCTGCGGGCCGAGGCGGAGCGGCGCGGGCTCACCGAGGTCCGCTCGGTCACCACCGACTACTCCGACGCCCAGGGCGCCGCCGTCACCCGCCGCGTGCTCGGCGACCCGCCCGTCCCCACGGCGCTCATCTACGACAACGACGTGATGGCCGTGGCCGGCCTGGCCGCCGCCGCGGAACGGGGCTTCCGCATCCCGCAGGACGTGTCGGTGGTCTCCTGGGAGGACTCGGCCCTGTGCCGCATGGTCACCCCCCGGCTGTCCGCGCTCTCCCGCGACAGCGCGGAGTTCGGCCGCACGGCGGCCCGCGAACTGCTGTCGCTGCTGGACGGCAACCCGGCCCGCTCGGTGGGGGTGCCGGTGCCACGGCTGACGGGGCGGGGCAGTACGGCGTCGGTTCCCGTCAACCCGCCCTCTGGGCAGCCCACTTGAGGAACCGCGTGACAGCTGCTTGGTCCCGCCCAGGAAACCGGCCCGGACGAGAGCGGGCGGGAGCAGACCCTGGAGCCGCTCCCGCCCGACCTGCGTGCCTGCGCACGGTCCCTGCTGTTCAGGCCCGCCAGCTCACCTTGAACACCCACACATGGCGGCCCGCCCTCCGTGCGGCCTCCGGTACGTCGACGACCAGCGAGCCGCCTGAGACGGTCCAGTTCAGGGGGCGGTCGTAGCCGAGCATGGTGACCTTGTCACCGGACCGCACCGGCACCGGCGCCTCGACGATCAGCCTCGCGCCCGGCTCGGCCAGCGAGTGGATGTAGAACGCCTCGTCGGGGCGGACCGTGAACCGCAGGTCCTCGCCGAGCTGCGCCATCCGCGACCAGTACGTCGTGTCGTAGATCGCCTCGCCGTTGACCTTGAGCCAGGCGCCCGTCTCCCGCAGCCGGGACTGCAGGATCTCCGCGATGGTGCCGTCGGCGCGCGGCCCGATGTCCAGGAGGAAGTTGCCGTTCTTGGAGACGATGTCGACGAGGCTGTGCACGACCTCCTCGGCCGTCATGTAGGCGGCGTCCGGGGTTGCCCGGTTGTAGCCGTAGCTGAACGGATCGAGCCCCCGGCTGGACTCCCACTTGGCGACGACCGTGTTGGCGTACGTCGTGTACTCGGGCGTCGTGAAGTCGTGGAAGGCGATGCCCGAGCGGTTGTTGACGGTCACGTCGATCGGGCGGGCCCGGTTCTTGGCGTGGTTGAAGTACTCGGCGAGGACATGGAGGCTGTCGTTCGCACCGCCGATGTCGCACCAGATGATCTCCGGGTCGTAGCCGTGGATCAGTTCGAGCATCTGCGGGGCCTGGTAGTCGTGCACGTAGTCCTTGCCCGCGGTGTATCCCGTGTACGGAACCGGCCGCAGGGTGTACGGGTTGCGCGGGGCGTGGCCCATCCACGGGTTGTCGGGGTTGAACCACTCCGGCATGGAGAAGTAGAGCCCGCGGTGGAGTTCGGGGGCGTACCGCCGGGATGCCTCGAACAGTTCCCCGACCAGGTCGCGCTTCGGGCCCAGCCGGACGGCGTTGCGGTCGGAGACCTTCGTGTCCCACAGGGCGAAGCCCTCGTGGTGTTTGGAGGTCAGGACGTGGTACTGGGCGCCGGCCTCCCGGAACAGCTCCACCCAGGCACGCGGGTCGAAGCGCTCGGCGGTGAAGCGCGGGATGAAGTCGTCGTAGGCGAAGTCCTCACCGTAGGTGGCGCGGTGGTAGGCGTGCGTGGGGTTGGCAGGGTCCTGCATCTGGTCCCAGTACCACTCGGCGTACTGCTTGCCGACCGGTGCCCAGGCGGGCACCGAGTAGACGCCCCAGTGGATGAAGATGCCGAACTTGGCGCCCTGGAACCAGTACGGCGCCTGATGCCCGGAGAGGGATGACCCGGTGGGCTGGTAGTCGGCCACTCCGAGGGTCAACCTGCTGCGGGCGGACGCGGCTTGAGCGCCTCGGCCGACCACGGTCACCGTGCCGTCCTGCCGGGTACCGGGGGCTGTGCCCGTGCGATTGCGGATGCCGATGCGGACGCGGGTCTGTTCGCCGGGGTCGAGGCGGCGGATGCGGGCGGGCTCGACGGTGCGGGCGCCGGGGACGTCGACGCGCGCGGACACGTCGTCGCCGGAGAGGATCGGGACGGTGCCGGCGTTGACGACCGTGGCCTCGACGCTCTGGGCGCCGGTGGCCTCCAGCAGGGAGGCGGTGGAGTGGGCGTCGCGCAGGGCCAACGCCCGTCCCTGGGCGGCGGGTTGGAGGGAGAGGGCGAAGACGTGCAGGGACGCCTTGTTCGCCTCGGCGGGGTTCGTGACCGGCAGGGTCATGGCGACGGCCGCGCGCCGCGGGTCGATCCACACCTCCGACGTGCCGATACCGACGGTGTGCTCGTCCTTGGTGCCGTCCGGCTTGTAGCGGTACGGCGCCGACAGTGAACCGCCCGCCGCGTACCAGTCGGCGCCGCCGAGGCCGGCGGTGCTGGTGGAACCGTCGGCGTAGTGGACGGTGACCTGGCCGGACGCGTCGCCATAACTCCCGGCGGTGAGGAAGGCGGCCGACAGGTAGCGGCCTCGGGGCAGGTCGATGCGCTGGCCGAGCGCGACGACGTTGTTCTTGGCGCCCGCAGTCGACGCGGGGAAGGCGAAGGGGATGCCGTCGACCTCGATGCGGCCCGCGGGGAGTTCGTCGCCCGGGAACGTGTAGCCCGAGCCGTCGAAGTCGCCGCCGCGGGCGGAGCCGGTGTCGATGCCGTCGTTGTCGTAGAGGGCGTCGAGCGGGACGGGCACCGGGTCGGGGACGGTGGCCCACGTCATCTGCTGTCCGGCGGCCCGCGCGGGGGGTGGGGTGGTGAGCGGCAGGGCGGCCGCAGCGGTCGCGCCGGCTGCCGCGCCCAGGATCAGACGTCTGGGATACATGCTCATGAGCGGCTCCCAATAACTCCGATTCATCGGATGTCTGATGATGGTGGGGTCGCCATGACACTGTCAACCAGCCTGAAGTGGCCCAGAATTCAGGCATTGATCGGATGATGCGGGCGTTACCTGAAACGGCGTCTCGACGTACCGCCGCCGACCGGGCACAGTTCTCCCTGCGCCGCGATTCGTACCAGCAAGTAGCCGACGACCGAGCGAGGAGTGCCCGTGGGTGACTGGGCCGGGCGGAGTGCCGCCGAGATTGCCGCCGCCGTACGCGAGAAGCGGGTGACACCCCGGGAGGTGGCGGCCGAGCACCTCGCCCGGATCGAACGGCTCGACGGCCGGATCGGGGCGTTCCGGAAGGTGCGGGCCGAGGCGGCGCTCGCCGAGGCCGACGAGGTGGCCTCCCGCACCGATCTGGCCGAACTGCCGCTCGCCGGCGTGCCGGTGGCCGTGAAGGACAACCTGGCGGTGCGCGGCGAGTCCCACCGCGACGGCTCCGCCGCCACCCCCGACACCCCGGCCGCCGAGGACCACGTCACGGTGGCCCGGCTGCGGGCCGCCGGTGCGGTGGTCGTGGGCCTGACGAACGTGCCGGAGCTGTGTGTCTACGGCACCACCGAGGGCGTGTTCGGCACCGCCCGCAATCCGTGGGACACCTCCCGCACGGCGGGCGGCTCCTCCGGCGGCAGCGCGGCCGCGGTGGCCGCGGGCCTGGTACCGGTCGCGCTCGGCAACGACGGGATGGGGTCGCTGCGCATCCCGGCGGCGAACTGCGGCCTCGTCACGCTGAAGCCGGGGCACGGCGTGGTGCCGGCGGGGATCGGCAACGGCGACTGGTTCGGCATGTCGGAGAACGGCCCCCTGGCCACGACGGTCGAGGACCTGCGGCTGGTGCTGGGCGTGCTGGCGGGCTCCGACGTCCCGGCCGTGGACGAGGCACCGCGCCGGCGGATCGCCGCGGCCGTGCGCAGCCCGCTCGCCGGGGTGAGCGTGAGCGGATCGTATACGACCGCGGTCCGCGAGGCGGCCGGGGAGCTCGCCCGGGCCGGTCACCGGGTGCGGCGGGCCGAGCCGCCGTATCCCCTCTCGCTGGGCGTGACCGCGCTGCGGCACTGGACGGCCGGGACCGCGGTGGACGCCGAGGGCCTGGACCAGGCGCGGCTGGCCCGGCGGACCCGGGTGCACGCGGCGGTGGGACGGCGGTTCGTCCGCTCGGTGCGCACCGGGGACAGCCGCGAGCGCCTGCGCGCCCGGCTGACCCCCTTCTTCACCGAGTACGACGCCCTGCTCACCCCGGCGCTGGCCCGGCGCTCCCCCAAGGCCGGCCCGTGGCACGAACGCGGCTGGCTGCGCAATGTGCTGGTCAACACCGCGTACTCCCCGTTCACCCCGCCCTGGAACCTGACCGGCTGGCCCGCGATGTCGGTCCCGTTCGGCACCCTTCCCTCGGGCGCCCCCTGTGCCGTGCAGCTGGTGGGCCGGCCGGGCTCGGAGTCCGTGCTGCTGGAGCTGGCGGAGGAACTCCAGGCGCTGCGTCCGTGGCGGCGGACGGCGCCGGTGGACTGACCCTCAGCCCGGCTGTTACAGCGAGCGGTACATGATGTGCAGCCCCACCCGTCCGTGCCGGGGGTGTTCGAAGGCTTCCGGCACCGTGCCGAGGACGGTGAAGCCGAGGGAGGTCCAGAGCCGGACGGCGGGGTTGGTCTCGACCACGGCGTTGAACACCATCGCGCGGTAGCCGTGGGCCTTGGCCTCCGCGAGGACGTGTTCGGCCAGGGCGCGGCCGATACCCTCGCCGGTGCGAGCGGGGTCGACCATGAAGCCGGCGTTGGCGACGCGGGCGGCGGGGCCGCCGTAGTTGGGGGTGAGGTAGGCCGAGCCCACCACGGCTCCGGTGGCGTCCTCGGCGACGTACACACGCTTGGCCGGGTTCATCCAGAGCGCGCGGGCGTCGTCCTCGCAGGTGCCGGGGTCCCAGGCGTAGGTTTCGGCGGCGGCGACGATCCGGTGCCAGAAAGGCCAGATCCGCGGCCAGTCGTCGGCCACGGCTTGTCTGATCAGCATGGGCGTGAGTCTGTCAGGTCACGCCCATGCGTGCGGCGCTCGCGAACGGCCCGACCCGGGGGTCAGTCCACGCTGGGCAGGATGTGGGGTTCGGCGAGGTCGTCCTCGTAGCCCGCCAGGCGGATCGGGGCGGACCGGGCCCACACGTCGAGGCTGCCGAGTTCTCCGGGCCGCCGGTGCGCACGCTCCGTGCGTTCCTTGGGGCGCTGATCGCGATTCGTCTTCTCCGGTGTCACCGCGCACTCCTTATGTGTCGGTCACCCTCGGGGCTTGCCGGACAGCCTGCGCTCCGGCGCTCGGCGCCCGCTCGGGTCTGGGTGGAAGGCCAGTTCGGACGCGGTGGCGCCGGTACGGACGTCTGGGTCTGGGTGGGACCCGGTACTGCTGTCCGTCCCCCCAAGAGTACCCAAATGAGCGGGCTCGCGCTCGATCGGGAGTGCAAACAAGGTGTAACTATCAGAAGTCGTTTCGCCCCCCAATACCTCCTAATATGCGGCCATTTACCATGAGGCGCATCACCCGGCCGCCCGGCGAATCACCCGCTCGGGCTACATGCGGCGCAGTTCAGGTGCCGTTGGCCGGGGCGCAAGCTCGCCATGATCTGCTGCTCGGCGGCAACGGCAGTCTCGCGGGAGGACTGACGCATGGAGCTGCGCAGCGTCGAGGAGCTGATGGATCTGCTGTACGCCGGCCGGCACCAGCACGCGCTGAGATGCGCCGCGCTGCTGCGCCGCAGCCGCCCCGCCGACAAGGAGCTCCAGGTGGCGGGGCTGGTGCAGGGCATCGGGGCGGTGCTGTGCCCGGGCGACGGGACGGACCGGCCGCTCCGTACGGCCCAGGCGGTGCGCTCGCTGCTCGGGGAGCGGGTGTTCCGGCTGGTGCGCGGGGACGCGGACCCGGCCGACGACGATCTGCTGCGGCTGCGCCAGGCGGACGAGGAGAGCCGTGCGGCGGGCTTCGACGCGGGCGTCCTGGAGGACTGGCGCACCGTGCTGGAGCTGGTGGCGGCCCGCAACTCCCGGCTCGGGGCCGTCGACTGAGCGCGATCCGGCCACACGCCGGCCCGAGGGGCCCGCAGTCCCGCTGGGGTCCGCCGATGGATCACAGCCATGAAGAACGCGTCACCCGCGCACCGGGCACCCCGGCACGACCGTCACAGCCTTGGACCGGGACGGTCGCACCGCCCACCGGTTCCGGCGCCCGTCACCACTTGCCGGGCGCGTAGTCCTTCAGGAAGACGCCGTAGAGGTCCTCGCCCGCCTCGCCGCGCACGATCGGGTCGTAGACGCGGGCCGCGCCGTCGACCAGGTCGAGGGGGGCGTGGAAGCCGGCCTCGGCGAGGCGCAGCTTGTCGTAGTGCGGGCGCTCGTCGGTGATCCAGCCGGTGTCGACGGAGGTCATCAGGATGCCGTCGGTCTCGAACATCTCCGCCGCGCTGGTCCGCGTGACCATGTTCATGGCGGCCTTCGCGGCGTTGGTGTTCGGGTGCCCGGCGCCCTTGTAGCCGCGGTTGAAGACGCCTTCCATCGCCGAGACGTTCACGACGTAGGCGCGCCCGCTGGCGGCCTTCTTCGCGGCGTCGGCCATGGCCGGGCGCAGCGTGCTGATGAGGATGAACGGCGCCGTGTAGTTGCACAGCTGGGTCTCCAGCAGCTCCACCGGGGAGATCTCCTCGATGGTCTGCACCCAGGTGTTGCTGTCGACGACGTCGGGGACGAGGCCGCCGGCGTCGATGGCGGTGCCCTCCAGGTGCCGGGCGACGCTGGCGTTGCCCGCGACGAGGGCGAGGTCGGCGACCTTCTGTGCGTCCAGGCCGCTGGCACCGAGGGGCAGTGCGGCGATGCCGTCGACGGCGCCGGAGTTGAAGGCGCCGATGACGTGGTGGGCGGGGAGCTCACCGGCGGGCAGGGGCGCGCTCTCGCCCTCGACCAGGGCGGCGTACGCGGAGGGCAGGCGGCGTACGGTCTGGGTCGCGTTGTTGATCAGGATGTCCAGCGGGCCCGCCTCGGCGGCCTGCTCGCCCAGGGCCACGGCCTGAGCGGGGTCGCGCAGGTCGATCCCGACGACCTCCAGGCGGTGCAGCCAGTCCGCCGAGTCGTCCATGGCCTTGAAACGGCGGATGGCGTCCTTCGGGAACCGGGTGGTGATCGTGGTGTGCGCGCCGTCGCGCAGCAGCCGCAGCGCGATGTACATGCCGATCTTGGCGCGGCCGCCGGTGAGCAGGGCGCGCTTTCCGGTGAGGTCGGTGCGGGCGTCCCGCTTGGCGCGGTTCTCGGCGGCGCACTTCTGGCAGAGCTGGTGGTAGAAGTAGTCGACCTCGACGTAGCGCTGCTTGCAGGTGTAGCAGGAGCGGGGGCGCTGGAGTATGCCCGCGATCCTGCCCGCCTCGACCTTGGAGGAGGGCAGGATGCCCTCGGTCTCGTCGTCGATGCGCTCGGCGGAGCCGGTCGCGGTGGCCTCCGTGACCGCCTTGTCGTGGGCGGTCTTGGCGGCCCGGCGCTCCTGGCGGCGGCGCTGCTTGACCGTGCGGTAGATGTGCGAGGTGGCCCGGCGCACCTTGATCGCGTCCGGGTGGTCGACCTCGAGCCGGTCCAGCTCCTCGAGCACGCTGAGGCAGACGGCCAACCGCTCCGGATCGATGCCGGGGCCGTACACGACCTCGTCCATGGCCGCGGGGCCGTCTTCTGTCACCGTCATCGCGCTGCCGCTTCCCTGATCACCCGCGCAGCGCTCCCACTCGCGCCCGCTTTCGAACGGGGAATCTTACGGAGCGCACAGCCTCGCCGCCAAACCCGATCGAACCAGCAGCGAAGCCACGACCCGAGCCACCGCCACCCCGGCTCGCCCCGGGCCCTTGATCCCAACCACCGCGCCGCACACGAGCCACCCGACCGAATCCGCCTCCTCCCCGGGCCGCCGACCAGAGAACCGGACCCCGGCCTGCCTCACCCAGCACCGAAGGCACGCCCGGCTCCCGCCGCGGAAGCAGATGCGGTTGCCCTGCGGGTGAGCGCGACCCGACCGGCTCGCCCGGCCCGGAGGCCCGCTCAGCTCCCGCCAGGGCCGGAGATCCGGTTGCCTTTCAGGAGGGCGGTGGTTCGGCCGCATTTGGGATGCGTGGAGTTGCGGTTCGCCGGCGGTTGGGCCGTGCGCGGGCGAGAACGTGCGCGGGCGAGGCCGGAGCCGCCGCCGGCGCATCCCCCGCTCCCCGCCACCGGCCCGCGGCCGCCGACGGCGAATCCACCCCACGAGGGCCACCCGCACCCGACGACGAAAGCCGCACGGGTGGTGCGGGCGGGAACCCCCATCCCACCCACCGGCCCGCAGCCGCCGACGCCGAATCCACCCCACAGGGGCCACCCGCACCCGACGACGAAAGCCGCACGGGTGGGCGGGCGGGAACCCCCGGAACCTCAAGCCGTCACGCGCCGCACGCATCCAGCAGCACCGACACCTCGGCCGACACCGCGTGAGCGAACCGGTCCAGGTCCGGCACAGCCTCCGCATCGGCGACCAGCCCGTAGTGCACGCGGCCGCGATACGTGGAGATGGCCACCGCCAGCGACTGCCCCGGCGCGAGCGGCGCCAGCGGATACACCTCCCTCAGCTCGTGCCCACCGAGCCGCAGCCCCAGCCCCGGCAGCGGCACGCTGGTGACGAGGATGTCGAACCACAGCCGGGCGGCCTGCCCGACCAGCGGCCCCCCGAGCCGGTGACCCAGCGCCGGTACGTGATCGGCCAGCAGCGCCACCGCACCCGCGCCCCGGTTCGGCCCCGCGTCCTTGTTGCGGACCATCGCGGTGCGTACCGTGCCCAGCCGGCCGAGCGGATCCGGCTCGTCGACGGGGAGCCGTATCAGATATCCGGAGAGCCGGTTGCCCTGTGGGTGCGCGGCGCGCGGACGCCGCCGGGAGACGGGGATGAGGGCGCGGGGCGCCACCCCGTTCGTGCTGTCGCCGCGTTCCTCCAGCCAGCGCCGCAGCGCCCCGGCGACCACCGCGATCAGCACGTCGTTGACGGTGCCGCCGGCGGTCTTGCGCACCCGGTGCACGTCGTCGATGTCGAAGACGACCCCGGCGGTGCGGCGGGTGCCGCTCGGCGCGGAGGTCAGCGCGGAGGTGGGCCGCATGCCGAGGGTGGAGCGGGCGAGGGAGGCGCCGATGTCCAGGGCCCGGCCGACGTCGGACAGCGCGCCCTTGACCAGCTCGGGGACGAGCCCCGGCAGCTTGCGGATCTCGGGCAGCAGCCCGCGCGGCGGCTCGATGGCGCGGGGCGCCCGCTCGGGCAGGTCCACCGGGTCCAGGATGCCGGCGGCGAGCTTCAGCGCACGCAGCCCGTCGGCGAGGGCGTGGTGGAACTTGAACAGCACGGCGAAGGACATCCCGTCCTCGCCGGGCAGCACATGCGCCTCCCACGGTGGCCGGCCGCGCTCCAGCGGGCGCTCCATGAGCCGGCCGGCGACGGCGTGGAAGTCGGCGGTCGGGGCGTGCAGCCGTACGTGGTTGAGCGGGTCGAAGTCCGGGTCGGGCTCCCGGGTGGCGCCGCCGAAGGCGAACGGCTGCCACACGTCGCGGATGCGCAGGCGCAGCCCGGGCACGGCGGCGGCGCGGGCGGCGAGCAGGTCGGCGGCATGGGCACCGGCGGTGGGCGAGTGCGCGCCGAAGACGCCGAGCGCGCCGAGGTGCATCGGATGCCGGTCGGACTCGATGTTCCAGAACGCCAGGTCGAGTGGAGCGAGCAGGTGGGAAGTCAAGGGCGTGCCTCACGTCGACGACGGGTGGATCTGCAGTCACTCGCAGTCAATCTCTGTCACCCGATTACGGTCAAGTACGATCAGGCTACGCTCAGTTAACAGAAGATTAAGTCCCGCCCCTGTGACCAGGGCGGGACCTAGAGTTATGTGAGGTCACTTCAGGACTGGCTGCGCCGCCCCGGGTGACGTACCCCACTCAGACGGGCGCGGGCCGACCGTGAACGCGAGGGAGCGCAGGGAGCGCAGCGCACCCGTCGTCAGATAGGTCTGCCTGTGCGGTGTTCCGTCGGCGCGGACGCTCTGGATGTACCGGTCGGCGGCGGAGGTGCCCGGCGCGGCGACGGTGAGCCGGCCGCTCGGCCAGTACCGGCGGTCCAGGGTGAGGTCGACACGGTCGAAGACCGGCGTGGACAGGCCCCAGGTGCCGTAGCCGGGCTGGATCGGGAAGAGCCCGATGGACGACAGCACGTTCCACGCGGACATCGTGCCCAGGTCGTCGTTGCCGGTGATGCCGGTGGGCCCGTCGGTGAAGAGGGTCAGGGCGGCGTGCACCACGTCGGTGGTCTTCCACGGCTGGCCGGTGGCCAGATAGGTGTAGGGGGCGATGAGGTCGGGCTCGTTCATCGGGTTGTACTTGTCGGCGTTGTAGTACGCGTACGCGTCGCCGTGCACCCACGCCTCGCGGGCGGTCCGCGCGGGGTCGGCCAGCAGCTTGTCGTAGGCGAAGAAGGAGTCCAGCCGGTCGTTGGCCGCGCGCTCGCCGCCGATGAGCCGCACCATGCCGGGCACGTCCTGCGGCACGAGCCACTGGTACTGCCAGGCGGTGCCCTCGTGGAAGCCGGTGCCACGCGCCGGGTCGGCCGAGCCGGTGAAGGCGCCGGATGCGTCGCGGGCGCGGAAGAAGCCGGTCGTGGGGTCGAAGATGTTGCGGTAGTTCTGCGCCCGTGCCGCGTAGCGGGCGGCGTCGGCGTCATGGCCGAGGCCGCGCGCCATCTGGGCCAGCATGGCGTCGGCGAGCGCGTACTCCAGCGTGACCGAGGCACCGTGGTGGTAGTCGGAGTCGCCCATCTTGGCGAGCGGGCGGTCCTGGTCGAAAGGGGCGAAGCCCTGCGCGAGGTACTCGGCGTTGGCCTCCCGGCCGATGCCCGGGTACGCCGCCGGGGGGACGCCGTCGGCGTTCTTCTTCAGCGCGCGGTAGGTCCGCTCCTCGAAGCCCTTGAGCAGCCCCGTGTGGTAGGCCGTGGTCAGGAAGGGGGTGACGGGGTCGCCGCTCATGACGTTCGTCTCGACCGGGCCGTACCCCCACTTGGGCAGCCAGCCGCCGTCCTCGTCGATCGCGAGGACCGAGCGGGCCATGTCCCGCGCCTCGCGCGGCGCGAGGAGGGCGAGCAGCTGGGCCTGGGTGCGGTAGGTGTCCCACAGCGACCAGTTCTGATAGTACGTGAAGCCCCGGGCGTGGTGGACACGGCGGTCCCAGCCGAAGTAGCGGCCGTCGGAGTCGCTGCCGACGTTCGGCGCGAGGAAGGACCGGTACAGCGAGGAGTAGAAGGTCCGCCGCAGTGTGTCCGTGCCGCCCTGGACGCGGACGGCGGCGAGCCGCCTCTCCCACTCCTCGCGGGCCCGCTCGCGCACCGCGTCGAAGTTCCGGGCGCCCTCGGCGGCCAGATTCCCGGCCGCGCCCCGTGCGTCGACGTACGACATCGCGGTGGTCGCCTCGACCGTACGGTCCCTGGTCGTGTCGAAGCGGACGTAGGCGCCGCCGCGCCCGCTGCGGGAGCCTGGGGTGAGGGTCGCGCCGTCCCAGGTGCCGTACGCGGTGAAGGGCCGGCTGAAGCGGGTGATGGTGTAGACGGTATAGGGGCCGGTGTCCCGGCAGAAGCCGTGGCCGGTGATCTCGGTGCGCACGGTGTGGTCGTCGAGGATCTCGACGGAGCTGGAGACCCCCTTGTGCAGCGACTGGGCCGCGTTCAGCAGGACGTTGGCCTTGTCGGTGGCGGGGAAGGTGTAGCGCTGTACGCCGGTGCGCTCGGTCGCGGTCAGCTCGGCACGGATGCCGGAGGAGAGACCGACCCGGTAGTAGCCGGGGCTCGCCGTCTCGCCCTGGTGCGAGAAGCCGGCCGCGTACCGGGTGTAGTCCGTCTGCGTGACCTCACCGGTGGTGGGCAGCACGGGCAGGTCGCCGCCGATGCGGCAGCCGACGCCCGAGAGGTGCACCAGGGAGAAGCCGCGGATGCGGTTCTGCGTGTAGTCGTAGCCGGTGTTGTGCCCGGTGTCCGGGGAGAGCTGCACCATGCCGAAGGGCACGGCCGCGCCGGGGAAGGTGTTGCCCTCGTCCTGGGTCCCGATGAACGGGTTGACCAGGTCGGTGAGGTGGCCGTCGGTCCGCTCGGCGGCCCGTGCGGCGGGGGTGGCGATCAGCGTGGACGCTGCCATCACCCCGGCCAGGCACAGCCTCGTACGCCGGGTCCCTCTCATGTCGCATGACCTCCGCAGGTTCGACATCGATGTCTGCATCCTGAAGGTCGAACGACTCAGAACCGGGCAAGGTACGGTTATCGGGCGAACGCGTCGCGCCGGGCATAGGCCGGACGGTGACGGTTCGTCAGGGCGTCGGCGGCTGCGCGCGACGCGTGTCCGCCCTAGGGCACCCGCTGCCCCTTCCCCAGTGCGATCACCCCGCCCTTGGACACGGTGTACAGCTCCGCGTCCCGCTCCGGGTTGACGCCGATGGTGGCGCCGGGCGGGACCTCCACGTTCTTGTCCAGGACGGCGCCGCGGACCACCGCGCCCCGGCCGATGCGCACGTTGTCGTGCACCACCGAGCCCTGGACCACCGCGCCCGGGTCGACCCGTACGCCCGGGGAGAGGACTGACCGGGTGACCTGACCACGGATCAGGCAGCCCGCGCTGATGATGGACTCGCTCGCGATGCCGCCCGCGTTGAAGCGGGCCGGGGAGAGCTGGTACGAGTGCGTGTAGATGGGCCACTGGCGGTTGTAGAGGTTGAACGCCGGGCGCTCGGCGATGAGGTCCATGTGGGCCTCGTAGTAGGCGTCCAGGGTGCCCACGTCCCGCCAGTAGCCCTGGTCGCGGGTGGTCTCGCCGGGCACGTGGTTCTCGCCGAAGTCGTACAGCTGGGCCTCGCCGCGCACGGTGAGCTGGGGCAGGATCGAGCCGCCCATGTCGTGCAGGGAACTCTCGTCCTCGGCGTCCCGGTGCAGGGCCTCGATCAGCGCCTTGGTGGTGAAGATGTAGTTGCCCATCGAGGCGAAGACGGTCTCCGGGTCGTCCGGCAGGCCCGGCGGGTCCGCGGGCTTCTCCAGGAAACGCTGCACCGTACGGCCGTCCGAGCCCGGCGTGATCACCCCGAAGGACGAGGACTCCGCGCGCGGCACCCGGATGCCGGCCACCGTCACGCCCGCCCCGCCGTCGATGTGCTGGGCGAGCATCTGCCGCGGATCCATGCGGTAGACGTGGTCGGCGCCGAACACGGCCACGTACTCGGGCTGTTCGTCGTGGATCAGGTTCAGCGACTGCAGGATCGCGTCGGCGCTGCCCAGGTACCAGCGCGGGCCGAGGCGCTGCTGGGCCGGGACCGGTGTGACGTAGTTGCCGAGCAGGCTGGACATCCGCCAGGTGGTGGTGATGTGCCGGTCCAGCGAGTGCGACTTGTACTGGGTCAGCACGCAGATCCGCAGCACGTCGGCGTTGACGAGGTTGGACAGCACGAAGTCGACGAGGCGGTAGGTGCCGCCGAACGTGACGGCTGGTTTGGCGCGGTCGGCGGTCAGCGGCATCAGGCGTTTGCCCTCCCCGCCCGCCAGTACGATCCCGAGTACGGAAGGCCCTCCACGACGCATGGCCGCTCCCCTCACCCTGGTTCCACCATGGATGCCCCGAGCACACGGGACTAAGCCTGCTTGAGGATCTCCTCGTAGAGCGCGGCCGTGCGCCGGGCCACCGCGTCCCAGCCGAACTCCCCCACCGCGCGCTCCCGTCCGGCCTCCCCCATCCGCCGGGCCGCCTCCGGGTCGCCGAGGACGGTGTCCAGCGCTCGGGCGAGGCCCGCCTCGAAACCGTCGTCCACCGCCACCAGCACGCCCGTACGGCCGTCGTCCACGACCTCGGGGATGCCCCCGACCCGGGAGGCCACGACCGGGGTGCCGCAGGCCATCGCCTCCAGATTGACGATGCCGAGGGGTTCGTACACCGAGGGACAGACGAACACGGCGGCCCGCGTGAGGAGTTGGATCACCTCGGGGCGCGGCAGCATCTGCGGGATCCAGAACACCCCGGCACGGGCCCGGCTCAGCTCCTCGAACAGCTCCCGGAACTCCCGGTCGATCTCCGGGGTGTCGGGGGCGCCCGCGCACAGCACGACCTGGACGCCCGGGTCGATGTCCCGTGCCGCGCGCAGCAGATGGGGCACGCCCTTCTGGCGGGTGATCCGGCCGACGAACAGGACGTACGGGCGGGCGGGGTCGATGCCGTGCCGGGTGAGGGCGTCGGTGCCGTGGTCGGGGCGGTACAGGTGGGTGTCGATGCCGTTGTGCACGACGTGCACGCGGGCCGGGTCGAGCGCCGGGTAGCAGGCGAGGATGTCCTCGCGCATGGCGCCGGACACGGCGATCACCGCGTCGGCGGCCTCGGTCGCGGTGCGTTCGGCCCAGCCCGACAGCGCGTACCCGCCGCCCAGTTGTTCGGCCTTCCAGGGCCGCAGCGGCTCCAGGGAGTGGGCGGTGACCACGTGCGGGACGCCGTACAGGAGCTTGGCGACGTGGCCGGCGAGGTTCGCGTACCAGGTGTGGGAGTGGACGAGTTCGCGGCCTTCGAGGGCGGCGGCGATGGACAGGTCCACGGAGAAGGTGCGCAGCGCGTCATTGGAGCCGTCGAGGACGGACCAGGGGCGGTGGCGTACGACGCCGACGCCGCGGCCCTCGCCCCAGCAGTGCACCTCCAGGTCCACCAGGGAGGCCAGCTCCCGGGCCAGGAACTCCACATGGACACCGGCGCCGCCGTACACGTCCGGGGGGTACTCCCGGGTCAGCAGTCCCACTCGCACCCGACAACCCCCTTGTACCGGTGGCAGGTTCCCTTCATGGTCACCCAGAAGCGGCCCCTGGGGAAGAGCCCGGCGGCCGGGTGAAGCAGCAGTCGCCGCAGACCCCGCCGCCGGGCACCCGGTAGTACAGGCAGCAACTGCGGCGGCGGAAGGCGGTTCCCGTGCGGGTGCCGGTGGAGCGCAGGAGGGGATGGGCGAAGAGTTCGTCCGTCAGGGCGCGGGCCCGGTCGGCCAGGTCGGTACGGCCGTGTGCGCGGGCCCAGCGGTCCAGCTCGCGGGCCGCCCCGGCGAGCGCGGAGCCGGCGTTGCCCCACAGCAGTCCGGGCGCGCTGCCGTAGCCGGTCCTCAGCGCCTCGGTGAGGGGTTCCAGGTGTCCGTGCAGCACAGCGGCGGCCAGGCCGGCGGCGTCGCCGGGCAGCGGACGCAGCTCGGTCAGGCAGAGGTCGTCGGGGGCGGCGGCGAGCGGGTCCCAGCGCAGCAGGCGCGGGTCGAGGTCGGGCAGCCGGCCGTACCGGACGGCGCAGCCCAGGGCAGCCGACCACAGCCGGGCGGCCAGGCCCTGGTGGGCGATGGAGGCGGCCACGCGTGGCTCGCGGGTGCGGAGCCGGTCCGCGACCACGGCCACGCGCGCGCCCAGCGCGTCCGGCGTCACCCGCGCGTAGGTCTCGGCGAGGGTCGGCAGCCGCCCCGGATCCGGTCGGCCGGTGACCGCGGCCGGGCCGGGGACCGTACGCAGGACGAAGAAGCCGCCGAGCGGGCGGAGGGCGGCGAGAGCGGGGTCGAGGTCCACGAACAGTACTGGTATCAGGCGCGTTCCCGGCTCCGGGCATGAGGTGCCGGCCTTCCGTCACCCATCGCGAGGATGATCGCGCGGCTGGTGTACTCCATCGGCAGTAGGGCGCATTGCGTGCTCAGGTACGACGACGGGAGGAGCGCGGCCGGGCAGAGTGAGGGCCATGCAAGCCGACCGTACGTCGCGCCGGGCTCAGGGCCCCCGCCGCCCGCACAGGAGACGCCGATGAGCGCCCTCGCGCTGTCCGTGCTGCTGTCGTTCGTGTCCGCCCTCGCCTACGCGGCCGGCGCGATCGTGCAGGAGCAGGTGGCGGTCTCCGCTGCCGGCGGCGCGTCCCTGCCGCTGCGGCGGCCCGGCTGGTGGGGCGCCCTGGCGCTCAACGGTCTCGGCGGCGTCCTGCACGTGGTGGCGCTGGCCTGCGGTCCGCTCAGCCTGGTCCAGCCGCTCGGCGCGCTGACCATCGTCTTCGCCCTGCCGATGGCGGCGCTGTTCGTGGGCCGCAGGGCCGGGGCGACCGCCTGGCGCGGCGCGGTCATGGCCACCGTGGGTCTCGCCGGGCTGCTGGCCCTGGTCGGTTCCTCCGACGGCCACGCTCTCGATACGGCCCAGCGGGTGGCGATGGCCCTGGTCACCGGCGGCGCCGTCGTGGCTCTGATGTGCGGCGGCCGGGCCGCGCACCGGCACCCGGCGGTGCGCAGCGTGCTGCTCGCCACCGCCTCCGGCATCGCGTTCGGCATGTCGTCCGTCTTCACCAAGACGGTCGCCGTCGACTGGACGCACGGCGTCGACCTGGACGATCTGCCGTGCCTCGCGATGATCGCCCTGTTCGCCGTCGCCGGCGTCCTGCTGTCCCAGGTCTCCTACCGGGGCGGCGGCCTCGCCGCCCCGCTGGCGACGCTCACCGTGGTCAATCCGGTGCTGGCGGCCGCGGTCGGCATCCTGATGTTCGGCGAGACGTTCCGCTACGGCGGCGAGGGCACCGCGCTCGCCGTGAGCTGCGGGGTGCTGGCGGCGGGCGGACTGACCATGCTGACGACCGAGCGGATCGAACGCGCCGAGCCGCCCGCTCTGCCGGACGGCGGCCCGGAACCGGTCCTCGCCGCGGACGCGTCCTGCGTCATGCCCCAGCAGCGCGGGGCGGCCGACGCGGCCGACGCGGCCGAGCCGGAGCGGGGCGGGCTTCCCGGGGCCGGCGGCGCGTCCGGCGCGCCGGTGCAGCGGGACCTGCTCGTGCCCGGCCCGGCCGGCTGCCTCATGCCGGGACCGGTCCCCGGCGGGGAGGGCGCCGGCGGCGGCGAACCGCCGGACCTCCGCTCGCTGTCCGCGTCGTACCTCGCGCTGCCCGCCATCGTCGGCGCACCGCTGCCGGTCCCGGACCGGCCCGGTCCGTGCGTCAGATCCTGACGCCGCCGGCCCGCAGGTAGGCGAGCGGGTCGATGTCGGTGCCGAACCCGGGTCCGGTCCGCACCTCGAAGTGCAGGTGCGGGCCGGTGACGTTCCCGGTGGCTCCGGAACGGCCGATGCGCCCGCCCGTGGCGACGTTCTGCCCGGTCCGCACCGAGATGGCCGACAGGTGGCCGTACTGGGTGTAGCGGCCGTCGGCGTGCCGGATCACCACCTGGTAGCCGTACGAGCCGCCCCACCCCGCGGCCACCACCTGCCCGGCCTCCGCGGCCCGCACGGAGGTGCCGGTCGGCACGAGGAAGTCCACGCCGGTGTGGTAGCCCTTCGACCAGTGCGAGCCGGCCACGCGGTAGCCGGTGCCGATGGGCGCGTCGACGGGGGCCACGAGCGTGCGGCCGGTGCTCTTGGTGCTCTTGGCCCGGTGCGGCGTGGTCCGGTGCTCCGAAGTGGTCTTCTGCTCAGGCGTGTTCGGGGCCTTCCGGGAGGGGGTCCCGGTGGCGGCCGCGCCGCGCAGGCTGAGCCGCTGGCCCGGCAGGATCAGGTCGGGATCGGCGCCGATCGTGCGGCGGTTGCCGGCGTAGAGCGCGTGCCAGCCACCGCGGACGTGGTGCTCATCGGCGATCCCGGAGAGGGTGTCACCGCGCACCACCGTGTACATCTCGGCCCGGCCGGCGCGGGACTGCGGGGTGGTGTGCGCCTGTACGTCCTCCAGGGCGGCGCTCCTCGCGGGGCGCGTGCCGGTGCTGTCGGTGTGCACGCCGGGGTCGCCGTCCCCCCGGCTCAGACCGGCCCGCACCGAGCAGACCGGCCAGGCGCCCGGCCCCTGCCCGTCCAGGACCTTCTCGGCGACGGCGATCTGCTGCTCCCTGGTGGCGAGGTCGGCGCGCGGGGCGTACCGGGTGCCGCCGTACGCCTCCCAGGTGGACTGGGTGAACTGCAGCCCGCCGTAGTAGCCGTTGCCCGTGTTGATGCTCCAGTTTCCGCTGGACTCGCAGGCGGCGACCTTGTTCCAGGTGGTGGCGTCGGCCGCGTCGGCGGTGCCGGCGGCGACCAGCGGGATCGCGAGGCCGGCGCCGCCCGCCGTGACGGTGAGTGAGGCGCGGTTGATCCTGTTCGGCTGGTACCGGCGATGCCGGCCGCGTACGGCCATGTCCGAATTCCCCTCGGCATGCGTCAGGAGGGGCCAAAAGTAAGTGCCGCGAACAGGCCATGACAAGACGGAAAACCGGCCTCTCACACCACCCAAGTGGCCGGGACCGGACCTTCGTTGACCGGCTTGCGCGAAGACTGAGGCTTCGGCGGGCCTGGTCTCGTACTGAGGGTGTGGCGGGTCGGATGTGCGCTCGCCGGAGCGGCACGTCAGGATGGGCGAGGAGCCGTACGGACGGAGCCGTAGTCACTAGGCAGCTAGGAGCAGGCGGTATGAGCACTTCAGCGCAGATCGGTGTCACGGGCCTCGCGGTCATGGGCCGCAACCTCGCCCGGAACTTCGCCCGCAACGGCTACACGGTCGCCGTGCACAACCGTACGTCGTCGCGGACCAAGGCGCTGGTGGAGGAGTTCGGGCACGAGGGAGACTTCATCGGGGCCGAGACCGCGGAGGAGTTCGTGGCGGCGCTGGAGCGCCCGCGCCGCCTGGTGATCATGGTGAAGGCGGGCGAGCCGACGGACGCGGTGATCCAGGAGTTCGCGCCGCTCCTCGAACCCGGCGACATGATCATCGATGGCGGCAACGCGCACTTCGCCGACACCCGGCGCCGCGAGCGGGAGCTGCGCGAGCGCGGCATCCACTTCGTCGGCACGGGCATCTCCGGCGGCGAGGAGGGCGCGCTGCACGGGCCGAGCATCATGCCGGGCGGTTCGAAGGAGTCGTACGACTCCCTCGGCCCGATGCTGGAGAAGATCTCCGCGAAGGCCGCGGACGGCGCGCCCTGCGTCACGCACTGCGGCCCCGACGGTGCCGGGCACTTCGTGAAGATGGTCCACAACGGCATCGAGTACGCCGACATGCAGCTGATCGGCGAGGCCTACCAGCTGCTGCGCGATGTCGCCGGCTACTCCCCCGCCGAGATCGCGGAGATCTTCCGCACGTGGAACACGGGCCGCCTCGACTCGTACCTGATCGAGATCACGGCGGAGGTGCTGTCGCACGTGGACGCGGCGACGGGCAAGCCGTTCGTGGACGTGGTCGTCGACCAGGCCGAGCAGAAGGGCACCGGCCGCTGGACCGTCCAGATCGCGCTGGACCTGGGCGTGCCGGTGTCCGGCATCGCCGAGGCCGTCTTCGCGCGCTCGCTGTCCGGACACGCGAAGCTCCGCGAGGCCTCGCAGGGGCTCGCGGGACCGAAGGCGGCGCCGCTGGGCAAGGCGGAGGCGGCCGCCTTCGCGGACCGGGTGGAGCAGGCGCTGTACGCGTCCAAGATCGTGTCGTACACGCAGGGCTTCCACGAGATCGCCGCGGGCAGCGAGGAGTACGGCTGGGACATCGATCTCGGCGCCGTGTCCTCGATCTGGCGGGGCGGCTGCATCATCCGGGCCGCGTTCCTGGACCGGATCCGCGCGGCGTACGACGCCCGCCCCGATCTGCCGAGCCTGCTGTCGGACGAGACCTTCGCACGCGAGATCGCCGAGGCGCAGGACGACTGGCGTGAGGTGCTCATCGCCGCGACGCGGCAGGGCGTGCCGACGCCGGGCTTCGCGGCGGCGCTGGCGTACTACGACGCGTTGCGGGCGCCTCGCCTGCCGGCGGCTCTGACGCAGGGGCAGCGGGACTTCTTCGGGGCGCACACGTACCGGAGGGTGGACCGGGAGGGGTCGTTCCACACGTTGTGGGGTGGGGACCGGTCGGAGGTGTCCGCCTAAGGGTGGTGCGGGGACCGCGCGGCCGGCGTGTGCGGGTGCGACGTGGCCGGTCGCGCGGTTCGCTCGCCGCGCCCCTTTCGGGGCGCTGGTGTGCCCGGTGCCCTCACGTGAGCGGTGGGCCCGGCTCGGGATTCGGAACCGGCTCCGGGCCCGGTGGGATCGGGGACGGTGACGGCTCCGGTGGGCCGGGGGCCGGGGGCGCCGGGGGCGGCGTCGGGTCGGGGCCCGGCGGAGGCGGTGTGGGCTGGGGGCCCGGTTCGGGAGGCGGGACGGGGCTCGGGTAGGGGTCCGGTGGGGTGGGACCGGGACCCGGAGTCGGGCCCGGGGGGACCGGGTCGGGATGCGGGTTCGTCATGATGTCCTCCGGGCAGTCGCGGGACGTCGCCTCTGGACTACTCCCCCGCCTACCCGACCCCCGTACGGCCACTCACCCGACAGGACGAGCCGCCGCCCGGCACGCTCCGGGCCCGGTCCGAAGCAGGCCCGGCTCGGCAGCGGGCTGCGCTCCGGCGCGCGCGCCGACGGCGCGCCGCGGCCCCTCGGTCAGGCCCGGACGGCCTGCGGGCTGCGCCGCTGGTCGGAGCCGGGCACCGGCTCGGACGGGTCGGCGCCGAGGGAGACGATCCGGTTGGCGGCGTCGACATGCACGACGCGCGGCTTCAGCTCGCGCGCCTCGGCGTCGCTGACCTGGGCATAGCTGATGATGATCACCAGGTCACCGGGCTGCACGAGATGGGCGGCCGCCCCGTTGATCCCGATCACCCCGGACCCGCGCTCCCCCTCGATGACGTACGTCTCCAGCCGGGCGCCGTTGGTGATGTCCACGATGTGCACCAGCTCGCCCGGCAGCAGGTCGGCGGCGTCGAGCAGATCGGCGTCGATCGTTACCGATCCCACGTAGTGCAGGTTGGCCTGGGTGACGGTGGCACGGTGGATCTTGGACTTGAACATGGTACGAAGCACTTTGGACTCCCAGAAGACGGCTCCCTGCCAGCTTTTTGCAGGTCAAGGGCGTCGATCACTGTACCTCGGCATGCCTTTCAAACGAAGACTGGCCAGAACACCGTGCGCCAGGGCGAGCAGGCTTCTCACCCGCGCGATCTGCGCACATCAAGCTGCCGCGTTGCCGTCGACCAGGAGCATGTACGGAAGACTGTCCCGGTCCCATGCTGAGGTAGAGGACCGGGACCGACCAGCACGCGCCTCCACCACACGACTGAGTGCTTCCGCGTCATCTCTCCTTTTCAACACGCCCAAGGCGAGCCTCCGGGCGCGACGATCATCGACCGCCGCTTGGCCGCGCGTCCCGCATGGGCCACTCCCGCCAGTGCCGCGGTCCGAAGGCGCCGTCCGGATCGCCCTGTGCCGCCGTGCCCTAGCCGGGGGCGTGGCAGGGGCAGTCGGGATCATCGCTGTCGGGGACCCGAGGCGCCCGACTCTCCATGACCGCAGCCGCTTCGTCCCGCAGCGCGAACCCACAATGGCGTGCGCTGTTCCCGGGCAGGCCGACGGTTTGGGGGCGACGGCGTAGATCAGCCCCTGTGTGACACCGTGGGTACGACGGCACGATGCTGCCCGGCGAGGACGTACCCACAGTCGGCGACATGTCGCAGGCCCACGGTGTCTCGGTCGTTACCGCGCACCGGGCCTTCACCCGGCTCAAAAAGGACGGCCTGATCGACGTCAGCCGGGGCTGCCGAGCCATCGTCCGCCAGCTCCAGGAGGAGACCGTCGATGCCGCGTAGCACCCGCGCTCGCCGCACTCCCGCCCCTGCGCGCGTCGAGGCCCGTACACCTCAACAGTGAGCTTTCGCCGGCCGTGGCGACCACCGCCACGGGGACCGGGGTACGAGAGCGCCCGCGACTCCCTGGTCGATCCGCCCGTGCGTGGGAGCACGAGCCCCCAGAGGCCTCCAACCATCTCTCACCGCAAAATGGATATAAGCCGCTCCCCTCCTGGAGGAGACGATATCGGCGATTCGGAGGCACAGGCGATGTCCACCAGCCCGAGCCGATGGATGACGATCGGCGACTTCCTGCTCCGGCGTCTGGAGGAGGCCGGCGTCGGCCACCTCTTCGGCGTTCCCGGTGACTTCAACCTCGAACTGCTGCAGCAGCTCCAGGACACGGGCACGCTGAAATGGGTCGGCAACTGCAGTGAGCTGAACGCGTCCTACGCAGCCGACGGCTACGCCCGGCTGAACGGCATGGGCGCGCTCCTCGTGACGAACGCCGTCGGCGCCCTGAGCGCGATCAACGGGGTCGCCGGCTCCTACAGCGAGCACGTGCCGGTGGTCTGTATCTGCGGGTCGATACCGCTCAGGTCCATCGATCGCGGCCTGGGGATGCACCACACGATGGCCGACGGCACGTGGGACCGCTTCCTCGGCGCCTACGCGCAGGTGACCGCCGCCCAGGCGAGACTGACCCCGCACAACGCCGTCACCGAGATCGACAGGCTGATCCTCACCGCGTGGCGGGAAAAGCTCCCGGTGTACCTGGAGTTGCCTTCCGACATCGCCTATCTCGACATCGAGGTTCCCGAGGCCCCGCTGGTGCTCGCGCAACCGCCCAGCGACCCGGAACGGCTGCGGTCGTGCGTCACCGCAATCGCAGACCATCTGTCCGCCGCCAAGTCACCGGCGGTCCTGGTGGATCTGGACGCGGACCGCTTCGGCGTGGCAGCCGACGTCATGGGACTGGCCGAGAAGATGCGGCTCCCCGTAGCAGTGATCAGCACGGCCAAGGCGGTCATCGACGAGACGTTCCCCTATTACGTCGGCATCTACAACGGCCAGGCAAGCGAGCCGCACACGCGAGCGGCGATCGAGACCAGCGACTGTCTGCTCTCCATCGGCTACCGGCCGATCGAGGTGACCACGGGCGACTTCACCGCTTCACTGCCCGCCGACACGATCCGCGCCCGCAGCCACTCGGTGGACATCGGCGATGACAACTACCAGGCAGTGACGCTCCAGGAAGTCATCCGCGGCGTACGGGACACCGTCCCGCAGGTCACGAGCCGCGCTGCACCACAGCGGGGGTCTACGGCGGCGAAGACCCCCGCAGGCGGCTCCACCAACCTGACGCAGGCCGCGTACTGGCAGGCGGTCCAGGGCTATCTCCGGGCCAGGGACGTGCTCCTCCTCGACAACGGCACGTCGTACGCCCTCCTCGGCCTGCAACTGCCCCCGGACTGCACCTTCGTCGGATCGATCAACTGGGGCTCGATCGGCTACTCGGTCGCAGCCCTGCTCGGCACGCTGACCGCAGCACCAGACCGTCGCCACCTGCTGTTCCTGGGCGACGGCTCGTTCCAGCTGACCGCGCAGGAGCTGTCGACCATCCTCCGGCACGACCACAAGCCGGTGATCTTCCTGATCAACAACGGCGGATACACCATCGAACGCGGTTACCTCGGCAGAACCGAGCAGTACAACGACATCGCCACCTGGGCCTACGCGGATCTACCGAGAGTGCTCCGCCCGGACACCACGGCGCGATCGTTCGTCGTCAAGACCACCGCGGACCTGGCGGAGGCCCTCAGCGCGCCCAACGACACGCTGATCCTCATCGAAGCGGTCATGGATCCCTACGACGCTCCCGCCGCGGTCATGGCCAGCAGCAACACCGGCGCGGACATCGACTACGGGCCTCGCGGCCCGCAACACCGCGACAACGCACAGCTCAGGCCGGCCTGACTCCCCTGCCGACACGAAACAGCGGCGCGGCCAAGAGACGCAGCTGGACCAGTTCCCCCAGCCCCTGCGGCGGGGCTCAGGCCGTGAAGCCCTCGATCGCCATGGGAAGGTGCCGGGGGCCGCGCAGCACGGCGTTGGCGCGGTACGGCGGCGGGTCCTCGAGCAGCCCGGAGAACTTGACCCGGCGGAACAATTCGGGGATGGCCGCGTGGAGTTCGATGCGGGCGAGGGGGGCGCCGAAGCAGTAGTGGATGCGGTTGTACATGCCCAGGTGTTCGTTGTCCCTGCGGTCGGGGTCGAACCGGTCGGGGTCCCACCTGGCCGTCCCGCTCATCGAGGAGGTGCTGCGGTACGAGTCCCCGGTCCAGTTCATCCCATTCACCACCGCCCTGGCCGACATCGACGTCGCCGGCACCACGATCCCGGCCGGCTCACCGGTCTGGCTCATGCTGGCCGCGGCCAACCGCGAGGGGCGAGTGCGCTGAGCATTCCGGGGCCGGGGTGGCGGCGTTTGGTCTCGATCAGCTCGGTCAGGTAGGCGCCCATGTCCTGACGTGCCTGCCCAGCCACCTGGCTCCGTCGAAGGCCACCGCGGCGATGACACGGCCGCGGTACCCGTAGACCGCGACGAACCGCTCGTCGTCGAGCGCCCCCTGGGCGACCACCAGCTTGTCGCCCAGCGAGGGCACACCGACCGACTTGATGTTGACACCGAACTGGGAGGACCAGAACATCGGCAGCCACAGGTGCGGACGGCGGTCCGGGCCCGCGCAGATCATGTTGTGGGCGGCGATCTCGGCCTGCTCGACCGCGTTGCCCCAGTGCTCCAGCGCCAGGAACTGGTAGTCGAACAGCGGGTGGGGCTACGGGCGACGTCACCGGCGGCGTAGATGTCGTCGGTGACGATGCCGTTGACGTCGAACACCCGGCACCCGGCGTCGCACGCGATCCCCCGGGGACCCGCGGCCACCCCCGAGCCCGCGAGCCACTCCGTGTTCCGCATGGCGCCGAGCGAGACGACCGCCACGTCCACGTCGATCGCCGAACCGTCGGACAGATGGGCACGCCTGAGCCGCCCCACGTCGTCGCCCTCCAGGGCGGTCACGCTGACGCCGCAGCGCAGGTCGACCCCGTGCCCCCGCTGCAGCCGCTCCTCGACCGCGCCGATCACCCCGCCGAGTGCGCCCACCAGCGGTGCCGGGCCGCGTTCGGCGACCGTGACCTGAAGGCCCCGTTCCCGGCAGGCGGAGGCGACCCGGTGGTCGACATGCCTCTTTCAGGAGGGGCCTCTGCGCAGGGCGCTCGCAAGGCGAAGGCTGCCCAGCAGGCCGATGCGCACCCGACCGGTCAACCGCAAGGTCTTGGGGGCCGGTAGACCTGCAATCTGAGTCGGGCGGTCCGCGGGAACTCAGGACAGGCGCCGAACGATGCGTGTCGTGACAAACAGGCCGCTACCGAAGACGGGCTGACGGTGGATCCGTAAGTGAGAGAGAGGTGGGAGAACATGCTCAGCGCGTGAGCACGCACCCAGCCGCGACGCCGAGCCAGAGAATGGCTCCGAAGAACAGGCCGACGATCGGATACAGGCGGTACTTCCGGGTGAATACCCTTGCGCTTTTCGGCCTTTCGGGCAGGTAGGCGACCGGTACATGGGTTCCGAGGGCCAGCCCCGTCCCCGTCGTGGCGGGCCGGAACCTGACGGGTCGGCCCTGCCGGTCGGTGAACTCGATGACGGGTTTCGAATAGTCGTCCCCCGGCTCATGCTCCTGGGCCACCACCACTCCCTCGGCGTGCAGCCCGTAGCGGCTCAGCCGCATCTGCAGCCGTGTCTCCCGGGCGCCGGCCCACAGACTCACCAGGCCCGCCAATACGGCGAGCCCGATACCGATCGTCTCACCCGTCATCGGTCCCCTGCTCTCCCTCGCACAGCACCCGCCCGGCACGGGCCGCGCATCGGGAGGACGCGGCACGCAGCCCGATGGTTCACGAGGATGCGCGGGCACACCGGCTCCTCGGGCTTACGTGGTCGTGGCGAGAGGCCACGAAGGGCCGGTAGCCGCCTTCGCCGTCCGGTACGCGACTGCCGCCCCTGATCAGCCTTCGTAGAGGCGAGCCAGTCAACTGAGTCATTGCAGCCAACTGACCAGGCACGACAAGCTCGCTGACCCATCGGCCACCCCCTAGCCCGCATCGAATGCAGTGCAGGACGGCGTTCGCCTGCCGGTCGCCGCCATGGTTGAGCCGGCGCGAGCTCCGCCGGCCCTCGGAGTTCAGCCGCTCAGGACCAGCAGCGGCTTGGACCTCTCCAGTCGGTGGTCGTCAGCCATGCTGCCGGGGGTACGAGGCGATCGTGACCGGCACAGGGTTCGGCACTGCGGTGTCGGGGCGCAGGGTGAGGCCGCTGTGCAGGAACTCCTCGATGTCGGCTGGCCCGAGTCCGAGGGTGCGGGCGTTCCTTCGTCGTCCTGGGCGAAGGCGAGCAAGACCTTGCGGCCGGCAGGGTCGGCTGCTACTTGTTGCGGGGCGTTCCCCACGGCCGGGAGCGAGCCGGGCGCGATACCCAGGGTGTATCGGACGTCTGCACGGTCGGGATCGGTCACCGCGTCCTTCCAGCGACGAGACGGAAAGCGGCGCGGACATCCAGCGTTCGACGCACACGACGGATCGCCGACCTCACCGTTCGCAGCGACTCCCCCGGCCTTGGCGCTGACCGGCTTGGTCGGGTCGGCGGCGAAGGTGAGGCCAGCAGGGTCCTGCGTCTGGCCTCTGTGGGGTCATCGCACTCGCCGAGAAGGGTGCTGATTCTGCGACGAGGCAGCCGCTGGCGCTGTCAGCGAGGGAACTCCGCCACGGCCTTGCCGAGGTCGCGTTCGAGATCACCAGGCGTCTGGAGGCCCCGGTTCGCGAGGTAGTCCAGGCGCTCGCGGGATTCGGGCAGTGCGACCAGGCTGAGGAACGTGGCCGAGTCGGAGCGGACATTCGCTGGGTGTGGCAGCGTGAGGTCGTTGATCGCGCGTTTGGCGGCCTTGACCCCCGCGGGTGGGAATCCGGCGATGCGCTTGGCCAGGCGCTCGACGAAGCCGTCCAGTTCGGCGTCGGGCAGGGCGCGGTTGATCCAGCCGTAGCGCTCGGCGAGGTCGGCGTCGAAGTCGTCGGCGCCGGTGATGGCCTCGATGGCACGCGTTCTGCCCAGCCGCCGGGTCAGGTGCTGGATTCCGCCGGCGCCGGGCAGGGCGCCGGTGCCCGACTCGAACTGCCCGAAGACCGCGTTCTCGCGCGCGGCGAAGATCATGTCGCAGGCCAGGGCGAGTTCGTTGCCACCGCCGCGGGCCCTGCCGCGCACCTTGGCGATGGTGATCACCGGGACGTGCGCCAGTTTGTACAGGAACATGCCGAGCGAGGCGTCACCGGGACCGCCGGCCTTGGCGGCCTCTGCGGTGTACTGCGGGATCGCCGTGAGGTCCACGTGCGCCGAGAAGAATTCGGGCGAGGCGCTGTCGATGACGACGACCCGCACGTCACCCGGGTCGGTGTGCAGTGTCTCGACGAGCGAGACGAGGTCACGGACGAGGTCGACACTGATGAGGTTCAGGGGGCCGGCATCGAGGGTGGCGAACAGGACACCGTCCTCCTGACGGGTCCGAATCGACGAGTAGGCAAAGCTCATGATCTTTCCTTGGGGTGGGGGTGAGGGGTGAGGAAGAGAGCCGGGAAAGGGCGGAGGTTCTACCGGAACCACTCCAGGGCCGCAGAGCGCCGGGCCTCGTCCGGAAGTCGGTCAGCTCCCACGGCAACGTCACCGCTGGAGTCGGATTCGGGCCTTCGCTGCGCAGGAGGCCCGCTGGGGCGCTGCTGCGGCCGAGGGCGCTCGGTGCCTCGGTGAGTTCGTGGCCATCTGCTGGGCGATGCGGTTCTGCGGCGGACTGCTCACCACCGGCGTGGCGAGGCTGTCGTTGCTGAGACAGCACAGAGGGAGCATGGTTCTTCCTCGGATCGCTTGAGGCACGCCGGGGAAGGGGTGCGTGCGTTCGCCTGTCAGGCGAGGTGCTCGCGGAACCAGGTGCGGGCGGCGCCGCTCGCCCGGTCGAACTGGCTGGTGTACGGGTCGAAGTGGCCGCCCGGGATGAGCTGCAGCCGCTTGGGCTCAAGGGCACGTTCGTAGGCGGCGAGTGCCAGGTCGGTCACGGTGACCGCGTCGCCCAGGGCGACCACCATGAGCAGCGGCGTGGGCGAGACCCGTGTGATCCAGATTCCGGGCTCGTACATGCGCGCCGCGCGGGTTGAACGGACCGTGACCTTGTTCTCCCATGCGCCGTCCGGTGTGGGCTGCAGGTAGAAGTCGATGGCCTCTTGTGATCGGTAGGAGGCGGGCACCGCCGGATCGCTGCTGACGATGGCCACGGTACGCGGATCCTCTCCGCGGAACCGGGCACGCTCGTCCTCTGAGAAGGACTTCTCGAGGCTCGGCACGGCGTCCGGTGCTACGCGGCGCAGGCCCTGCTCGTACCCGCTGATGGTCGGCACCTGGGAGACGACGGCGCGCAGCCGGCGGTCGGTCGCGCCCAATACGACCGCGTGCCCGCCGGCATAGCTGCTCCCCCACAGGCCGATGCGGTCGGCATCGACCTCTGGCCGGCTCTCCAGGTAGGAGATGGCCCGCCGCCAGTCGGCGATCTGCTGCCAGGGGTCGACGTCCTGCCGTGGCTCGCCTTCGCTGGCCCCGAAGGTGCGGTGGTCGTGCACCAGGACGACGAATCCGTCCTCGGCGAAGGCTCGCGCGAAGGGCTCCAGACCGTGCTCCTTCACTCCCGCATAGCCGTGGGCCATGGTGATCGCCGGATGAGGCCCCGGCCCGTCCGGCAGGAACAGCCATCCGCGGAGCGTGACCGCGCCGTCGGCTTCGAACTCGACATCCTTGCGTTCGATCATGAAAACCTCTCAGGGAAGCAGGATGCAGTCCTGCTGGAACGGTCAGCCTCCATGACGCCGCGCAGTGCCGCGGAAGGCCGGGATCGGGGGTGACTGTGTCAGGTGGACAGTCGGACGGCGCCGGGGCCCAGGACCGGCTCCACATCGGAACCGGCGACCTCGTGGCCGCACGAGCAGCGCAGCTCGACGTGGACTTGGCCGCCGCAGCCGGAATGGCGCAGCACCACCGGCGCGGCCGCAGGGTCACCGAGGTGGGTGTCGCCGTACTGGAGCAGCGCGGCCAGAACCCATTGCAGGTCGTGGGCGCGCGCAGTGAGGTGATACTCATGGCGCGAGCGCTGCCCGGCCTCCTGGTAGCTCCGGCGTTCCAGCAGGCCGGCGTCGACCAGTTGCCGGAGGCGCTCCGTGAGGGCCCTGCGGGAGATCCCGAGGTGCTCGGCTATCTCGTCGAATCGGTGCAGTCCCGCGAAGACCTCGCGCAGGATGAGCAGGGTCCATCGCTCGCCGACCAGGCTCAGTGTGGCGGCGACGCTGCAGTTGCCCAGATCAAGTTCTCGCCACTCCATGACGCCAGGGTACCCCTTGAGTTCCGGTTTGGAACTCAGCCTTGACGCCTCCTGGGTTCCAGATGGAGACTTAGACGGTCGGCTGGCCCACGGATCGCTTTCATCCGGTGGTCGGAAGCCTGATCAGCTCCGCTTCGGCTGTGCGGGGAGCGCGAGCAGTCTCTCCGCCCGCGTCCTCCCGCCGCCTCCACCGCGACCGGAGCCGATCAATCCCCCCGGCTGCACAAGCCGACACTGCAACTCCCGAGGAGCAGCTCATGCCCGTCTTCAATGCCCACATTCCCGCCAACCGCTTCTCCTCGGCGCAGAAGCGCGTTCTCGCCGACGCGCTGAACCAGTCACTGGTCCAGGCCCTCGGAATTCCTGAGGGTGACCGGTTCATCATGATCAGTGAGCACGGCGAGAACGAACTCTTCCTGGACCCGACGTTCATGGGCATGCAGCGCAGCAGCGACGCCATGATCATCACGCTTCAGCTCGGGGCCCACCGGCCTCTGGAGGACAAGCGGGCCGTGGCGGCGGCCATCAACAAGCTGGTGGTGGAGGCACTCGGCGTCTCGCCCGACGACATCTTCATCGCGTTGATTCCGGTCCCGAACGAGAACTTCTCCTTCGGCCGGGGTGAACTCCACCTTGCCGACGGCGCCCCACGCTGGTGAACCAGGGCCGTGTGGTGAGGTTGCCGCAGGGGCCAGCCGCCGACCGGGCTCTCGACCCGGACCGGCACGCCAGGGAAGAGGACAGATCCGATGCCATGCTTGAAGGAGATGTGATGCAGGTAGCCGTGGTCACCTTCGACGGGTTCAACGAACTCGACAGCTTCATCGCATCCGCGCTGATCAACCGATGCCGCAAGGATGGCCTGGAAGCCTTCATCACCACGCCGACGCCGGTGGTCACGTCGATGAACGGCGTCGAGGTGAGGGGGCAGCGCCCCATGGAGTTCGTGACCGACGCCGACGTCGTGCTGATCGGCAGCGGCGTGAAGGCGCGAGACGTGGTCGCCGACGACCAGCTGATCTCCCGGCTGCCACTCGACTCTTCGCGACAACTGATCGGTGCGCAATGCTCCGGCGCGCTGGTGCTCGCCCGGCTCGGACTGCTGGACGGCATGCCCGCCTGCACGGACATGAAGAGCCGGCCCTTTGTCGAAGCCTGCGACATCACCGTGCTTGACGCGCCGTTCCACGCCGAGGGAAACATCGCCACGGCAGGAGGCTGCCTGGCGTCCCAGTACCTCGCCACCTGGGTGATCACCCGCATGCTCGGAGAGGACGCCGCGCGCGACGTCATCGGCTACGTTGCCCCGGTCGGCGAAAATCAGGAGACCGTCGAGCGCGCCATGCGCGCCGTCCACACAGGCGCGGTCGCGCTGCACTGACGCCCGCGATCAGTCTCGGCACGATGAACATCCATCCTCTTGAAGCCGTCTGGTCACGGCCTGAGATGTGGGTGGCGGTCGTTGGTCACGGACGGTTGCCGGGGTTCAAGCTTTCGTGTGCCGCTTCGGCGATCAAGGGCGGATGGATGCCGCGCCTCAGGAGACCGACATGAACGAACTGCTCACCGAGGCGATCGAAGCCCACGGCGGGACCACACGCTGGCGCCGGCTGACTCAGGCGCGAGCCACCCTGGTCAGCGGCGGTCATCTGTTCGCCGTGAAAGGCTTGCCGCAGGATCCCGCGCCCCGCGAGATGACCGTTCTCCTCCACGAGGAGCACGCCTCGGTCAGACCCTTCGGCGCCCCCGACCAGAAGACCGACTTCACACCCGGACGTGTGAGCATCGACAAGCTCGACGGGCGGGTGGTGGCCCAACGCCAGGACCCACGGTCGTCCTTCGGCGGCCACACTCTGGAGACCCCCTGGGACGCACTGGACCGCGCCTACTTCAACGGCTACGCCCTGTGGACCTACCTCACCACACCGTTCCTGCTCGCCATGCCCGGATTCACGGTCACCGAGATCGATCCGTGGCGGGAAGGTGACGAACTCTGGCAAGGACTGCGCGCCACCTTCCCACCCGGCATCGCCAGCCACAGCACCCACCAGGACTTCTACTTCGGCCCCGACCGGCTGCTGCGCCGACACGACTATCACGTCGACGTGGCAGGTGGGTTCGCCGCCGCGCAGTACGTCTACGACTGCGTGGAAGCGGACGGCATCGTGCTGCCCACCAAGCGCCGGGCCTACCGCCGCGACGCCGATGGCCACCCGATCCTCGATCAGGTCATGGTCTCGATCGACCTCAGTGACGTCCGCTTCAGCTGACAGCAAGGCGCCGCCGGCGGCGGTACAACAGCGTCTGCGGAGAGCTGTGGATCAGATGCTCCCCCGTACCCCCGCCGCAGGCAGCCGCTTCCCCAGAACCCATCTTTGTACCTCTGATGATCTCGTTCTTGCGCCTCGTTGGACGGCCTGGTGCGCTTCGCGCCTTCCAGGCAGTGGAGTCCCAGCGGTATGGCAGGGGGCTTCGCGGAGAGCTTTCCAGTTCGCCAGGCGCCGTGGTGGCACGCCTTTCGGGCGGGGGATGGCGGGCGGATTCTGCCCAGATCACTCTGGCGGGTGGATTGATCCCACGAACGGCCCTATCGGTGCTTGCTCCGGACTGATGCCAGCACCATGTGCATGGTCCGGCCCGCACCACCGCCGAAGGGATCCCCCGTGCGTCTGCGCCCCGCACTGCTCGCCCTCGCGAGCGCCTTCACCCTGGCCTTCTCGGTCTCCACATCCGCGCACGCAGCGACCGAGACCGGGGTCGCGTTCTCCTACCACGACAGGGACGGCGACCATAGCGGACATCTCGAAGGGCAAGTGGATAACTGCATCGACATCCCCGAACTCCAAGCAAGCGAAACCAACTACGCGTTTGCGCCGCAGAACACCAGCGCCAATGCCTATGTCGATGTCTACGAGGATCTCGAGTGCAAGGGCACCAAGACCACCCTCCGCCCCGATCAGTCGAGGGACAAATCGCTGCAGTTCCGGTCGGTGATCTTCCGGCCCATGGGGTGAGGTTTCCTGACCGCGGCTCGGGCCTGGCGGTATTGGGTCCGCGGACCCGACCTCAACCAGATGATCGACCACCTCAAGACCACCGACAAGCCCCGGAAATCTCACGCCGGCAGTGGGCCGAGCAAGGGTTCCCCCGCCGTGGGATGTCGGGGACGGCTTGGGCCAGTCGGCGAACGTGCCGGCATAGGCCAGGTCGGCCCAGACGATGGGGATCTCGGGGTGCATCAGCCGCTGACGAAATGCCGACTTACCTGACGGCATGTCAGGGCCCCCGGGTGCATAGGCGAGTCACTTCCCGGGAGCGCCTGACGAGGCACTGCGTGGGAGCCGATCTCAGCCTGCATGAACCTGTCCGCGGCCGCCCCCAGGGTGACCGGATACAGTGCGCGAGACGGCAGCCCGGTCAGGGAGGGGAAGCGTGACCACCACCAGCAACACCCGGCCCGCCGAGGGTGAGGCGCGAGCGCCGCGGCAGAGCCGGCTGCAGCGCCTGATGCGCTACATCCCCCTGATCGCCCCCATCCTGCTGTGGAGCGTGCCCTGCTGGGTGCTCCTGTACACCGGCCAGCACTGGCCGCTGCCCGTCACGCTGGCCGGCACCGCCCTGTTCGTCCTCGGCCTCGTCGGTATGCCGCTCGCGATGGTGCGCGGCCACGGCCGGCGCCAGCAGGACCGGGCGGCGATCGTCGGTGACACCCTGCTGGGCACCAGCTGGGTCCTGTTCACCTGGTCCGTCCTGCTCGGCGCCGTGCTGCGGCTCGCCCTGACCGTGGCCGGCGTCGGCGAGAGCCTGGACCGGGCCCGCATCGTCACGTGGGCCGTACTCGGCACAACCGCCGTACTGCTCGCCTGGGGATACGCCGAGGCTCGCCGCGTGCCCCGCATGCGCAGACTCGACGTGCAACTCCCGCGGCTGGGCGCGGGGTTGGACGGCCTGCGGGTCGTGCTCATCACCGACACCCACTACGGCCCACTCGACCGCGCCCGCTGGTCGGCACGGGTGTGCGAGACGGTGAACACCCTGGAGGCCGACCTGGTCTGCCACACCGGCGACATCGCGGACGGCACGGCCGAACGCCGCCGCGCCCAGGCCGCCCCACTCGGTACCGTGCGGGCCAGCCGGGCCTGTGTCTACGTCACCGGCAACCACGAGTACTACAGCGAGGCCCAGGGCTGGGTCGACCTGATGGGTGAGCTGGGCTGGGAGCCGCTGCGCAACCGCCATCTGCTGCTCGAACGCGGAGGTGACACCCTCGTGGTCGCCGGCGTGGACGACGTCACCGCCGAGTCCTCCGGCCTGGCAGGCCACCGCGCCCACCTCGCCGGAGCCTTGAACGGCGCCGACCCCGACCTGCCCGTCCTGCTCCTGGCACACCAGCCCAAGTTCGTCGACCGGGCGGCAGCCGCCGGCATCGACCTCCAGCTCTCCGGCCACACCCATGGCGGCCAGATCTGGCCCTTCCACCACCTGGTCCGCATCGACCAGCCCGCCCTCGCCGGCCTCAGCCACCACGGCACCCGTACCCTCCTCTACACCAGCCGCGGCACCGGCTTCTGGGGCCCGCCGTTCCGCGTCTTCGCCCCCAGCGAGATCACCCTGCTCGTGCTCCGCTCCCCGCACCCGCCCACCTCGCCGTGACATTCCCGGGCCGAAGGCGCCAACGAGCCCGATGTGGCCATGTTTTACGCAGGTCAGCGATGCATGGCGCCGGTCCCTGGAGCAACGGGCCAGGGCTTCCGCACCCGCCAGGCTGCCTGGGCCCGCCCTGACGAGGATCCGACTGACGCCCTGTCCGGCGAGGGCAGGGCAGCGCGGAGAACTGCCGTGCAGGAGCGGAGAACTGCCGTGCAGGAGAAGAGCCGACCGTTTCGAGGGGAACGGCCGTCACGGGTCCCAGGGCGGCTGGGGAGCCTTCGGCGGCGGGAGAAGGAACCCGTACGAGCCGGCACCCGACGCGGCTCGCAGACGCGGACAGTAACAGTCCGCCAGAACCGCAGCTACAGGCGAATGACACAGGAGGGGTTGGCAGATGCCGCACATGACGGCCGTCCGGCCTTGAACGTGCGGCCCCTGCCTCCACGCTCGCCTGTGGTGACTGCCCGTCGGGGCCGGCCGCCGGGCGAGGCTTCTCCACAAGGTTGTTGCCCGAGCCGTCGACCGTGCATGATCGGTTCCGACCGATGGTGTTCGACCGAAGGCGTAGAGCCGTACAACGGGGGATTCATATGAGGCGTCGCTGGGTCAAGGTGCTCGCGATCACGGTGGTAGTGCTGGCCGTCCTCTTCACTGTCGCGGACCGAGTCGCCGTGCACTACGCCGACAAGGAGGTCTCCCGTCTCGCCGCGGAGAAGTACGGCTACCGGAACAGCACCGACGGGCACCTGGACGTGTCCATCGAGGGTTTTCCCTTTCTGACCCAGGCGTTCAGCCAGAACTTCGACCATGTCAGCCTGGACGCGGGGCAGTTCACCATCGACACCACGAACAATGCCGAGGGTGGCTACCTGCCCGTCAAGCAACTGCGTCTCGACCTGCACGGCGTGCAGGTGACCTCGCTGACCGCACGCAGTGCCGAGGCGAACCTCGCCACCGGCACTTTGACGCTCTCGTACGAGGCGCTGTCCGGCGTCGTCACGCGGGTGGCGGGCACCGGCGGCCCCGTCCACATCTCGCAGGCCGCGGGGTCGGCGGGGCAGGCCGCCCGGATCAAGGTCACGGGCACCGCCGGCGGGAGCGAGCTCAACAGCACGGGCACGCTGCTCGCCCAGGGAAACGAGATCTCCTTCAGCCTGCCCGGGGCGGAGCAGCCGACGGCCACCTGGCGGGTCCAGCTCCCTGAGAACGTCGGCTTCACCGCGGCACGCAGCACCTCGGACGGTGTGGAGATCAGCATGGTCGGTCACCTGGTGAACCTCGGCGCCTCGCGCTTCACCAGGTGAGCCGACCCCGCCCCTGGGGGGAGGACCGCGGCGGCCTGGCACCCGACGTGTGGTGACGGCAGCCGCGACGGCGTCACAACAGGTCGGGTGCAGTCTCCTGGGCGGGATCCCGGGGTGCCGGGTGATCCGGACCGCCGGCCGGGGCGGCGGCACGCAGCGCCGCTTCGACCCGGCGGTTGCTGGTCATGGATGCCGTGATGGCGGTCATGGTCAGGAGGAGGACGGCGGCGGCGTAGAGCGGGGTGCGGATGTCGTAGGTGGTGGCCAGCCAGCCGCCCAGGAAGGCCCCGATGGGGGCGGCGCACATGGCCAGCATGCGGGAGGTGGAGGCGACCCGGCCCATGAGGTGGGCCGGGACGATCGCCTGCCGGAGGGAGGGCCCGAGCACCATCGTGGCGCCCATGCCGGCCCCGCAGACGGCGAGCGCCAGCCCGGCCACGTACGGGTTCGGGGCAGCGGCCAGGCCCAGGATGGCAAGCCCCTCGACAGCGGCCGTGCAGGTCAGTGCGGTGCCGGTGCCGAGTCGCCGGCCGAGGGAGGAGGCGATGCCTGAACCGAGCAGGCCGCCGGTGGCCTCCGCCGTGAGAAGCAGGCCGAAGCCGTAGGTGTCGATGCCGAGGCGGTCGTGCGCGAACAGGGCGAGGACTGTCTCCACGGCGAGGAAGGCGACGTTCCCGACCGCCGGGCGGAGCGCCAGCCCGAGCAGAACCCGGTCCCGGAAGACGTACGAGGCCCCGGCCCGCGCCTGCCGAAGCAGCGATTCGCGGGCCTCCGGCACGGGCCGGGGCCTGGCGGGCAGCGTACGAACGAACAGCGCGGAGAGCATGAACGACACCGCGTCGGCGAGCAGCGGAACCGCCCGCCCGAGTGCGAGCAGCGCACTGCCCGCAGGCGGCCCCGCGAAGCCGGACATGGCGGTCTGGGCGCCGCGCAGGCGGGAGTTGGCGCGCTCCAGGAGTGCGGGGTCGCGGCGGAGCAGATCCGGCAGATAGGCCGTGGCGGCCGTGTCGAAGAAGAGTCCGCCGAGGCCGAGCAGGAAGGCGACGGCCGCGAGCAGCGGAATGCTCAGCACGTCGAGCACGGCCGCCGCCGCGGGTATCCCGAGCAGCACCGCACGTGCCGTGTCCGTGACCCACATCGTGCGCCGGCGGTCCCAACGGTCCACCAGCGCACCGCCGAGCACCCCGAAGAGCAGCCACGGCAGCGTCCCCGCGGCCGAGACGACGGCGAGCGCCATCGGATCCCGCGTCAACGTCAACGCGAGCAGCGGCAGCGCGGCCTGCGTCACCCCGTCACCGAGCGAGGAGATCGTCTGCGCGGTCCACAGCCGTCCGAATCCGGTCGGCAGCTTCCTGGCCCCCTGGATCACTTGGCGTCACCTTCCGCCTGCTCACGCGGCGCCGGCCGGAACAGCGCGAAGACGAGGGACGCGTCCGGCAGCGACGGATCGGACAGCTCCCGGTACTCGTCCGCCAGCGCCTCCAACCGCGCCCCCAGCTGCGCGAACTGCTGCTCGGTGAGTCGCAGATGCGCCATCCGTACGTGCCGCCCGCCATCCACCGGCGACGCCTCCAGATCCGCCACCGCATGCCGCATCAGCAGATCCGGCCCGCCCTCGGCCGGATCCGGCAGCACGATCGCCCGCGCGGCCATCGCGTAGTACCGCTCGGTGACCCCCCGCACCTTCCGCGTCCGCACCACCTTCACCAGGCCGGCCCGCTCCAGCAACCGCACGTGATAGCTGGAACTCCCCTTCGCGAGGCCCACTCGCTCGGCGATCTGCGTGATCGTCGCCGGCTCGAAGCGGAGCACGGCCATGATCCGGTGACGCGTGAGATTGGAGACGGCGCGCAGCTGTTCGTCAGTCGTGACGTGAAACGTCTCGGGAAGATCATCGGTAGGCATGCCGACAATGGTCAACGATTCTTGACCATTGAGCAAGGGGTTTACGCGCACAGGTCCGGCCGGGGTGGACCAAGAGCGGGCCGGCTTGGTGATGACGGCCGCCGTCGAGGCCACCCGCCGGGGGCCCGACAGCGAGTGACGTCAGACGGACCGGCTGGCGTCGTCGAAGTCGGTGGAGGCCGACAGCTCGGCCCATGCCAGCATGTCGCGCTCGAAGGCGTCGCGTCCGGCCCGCACGAGCCGAAGCGCGTCGGTGCCGAGCAGCAGGCGCGTCGGCGGCCGGTCGGCCGCCACGATGCGCAGCACTGCGGCCGCGGCCTTGTCCGGGTCGCCCGGCTGGCGCCCGCTGCCCTGGATCCGCCGGGCGCGCAGCGGCTCGAACAGCTCGTCGTAGTCGGCGATCGCACGGGGTGCGCGGATCATCGAGCGGCCGGCCCAGTCGGTCCGGAAACTGCCCGGCTCGACGGCGGTGACATGGATGCCGAAATCGGCGACCTCCTTGCCGAGCGTCTCGAGGATGCCCTCCACCGCGAACTTGCTGCCGTGGTAAAAGCACGGCAGCAAACACTTCCACCACCCGGTCGTCGGCCCGCTCACCCTCATTACGAGTCCCTCACCCTGCCCGCCGGCCCGGACCAGCGGCTGAGTGTGTACACCGCCGAGGCAGGCTCCAGCTCCGAAGAGGCGCTTCGGCTACTGGCCGCGTGGACACGGCAGCCCGAGACCTCGCCCGGGCGGCACGCGGATCATTAGACGCCCGCCGGTCCGCGCGGAGCGGAACAAGGCGTGAATTTCCTGCCGGAGAAGGGTGCGCAATCACGGGCACAAAAAGGCCGCCCTTTCTCTCACGTCTGTCATGCGGGGTGCTCTGCGTGTTTCATGGAGGTGTGCTCCGCGATACGCGACCATACGGACGCGGTACAGCACATCTTCCAGCCGGTGGGCGCCATGGCGCGCTGATTGTGTGGGTCGACGTGCTCGACACCAGCAAAGCCGACGACGTCAAGAGCGGCGGCCGGCAGAAGGAACACCGAGACAGGAAGAAGGTACGGGCATGGCCGGCAGTGAAAGCGAGAATCCGGTAATCCCTTCGCCGACGCCCACACCGACTCGGCGGCCCAGGACGAACCGGGACTGGTGGCCCGATCAGCTGGACCTTCAGGTTCTCCACCAGCACTCGCCCCGATCCAACCCGATGGACGAGGACTACGACTACGCGAAGGAGTTCGCGACCCTCGACGTCGACGCGCTGAAGCGTGACGTCTTCGAGGTGATGACGACATCCCAGGACTGGTGGCCCGCCGACTACGGTCACTACGGGCCGCTCTTCATCCGGATGAGCTGGCACGCCGCGGGGACGTACCGCATCGCGGACGGCCGCGGCGGTGGCGGCAGCGGCGCACAGCGCTTCGCCCCGCTCAACAGCTGGCCGGACAACGCGAGCCTGGACAAGGCGCGCCGTCTGCTGTGGCCGGTCAAACAGAAGTACGGCCGGAAAGTCTCCTGGGCCGATCTTCTGGTGTTCGCCGGAAACTGTGCCATGGAATCCATGGGATTCAAGACGTTCGGGTTCGGTTTCGGGCGGGAGGACATCTGGGAACCCGAGGAGATCTTCTGGGGGCCCGAGGACACATGGCTCGGGGATGAACGCTACAGCGGCGACAGGGAACTCACCGGTCCTTTCGCCGCCGTGCAGATGGGACTGATCTACGTCAATCCGGAGGGGCCCAACGGAAACCCGGACCCGATGGAGGCCGCCCGGGACATTCGGGAGACGTTCGGTCGCATGGCGATGAATGACGAGGAGACGGTCGCGCTCATCGTCGGGGGCCACACCTTCGGCAAGTGTCATGGCGCGGTCGATCCCAGTTATATCGGCGCGGAACCCGAGGCCGCCCCCATCGAGCAGCAGGGCCTCGGCTGGCGGAACACGTACGGCAGCGGCGCGGGCCCGCACACGCTCACCAGTGGCCTGGAGGGCGCGTGGACCACCGAGCCGACCAGGTGGGACAACGGCTACCTGGACAACCTCTACGGCTACGAGTGGGAGCTGACGAGCAGCCCCGCCGGGGCCCACCAGTGGACTCCCACGGACCCCGCGGCCCAGAACGCCGTACCCGACGCCCATGATCCGTCGAAGCGGCACGCCCCCATGATGCTGACGACGGACCTCGCGCTGAAGGTGGACCCGGTCTACGGCCCGATCACGAAGAGGTTCCACGAGAACCCGGACGAACTGGCGGTGGCGTTCGCCAAGGCCTGGTACAAACTGCTGCACCGCGACATGGGACCCGTCTCCCGTTACCTCGGCCCATGGATCCCCGAGCCGCAGCTGTGGCAGGACCCCGTTCCCGACGTCGATCACGAACTGGTCGGGGACGAGGACATCGCCGCCCTCAAGGGCAGGATCCTCGCCTCGGGCCTTTCCGTCCCCCAGCTGGTCACCACCGCCTGGGCGTCGGCGGCGAGCTTCCGCGGCACCGACAAGCGCGGCGGGGCGAACGGAGCACGGATCCGGCTCGCGCCGCAGAAGGACTGGGAGCTCAACGCCCTCCCCGAGGTGACGGAGGTACTGCGCACGCTCGAGCGGATCCAGCAGGACTTCAACGCCTCGCAGACCGGCGGTACGCGGGTCTCCCTCGCCGACCTGATCGTCCTCGGCGGGTGCGCGGCCGTCGAGCAGGCCGCGAGGAACGCGGGGTACGACGTCACGGTTCCGTTCGCACCGGGGCGTACGGACGCCTCGCAGGAGCAGACCGACGCGGCGTCCTTCGCCGTCCTGGAGCCCAAGGCGGATGCCTTCCGCAACTACCTTCCGGCGGGCGAGAAGCTGTCGCCGGAGACCCTCATGCTGGACCGCGCCAACCTGCTGACGCTGACCGCTCCCGAGATGACGGTGCTGATCGGCGGCATGCGGGCCCTGAACACCGGCTTCAAAGGCTCCCCCCACGGTGTCTTCACCGACCGGCCGGGAACCCTGACCAACGACTTCTTCGTCAACCTGCTCGACATGGGCACGGAGTGGAAGGCGTCGGCTACGGAAGAGAACGTGTTCGAAGGCCGGGATCGCGCCACCGGCGAGGTCAAGTGGACCGCCACCGCCGTCGACCTGATCTTCGGTGCGCACTCCCAGCTCCGGGCCGTCTCGGAGGTCTACGCGGCCCAGGACGCGGGAGAGAAGTTCGTACGTGACTTCGTGGCAGCGTGGAACAAGGTGATGAATCTCGACCGGTTCGACCTGGCCTGAACCCGACGTCCCGGTCGGCCCTCATCGGCCGGCCGGGACGCGGCACGTGGCGCTCCGCGGTCCTGAGCCGGGAACACCTTCACCGGCGCCGGTTGGCTCGACGCCTCTCGAGCCTGCGCGACACCGGCCGCTCGGCACGGTGTACTGCCTGATGTGCACAGTTGGAGGAGATCGCCCGGTAAAGGTCGCGGCACGACCCTGTGCTGGACTCGGCTGGACCACGCGTGGCAGGCGGCGGGCAGGCGCTTCGAGGCAAGTGCGGCGGGTCGTCTGTGGGGACGCCTCAGCGCAGCGGACTTCTTCGGCCATTCGTTCCAGCTGGCATCGCTCGCCTTCCTTTGCTTCTTCCCTTTCCTGATCCTGGTCACCGCCGCGTTCGGCCAGGACGCCGCGCACGTCATGGCGGGATGGCTCGGACTGAACGAGCAGGCGGCCCAGGCCGTGGCCGGTCTTTTCAAACCCAATCCCGGTTCGGTCACCCTCACGCTGATGAGCGCGCTGTTGTTGATCGCGGGGGCGGTCGCCGTGGCAGGCACCTTGCAAGGCTGGTATCAGTTCCTCTTCGGCGTGCCCCCACGTTGGTGGCGGGACCTGGGGGCTCAGCTCGCGTGGCTGGCGGTGCTGGTCGCCTACGGCGCGGCCCGGGCCGGGGCCGGCGCAGCACTCGGATCGCAGCTGAGCAGCCTGGCCGGTTTCGTCCTGGCGCTGTTCTTCTGGTGGGGGACCATGCGGCTGCTGCTCACCGGAGCGATCGCCTGGCGCTTCCTGCTGCCTGCGGCGCTGGCCACCGGTGTCGCCTGGACCGGCCTCGGATGGTTCTCCTCCCGCTTCTTCTCCGACACCATCGTGGCCAACAACCACAAGTACGGCCCTGTGGGCGTCGTCATGGTCATCCTTTCCTGGCTGGTGGCCGTGGGCGTGGTCATCCACCTCGGTGCCGTCGTCGGCCACGAGTTCGCCAGGCACCGCGCCATGCGTTCACACCGCTGACGGACCCGGGACACCTGAACGGGGCTGGGCGAGTGAACGGGGCTGGGCGAGCCACAACCGCCCGGGCAGCCCATACTTGTGGTGACCGGAACCGAGCGAGGTGGGTTCGGACATGTGCCGCTGGATCGTCTACTCGGGCACGCCTGTTCTCCTCAGCCAGGTCTTGTTCCAGCCGGAACACAGCCTGATCGATCAGAGCCTGCACTCCCGCCTGGGGGTGGAGACCACCAACGGTGACGGCTTCGGGGTCGGCTGGTACGGCCAGGGCCTGGCCACGCCGGCGGTTCTGCGGGATGTCGGCCCGGCGTGGAACAACCGGAACCTCCAGGAGGTCGCCCACCACGTCCGCTCGGGTCTGTTCCTCGCCCACATCCGGGCCACGACCGGAACCGCCGTGCAGCAAACCAACTGCCATCCCTTCCGCAAGGACCGCTGGCTGTGGATGCACAACGGCGTGATCAACGAGTTCCACCGGCTCAGACGTGACCTCGCGCTGGCCGTCGCCCCCGCCCTGTACCCCGACATCGAAGGGTCGACGGACTCCGAGCTCATGTTCTTCCTCGCGCTGACGTTCGGCCTCGTGGATGACCCGCCGGGTGCCGTCGCGCGCATGGCCGGTCTGGTCGAGAGCACGGGTCACCGGCACGGCGTGGAACACCCCCTGCAGATGACGGTCGCCGTGGCCGACGGTGAGAGTCTGTGGGCCTTCCGGCACTCCAGCGAGGGCGCATCACGGTCGTTGTACTTCAGCACCCAGGTGGATGCCCTGCGCGCGCTGCACCCGGACACCTCGTTCCTGCGGGAGATCTCGGAGGAGACACGTCTCGTCGTCTCCGAGCCGCTGGGTGACCTCCCAGGAGCCTGGAACGAGGTTCCGGAGAGCAGCTACGGCATCGTCCGCCCGGGCCAGGACACCCTCCACACGTTCGAGCCACGGTACTGATCCGGCGGTACGGCGCTTGGCCCCGACGGCCGGTCAAGCGGCCGCCGAGCCGCGGTGCCGGGTCGGACGGGCCAGGGCCAGGCGGAGCACTCGTCTCCAGTCGGGCGGGGGCCGGTTCGGCGGCGTTCCCGGACGGTGCCGCGGGACACGCACCCGCAGGGCCCCGGGAGCTACCCGGCAGACCACCGGAGCGGGCAGCACGACGGACTCACCGTCGATGCCGGCCGGGACGGTGTCCGTGTCGGCCTCGACGACCACTTCGGAGGCCGTCAGCCGGGTCACGCCCGGGGACCGCCGGCCACCCAGCAGCCGGGTCGACAGCCGGGCCGCCCGGCCCGGGGTGTCGACGCGCACGCACAGCACCCCCAGTCGTCCGGAATCCAGGCTTTCCCGGAGTACGGGACGCACCGAGTCGACGGCGGCGGGCCGGTAGGGATTGTTGCTGACGAGCAGGGCCTGCAGTCCCTCGATCCGCGTGTGTCCGGCACGCATGCGCAGCCGTGGCGCCTCCGGGCCGGTGAGCAGAACGGGCAGCGCCTGAAGTGCCGTGCGCAGTTTGGCGTCCCGGTAGGAGGGTTCGCGCACCACGGCGGCGTAGGTTCCGAAGGACGCGTTGTTGACGAACACCCGGTCGGCGGCGAATCCGAGGTCGACGCGGAACTCGACGGGATCGGTGAACGCGGCCAGGGCGGCCGCCGGGTCGTCACGGTCGAGACCGAGATCCAGGGCGAAGTGGTTGCGCGTTCCGGCCGGGATCACCATGAAGGGCACATCATGCCGGGCCGCCACCTCGGCGACCAGAGCCTGGGTGCCGTCCCCGCCGGCCACGGCCAGCAGGTCGGCCCCCTCGGCCACCGCACGCCGGGCCAGGTCCGCCACGTCCTGGTGTCGTACCGGATCCAGTACGACGACGCGCGCACCCGCCGCCCTCGCCTTCTCCTCCAGGTGGAAGCGCTCCACCTTGCCCCCACCGGAACGCGGGTTCATCACGACCCACGGATGCAGCGCCGCCGGCACCGGCCCGGGCTCGTGTCCGCGCCCGGCGGAGGGCCCCGTCGGGGTGATCGCGATCCGGGCGGCTGCGAGTGCCAGGATCCACAGGCCGAAGGACAGACAGGCCGGCCACAGCATGCCGTGCGTGGCGACCAGGACGAGCGTCGCGGCGGGAACCAGCACGGCAACGACGGCTCCTGCGGCCCGGACGATGCCGGAGTGGGCGAGGACCCACCACAGTCCGACGGCCGTGAGGGCCACACCCGCCACGGCGATGAGCACCCACAGCAGGCCTCTCAGCCCGGCGGTGACGAGCAGCACGAGCACGCTGCCCAGGAGGGCGAGGAGGGCCAGCCGGGCCCACGCCACGGGTGGCCCGCGGTCGGCTGACGAATCGGCGGCACGCGCGTCCGGGCGCCGTATCTGTCGCACGCCGAGCGTCTCCCCTTGGACGGGCGCGTTGCCCTATCGGAAACCGGCCGAGGGCTTCTCGGTCCGTACGACGCACAGCGCCCAGATCACGAATCCGGAGATCGCGATCGCCACGATCGACCACAACGGGTAGTACGGCAGGGAGAGGAAGTTGGCGAGAATGAGGAATCCGGCGATGACCACGCCGGCGACCCGAGCCCACGTCGCCGCCCGGAACAGGCCCAGACTGACCACGACGGCGACCGCCCCCAGCACGACGTGTATCCAGCCCCAGCCGGTCAGGTCGTACTGGAAGACGTATCCGTTCGTGGTGACGAACACGTTGTCCTGGGCGATGCCCATGATGCCGCGGAAGATGTCGAGCACTCCGCAGATCGTCAGCATGACGGCGCCGAACACCATCAGACCGCCGGCCCACTGCTGTTTCGCCGATTCCGGGTGGGCCGCATGTGTCGCAGTCATGGCCTGCCTCCTTGTGTGCTTGTCGGTCGACGGGCGGACGGCACACCTGCTGCATCAGGACAGCCAGTCCGTGTAGTGGGTGGGGGCGATCCGGGCGCCGCTCGGGGCGGTGAGGGCGTCTCCGGGTACGGCGGCGAACATGCCGGCGCTGTCGTCGGTGACGACGGAGCGCGCGTCGCCCTTGGCGGTCAGGGTGAGGCGCCCGAGCTCGTCCAGGGCGTAGACGTCGGGACCGGCGATGTTGATGACGCCGTTCAGAGGACTGCCTGCGGCGACCTCGGCGACGATGCCGGCGACATCCGCGGCGGCGATCGGCTGGATCGGCGTACGCGGCAGGCGGACGGTGTCGCCCTCGGCGGTCATGGCCAGGGTCGCGTCCATGAACTCCATGAACTGCGTGGCGCGGACGATGGAATAGGGGATCGGGCCGGCCTTGAGGATGTCTTCCTGCAGCACCTTCGCCCGGTAGTAGTCCAGATCGGGCACTTGATCCACGCCGACGATCGACAGGATGACGAAGTGCCCGACCCCGGCCTTCTCGCTCACGGCCACGAGGTTGTCCGTCGACGTCCGGAAGAAGGCGAGCGAGGCGTCGTCGAAGGTGGGGGAATTCGTGAGGTTGATGACGACGTCGGTGCCCGCCACCGCCGTCTCCAGGCCCTCGCCGGTGATGATGTTCACGCCCGTGGACAGGGAGTGCGGTACGGCTTGGTGCCCGGCCGCCTTCAGGTTCTCCACGACCCGCGACCCGATCAGACCGGTACCGCCGATGACTGCGAACTTCATGAGAGGTTTCCTTGTCCTCTGCAGCTCCCGATACGGCCTTCGCTCCGGCGGGTCCAGGCCTGTCCCGGTGACGGAACGGCACCTGATCCCTCTTCACCGGGCATGTCGAACAGACAGGGTCAGTCGGGGGCGAAGGAGAAGCTGCGCCAGAGGCCGGTGGTCAGGACCGCACGGTCCGACGCCCCGATGTCCAGGAAGGTGCTCTGCCCGCCCGGCGGCACGGTGCAGTCCGGTGTCGTGTACAGGAGCAGGCTGCTCTGCGTCTGATTGTTGATGTGGGTCACACCCTCGGAGAAACGGTGACATCCGTGGGTCGACGGGTTGGAGACGGTCTCCACGATCCTGACACCGTTGCGCGCCACGATCTGACCGGACGCCTGGTCCTGGCAGGCGGTGAGCGCGATGCCGAGCAGCGTGATGCCGGTCAGCGCGGCCAACAACCGTGAAGGGGGCATCGCGCCTCCTGAGGTACGGGGGAGCTGCCGGGAATCTCGTCCTCTCTTCACTATCCGCCAGATGGGGCGGAGCCGCACGATGAGGACGGACGAACGTGGCGGCACCCTGAGCCCGGGAAGCGGTAGCGGCCCCGTGGCCGGAGCAGGCCCCCCGGCCTACGCTGATCGAGGGGGCGCGTCCGGGTGAATCGCACACCGAGAGGGGCGCCCCGATGGACGACTACCCACTGATCGAGAACCACGGTCTCATCGGCGATCTGCAGACGGCCGCGCTGGTGACCACCGAGGGCGAGATCGACTGGTTCGTCGCTGCGGGCCGGGCAGCACCGCGGGCTGCATCGCCCCGCGGTTCGACTACGGGTGCGCCGGCCGGACCGTGCAGTGCCCGCTCAAGGAGCGGGCCGGCAGCGGCGGGGACACGGGCCCGCTCAACATCATGTACAAGGTCGACGGCTCCTCCGAACTGGAGGAGCGGATCCTCGGCCACTGGGAGGGCTATGCGGGCTCCGCGCCGGTGCGGATCGGCAACGGTGCTACGACGCAGCTCCAACTGGACATCTGCGGCGAGGCGTTGGACAGCATCTGCTTCGCGCACCGGCACGGCTTCCAGGTCGGGCACGGTGGATGGACCTCGATGCGGGCGGACCTGGACTGGCTCGCCGACCACTGGGACCAGGCGGAGGAGGGCATCGTGGAGACCCGCGGCGGTCGCCAGGACTTCACCTACGGGCGTGTCATGTCGTGGGTCGCGTTCGACCGCGCTGTGCGCCTGGCCGAGTCGAAGGGGTGGCCGTCGGCGGCCGGCCGCTGGCACGCCGAGCGGGACGCCGTCTACGAGCAGGTGACGGCCGAGGGGTGGAGCGAACAGCGGCGGGCCTTCGTCCAGCACTACGGCAGTGAGGTACTGGACTCCTCGCTGCTGCGCATGGCGACGGTCGGGTTTCTCAGCCCCGAGGATCCGCTGTGGGCATCGACCCTGGACGCCATGGAGGAGGAACCGGTCAGCGACAGCCTGGTCTACCGTTACAACCCCGACGCCTCGCCGGACGGCCTGCGCGGCTCGGAGGGGACCTTCTCGCTGTGCACGTTCATGTACGTCGACGCCCTGGCGCGCGGGCCGGATCAACCGGGCGAGGCTGGTGTTCGAGAAGATGATGGGGTACGCCAACCATCTGGGCCTGTACTCCGAGGAGATCGACCCGACCGGCCGTCAACTGGGCAATTTTCCCCAGGCGTTCACGCATCTCGCCCTCATCGACTCGGCCCTCATCCTGAACGAGGCCCTCGAGCGGCGGTAGTCCGGTCAGGGGTCGTGCTCACCACGGGGTCAGCCCGCGTCACCGAACTCGAAGGACAGCCCAGGGTGAAGGTCATCATCGATCTGGCCGGCAGCGTCTGCGCCGGCACGTCCGCGAGCAGCGGGACCATGTGCATGTGGGGCATCTCCGGAAGCCGACGCGGTGGAGACCGGTCAACCGCCGGTGGCGAAGCCCGGGAAGAGAGTCATCCCGCCGTCGACGTACAGGGTGGTGCCCACGACGTAGTCCATGCGGTCGGAGGCGAGGCCGACGACGGCATGGGCGATGTCGTCGGGGTCTCCGATCCGCTTGTAGGGGATCAGCCGCATGAGGTCCTGCTGTGCCTCCGGCGTCTCCCAGGCACTGCGGTTGATGGGGGTCTTGATTGCTCCGGGGGCGACGGCGTTCACCCGGATGCGCTTCGGGGCGAGTTCCTGGGCGAGGGTCGCCATCATCATCTGTACGCCGCCCTTGGACGAGGCGTAGTTGACGTGGCCGGCCCAGGGGATGATCTGGTGGACCGAACTCATGCAGATGATCTTCCCGGCCGCGCGTGACACCTCCGGGACGACCCCGCGGCGCAGGAACTCCTTGGCCGCCTCACGGGCGCAGAGGAACTGTCCGGTGAGGTTGACGTCCAGGACCTTCTGCCACTGGGCGAGGGTCATGTCCGTGACCGCCGCGTCCCGCTGGAGCCCCGCGTTGGCGACCAGGATGTCGATGGTGCCGAACTCCCCCACCATCCGGTCCGTCATGGCGACGACCTGCTGCTCGTCGGACACGTCCGCCTCGTAGGCGGCTGCCCGGACCCCGAAGCCGGTGATCTCCTCGACCACCGCCTCGGCCTCGTCGCGACCGGCCACGTAGTTCACCACGACATCGGCGCCCGCCCGGCCCAGGGCGACGGCGGTCGCCCTGCCGATGCCGGAGTTGGCGCCGGTCACGAGCGCCTTCTGCCCCCTCAGCAGCCGGCTGGGGACGACGCCCTGGGGTGCCCCCTCGGTGGAAGTCACGATGGCCTGCTCCTCCACTGCGTACCCGGTTCTGCCGGGCCCGTCGCCCGGAGGTCCAGGCATCAGACAAGCACCGGCCGGATCCGGCGGCAGTCCGGGGCGGACGGCGTTGCGCTGCCCGGCTGAGGATCTTCGCCCGGTCGGAGTCCGGGGGCCGACGCGGGGGTCAGCCCAGCCGCTCCAGCAGGTGGTCGCCCACCCGGAGAGCGTTCGCGATGGCCGTCAGGGACGGATTGACCGCGCCGATGCTCGGGAAGAAGCTCGTGTCGACGACGTAGAGGTTGTCCAGGTCGTGGGCCTTGCAGTTGACGAGCAGGGCCGAGGAGGCCGGGTCGGTGCCGAAGCACACCGTGCCCGCCTGGCCGGCTCCCGGATGCTGGTCGCGTTCAGTCCGCGCCGGCTGATCATGTCGGCGGCACCGACCAGGATGCGCCCGCGCGACGGCGCGCCGGGCTTGGTCACGGCCGACTGGGAGCAGCTCCCCGAAGCCCTGCCCGAGAAACACCTCAAGCCCGTCTTCGTCCGCGCCGACGGCTGAGCGGCGAGGAATGACACCGGGGCCTAGGGCTGGGCCGGGCCGGCCTGGATGCCGGGGCGGAACTTCGGGACGCGGAGGGTGATCTTCGTGCCCGCTCCGACTCCGGTCTCGATGACGAGGCCGTGGTCGTCGCCGTAGACGCGGCGCAGCCGGCGGTCGACGTTGCTCAGGCCGATGCCGGTGGCGGCTCCGGCCGTGCCGCGCAGAATCGCGCGCAGGCGTTCCGGTTCCATGCCGATGCCGTCGTCCTCGATGACGACCCGGGCCTCGGTGCCCTCGTCCTCGGCGACGATCGTGACGCCGATGCGCTCCACGGCTCCCCCCAGACCGTGTTTGAGGGCGTTCTCCACGAGGGGCTGCAGACAGAGGAAGGGCAGCGTCACCGGCAGCACCTCGGGGGCGATGCGCAGGGTGACCTTCAGGCGGCGGCCGAAGCGGGCGCGGGCGAGTTCCAGGTACTGCTCGATGGAGCGCAACTCCTCGGCGAGGGTGGTGAACTCGCCGCCCCGGCGGAAGGAGTAGCGGGTGAAGTCGGCGAATTCCTGGAGGAGTTCGCGGGCGCGTTCGGGATCCGTGCGGACGAAGGAGGCGATGCTCGCGAGGGAGTTGTAGATGAAGTGCGGGGAGATCTGGGCGCGCAGGGCCCGGACCTCGGCCTCGTGGGCGCTGGTGCGCGCCCGGTCGAGGCCGGCCAGCTCGAGCTCCAGGGAGAGCCGGCGGGCCGCTTCCTCGGCGGCCCGGACGAGGGCGGTGGATTCGGCGGTGGCGAACACGGCGAGGGCACCGGGGGTGCAGCCGTCGTCGGTGAGCGGCACCAGCGCGCCCCAGCGGACGGGGCAGCCGGCGTCCTGGCAGGACAGCGGGAAGGCCCGGGCGCGGGTTGGACGGGCGAGCCGTGCCGTCACCTCCGCGCGGTGGTGTTCGCCGGCACCGTCCCAGGCGAGCACGGCGGTGTCGTCGGTGAGGGCGAGCGCGGGGGTGCCGAGCAGAGGGCGCAGCCTGCGGACCGCCTTGCGGGCGGTGTCCGGGGCGAGCCCGGCGCGCAGGGGTGCCGCGGCGAGCCCGGCGGTGTGCAGGTCATGGGCGAGGGCGTGCCAAGCCCCGTCGGCGTCGGCCGCGTGCTCCTGCTGCCGGCGCGCCGCCGCGTGCCCGAGGGCGGCACCGAGCACGAACAGCGCGAACCCGGCGAGAGCGAGCGCCGCGGTACCGAGGACGGTCATGGGCGACGCGGGTTCGGGCCGAGGGGGTGGGTGGTGGAGCACCGAGGGGCGCCGCCGAGCGCGTGCCCGGTCCTCCGCCCGGCGTCTCCTCGGTGCCGTCGGACGTCGGGAGTCGGGCGGTGCCGGGGGACGCCGCGGGCTCGCCGGCGCGGGCGAGCGCCGGAACCGTACCGGTGACGCCCGGCACCAAGACCCTGCCCGAACCGGCGAGCGCCGGAACCATACGGACGACGCCCGAAGTCAAGACCCTGCCCACGCGGGCAAGCGCCGGAACCCTGCCGGTGACGCCCGGCACCAAGACCCTCCCCGAACCGGCGAGCGCCGGAACCGTGCCGGTGGCACCCGGCACTGAGATCCTGCCCGAACCGGCGAGCGCCGGAACCGTACTGACGACGCCCGGCGTCAAGACCCTGCCCACGCGGGCGAGCGCCGGAACCCTGCCGGTGACGCCCGGCACCAAGACCCTCCCCGAACCGGCGAGCGCCGGAACCATACGGACGACGCCCGGCGTCAAGACCCTGCCCACGCGGGCGAGCGCCGGAACCCTGCCGGTGACGCCCGGCACCAAGACCCTCCCCGAACCGGCGAGCGCCGGAACCGTACTCACGACGCCCGGTGTCGAGACCCTGCCGGTGTCGACCGTCATCGGGGCCGCTCCAGTGACACCGAGCATCGGATCCTTCCCGGCGCCGCCCGGCGCCGGGGCCCTGCCGGAGCCGTCCTACATCGGGACCGCTCTCATCCCACCCCGCATCGAGACCTTGCCGGTGCCGTCCAGCGCCGGAACCTGGGCGATACCGGCCGGCGTCGGGCTGCTGTCCGTGTCGTCCCGCCGCGGGTTCCTTCCGGTGGCGTGGAGCGTCGTCCTCCGGCCGGTCCGGGAGGCTCTCGTGCTCGCCTGTCCCCCGCCGGCCGGCAGGCGCCTCGGCACCGCCGCCGGGCACTCCGGCTCGGCTGTCCGTGTCGTCGGTCTGCACAACGGCTCCTCGGTCAGGTCGTCGCCGGAGAGGCTGGGGGTTCGGGGAGGTGGAGGCGGGCCATGGTGGCGGCGGTGCCGGGTGGGACGCGGCTGCGGGTGGCCAGCGAGGTGAGGATCATCGCCGCGAAGCCGACGGGGACGGACCACACCGCGGGCCAGGCCAGCAGGGTGTGCAGCCAGCCGGAGCGGGCGCCGCCGGCGATGGTGGCCGTCACCGCGGTGAGCGCCGAGCCGCCGCCGAGGACGAGTCCGGCGATCGCGCCCGGCGAAGTCAGGCCGCGCCACCAGATGCCGAGGACGAGCAGCGGGCAGAAGGAGGAGGCCGAGACGGCGAAGGCCAGGCCGACCGCGTCGGCCACCGGCAGGTCGCTGACCACGGCTGCGGCGGCGGTCGGCACCGCGATCGCGGGCAGCGTGGCGAGCCGGAAGTGGCGCACGCCGAGCGTGGGCAGCACGTCCTGGGCGAGGACGCCCGCGACGGACATGGTGAGCCCGGACGCCGTGGACAGGAACGCCGCGCAGGCGCCGCCGGCGACGAGGGCGCCGAGCAGGTCCCCGGCGGCTCCGCCGATCAGCCGCTGCGGCAGGACGAGGACCGCGGCGTCGGTGTCGCCCGTCAGGAGCAGGTCGGGGGCGTACAGGCGGCCGAGCATGCCGTACAGGGGGATGAGGAGATAGAACACGCCGAGCAGGGCGAGCACGCTGACGGTGGTGCGGCGGGCGGCGCGGCCGTCGGGGTTGGTGTAGAAGCGGACGACCACGTGCGGCAGGCCCATGGTGCCGAGGAAGGTGGCGAGGATCAGCCCGTAGGTGGCGTACAGGCCGTGCTGTGCGCGGTCCGAGGACAGCGGCCTGGCCCAGCTGGAGGGCGCGGCGCGGCCGGCCGCCGGGTCCGGCAGGGGGACGCGGGCGCCGGCCGGGAAGCGCAGGGCGGTCCGCGGGGCGATCCGGTGCCGGCCCTCGACGAGCCGCAGTGAAGTGCCGTGCAGCGTACGGCCGTCGACGGTGCCGGAGGCGGTCACCCGGACCGGCTCGCGCACGGTGAGGGTGAGCGGTGCGTCGACGCGCACCTCGGTGGAGCGGTGGAAGACGGGCCGCTCGTCCCAGGCGGGCGCCGGGGCGTCGTCGCCACGCCAGGCGAGCAGCAGGAACACCACCGGCACCAGCAGGGCGGTGAGTTTCAGCCAGTACTGGAAGGCCTGGACGAAGGTGATGCTGCGCATCCCGCCGGCGGCGACGGCCGCGGTCACCACGGCGGCGACGACCAGCCCGCCGAGCCAGCCGGGTGCGCCGGTGAGCAGCCGCAGGGTGAGGCCGGCGCCGCGCAGCTGGGGCAGCAGGTACAGCCAGCCGATGCCGACGACCAGCACTCCGGCGATCCGCCGCACCGCCCGGGACTCCAGCCGGGCCTCGGCGAAGTCGGGCAGGGTGTAGGCGCCGGAGCGGCGCAGCGGGGCGGCGACGAAGGCCAGCAGGACCAGGAACCCGGCGGTGTAGCCGATGGGGAACCAGAGCATGTCGACGCCCTGGGCGAGGACGAGTCCGGCGACGCCGAGGAAGGAGGCGGCGGACAGGTACTCGCCGCTGACCGCGCAGGCGTTGAGGCGGGGGGCGACCGTGCGCGAGGCGACGTAGAAGTCGGAGGTGGTGCGGGAGACGCGCAGGCCGAGCGCGCCGACGAGGACCGTGGCGAGGATCACGGCCGTCACGCCCACGATGCCGTACGTCTGGTTCACCGGCCGGCCCCGGCGGGAAGTCGGCGCATGGTCAGGGGCGTTCCGCGGGGGTGCCGGCGGCCGTGTCGGTCTCGTTGTGCTCGGCGCGGCGGACGTACCATGCGCCGATGGCCAGCAGGGCGGGGTACGGCGCCAGGCCCAGGACGACCCATACGGCCAGGGGGACATGGGGTGCGGTGTCGGCGAGCGGCAGGATCCGCAGCAGCACGGGGAGCAGGCCGAGCAGGACGGCGAGGAGGGCCGTGGTGACGAGCGCGGCCCGGAGCTGACGTCGCATCAACTGACCTACCTGGGCCTCGGATCGGGACTGCGGTAAGGGCGCGGGGCGGGGTGGGGCCGTACGGCCGGAGGGGCGCGGGCGTCCGGTGACCACCTCTCTGCGAGGGACGGATTCCGCACCCATGACGCACTCCCCGGCGCAGCGGTGATCACCTTGTGCTGCCGCGAGTGTACGCAGCGGTCCGGCGCCGAGACAGCGGGTGGACGAGAATCGCCACAGGTCCGTCACCCGGCGACCGCTCGCGTGGCTCAACGGGCCCGGCCCGCCGCGTGTCCGGCCAGCAGGTCCCGCAGTTCCCGGGCGTTGCGCCGGCTCACGGCGAGGACGCGGTCGCCGATCCGTACGGTCATGTTGCCGCCGTCCAGGCGCAGTTCCTCGATGCGGCCGAGTGCGACGAGCCGGCTGCGGTGGATGCGTACGAAGCCCCGGGCGCGCCACTGTTCCTCAAGGGTGGACAGCGGGACGCGCACCAGGTGGCTGCCGTGCGGGGTGTGCAGGCGCGCGTAGTCGCCCTGGGCCTCGACGTGGGTGATGTCGGCGATGGGCACGAACCGGGTCACCCCGCCCAGTTCGACGGGGACCTGATCGCCGAAGGCGGACGTCTCCTCGGGCGCGGTCCCGGCGTGGGCGGCGGCCGGCCGGGGGCCCTGCCCGGCCCGGACCAGTTCGGCGACCCGGCGTACGGCCTCGGCGAAGCGTTCCTCGCGGAGGGGCTTGAGCAGGTAGTCGACGGCCTTGAGGTCGAAGGCGCGGACCGCGAAGTCGTCGTGCGCGGTGACGAAGACGATCAGCGGCGGGGCGGCGAACCCGCCGAGCAGACGGGCCAGTTCGAGGCCGTCGAGGCCCGGCATGTTGATGTCGAGGAAGACGACGTCGACCGCTGTCTCGCCGTCCGGCCCGTCCGCCACGGCCCGGCCGAGCCGGCGCAGTGCCTCGGTGGGTCCGGCCGCGGGCACCACGGTGCCGACCCGGGGATCCCGCCGCAGGAGGTACAGCAGCTCCTCGAGCGCGGGTTCCTCGTCGTCCACCGCCAGCACACGCAGGGGCGCGTCGCTCGCGCTCATCTCCGCTGTCTCCTTCCTGCTTCAACCACTTACCGGTGCATGGTGGTCTTCCCCGGCCTCCGCGTCGAGATCGCGGCCCGCGGTGGGGTGAACCGGGGGACACGGTGACCGAGGGCTGAGCGTCAGTCCGGGACCACCAGCCGTGCCGCCTCTCCCGGGCCGACCGGGACCACCCGGTCGCGCAGGCAGACGTCGATGGGGGCGCGGTCGGAGTCCGGTACGGCGACCTCCAGGAGGCCGCTGCGCAGGCGGAGGTGGACGCCCCAGTGGCCGTGGTAGCGGATGGCGAATCCGTAGGAGGAGAGTTCGGGCAGCGGCACCGGGTCGAGGCACAGGGCGCCGTCGCGGGTCTCCAGGCCGGTCAGTCCGCGCTGGACGAGGTCGAGGGTGCCGGCCATGGCGCCGAGGTGGATGCCCTCGCCGGTGGTGCCGCCCTGCAGGTCGGCGATGTCACCGCGCAGCGCCTCCTGGACGAAGGCCCAGGCGTCGCCGCGGCGGCAGCGGGCCAGGACCCAGCCGTGGACCAGGCCGCTGAGGGTGGAGCCGTGGCTGGTGCGGTGCAGGTAGTGGTCGACGGTGGCCGTCCAGGTCCGTTCGTCGAGATGATGGCCCAACCGGTGGAAGAGGGCGCGGAGTTCGGCCGTCGAGAAGAGGTAGCCGAGCATGAGGACGTCGGCCTGCTTGGACGCCTTGTAGCGGTTGACGGTGTCGCCCTCGGCCTCCAGGATCCGGTCGAGGCGGCGGATGTCGTCGTACCGCTTGCGGTAGTCGTCCCAGTCCAGCTCGGCGAGGTCGCCGTAGCCCTCGAACTGGCTGATCACCCCGTCGTGGAAGGGGATGTGGAGGGAGCGGGAGATCTCCTCCCAGCGGGCGGGTTCGTCCTCGTCCAGGGCGATGCTCTCGGCGAGTTCCCGGCGGCGCGGCTCGGGCATGGTGCTCAGCAGGTCCAGGGTGCGGGCGAGCACCCACGCGGCGGTGACGTTGGTGTACGCGTTGTCGTCCAGGCCGGGTTCGGCCGCGCCGGGGTAGGCGTCGTGGTACTCGTCGGGGCCCATCACGCCCCGGATGCGGTACCGGCCGAGACGGTCGTCGTAACCGGCCGAGTCGGCCCAGAAGCGGGCGATGTGCAGCAGCATCTCGGCACCTTCGCCGTGCAGGAAGTCGATGTCCCCGGTGGCCTCGCAGTACTGCCAGATGTTGTACGCCACCGCCGAGCCGACGTGGTGCTGGAGCCGGGAGTGGTCCGGCACCCAGCGGCCGGAGCGGGGGTTGAGATGGACTTCCTGGGCCTCCTCGCGGCCGTCGCTGCCGCTCTGCCACGGGTAGAGCGCGCCGCGCCGGCCGAGTTCGCGGGCCGCGTGGCAGGCGGCGTCGAGACGCCGGTGCCGGTAGTGCAGCAGGGCGCGGGAGACCTCGGGGAGGTGCAGGTTGAGGTAGGGCAGGACGAACAGTTCGTCCCAGAAGACATGGCCGCGGTAGGCCTCCCCGTGCAGTCCGCGTGCGGGGACGCCGACGTCGAGGTCGGCCGTGTGCGGCGACAGCGTCTGCAGCACGTGGAACAGGTGCAGGCGCAGGATGCTGCCCGCCTCGCCGGGCACCTCGAGCGCGGTGCGCCGCCACAGCTGCTCCCAGGCCGCGGCGTGCGTCTGAAGCAGTGCGTCGAAGCCGGGGGCGGCGCCGACGCGGTCGACGGCCGCGTCCAGCGGGTCCCCGATGGCGGGGTCGTGCGAGGTGTGCAGCGCCACCGTCTTGTCGACGGTGACGGTGCGGTCGGGTGCCAGGCGCAGCCTCACGTGCTGGACGGCGCGCAGGGCCTCGTGTGCCGTCGCCACCGGCGCGTCGACGGCCAGCCGGGCCGCGAGGACGCACTCGATGCGGGAGGTGCGCGTGTGGCAGCGCAGCCACATCGCGCCGTGTGCGGCGAGGCCGGTCCGGATCTGGGTGAGGTGCCGGCCGTCCAGGTCCCGGTAGCGGGCCACGCCGGAGTTGGTGACGCGTCCGTCGAGCGCGGCCTCGACCTCCAGCTCGACCCCTCCGCCCTCGACGGTGAACTCCGTGCGCAGCGCGGCGAGATGACGGTCGGCCAGGTCGACCAGGCGCAGCTGGCGCACATGGAGAAGGGCGCCGCCGTCGAGGGCGTAGCTGGTGCGGCGTTCCAGCAGGCCGGGGTCGAGGTGGACGATCAGCAGGTGTTCGGTGACGGGGGCGGAGTCCGGGGTGAGCCAGGCGCTCCCCACCTGGCGGAACCGCAGCGGCAGCCAGTTGGGCAGGTTGACCATGTCCTCGTTCTCGACGCGGCGGCCGGCGATCTCGGAGGTGAGCCGGTCGTAGCAGCCGGCCACGTAGGTGCCCGGGTAGTGGACCTCGTCGGCGATGCACTCGGGCAGCGCCCCGCGGGTGGCGAAGTACCCGTTGCCCAGGGTGCACAGCGACTCCCGCAGGCGCTCCTCCTCCGGCCGGTAGCCCTCGTACTCCCAGGTCGGTCCCGTCACGGTCACCCCTCGGACAGCAGGCCCGTGAGGATCCGGTCGGGGGTCAGGGGCAGTTCGCGGAAGCGGATGCCGGTGGCGTGGTGGACGGCGTTGCCGATGGCGGCCGCGGTGCCGACGATGCCGATCTCGCCGATGCCCTTGCTGCCCATGGGGTTGAGGTGCGGGTCGTCCTCGTCGATCCAGTCGGCCTCGACGGCGGGGACGTCGGCGTGCGCGGGCACGTGGTAGGAGGCGAGGTCGGCCTCGGTGAAGTCGCCGAATGCGCCGTCCAGTGTGCTGTGCTCGGTCAGGGCCATGCCCAGACCCATGATCATGCCGCCGGTGAACTGGGAGCGCGCGGTCCGGGCGTTGAGGATCCGCCCGGCCGCGAAGATCCCGAGCAGCCGCCGTACCCGGGTCTCGCCGGTGACGGTGTCGACGGCGGCCTCGGCGAAGTGGGCGCCGAAGGCGTGCCGGGCGTAGGGGCTGTCCGCGTCGGCCCGCCCGGCGGTGTCGGCGTGGGTCTCGATGCCGTCGGCGGGCAGCGGTCCGGTGTGCGCGGCGAGCCGGGAAGCCAGCTCGGTACACGCCTCGTGCACGGCCCAGCCCCAGGAGGCGGTGCCCGTGGAGCCGCCGGCCAGCCACGCCGACGGCAGGTCGCTGTGCCCGATCTCGGTGCGGACCCGGTCGAGGGGCACGCCTAGGGCGTCGGCGGCGATCTGGGCGAGGACGGTACGCGCCCCGGTGCCGATGTCGGTCGCGTTGATCCTGACCACGCAGCTGCCGTCGGGCAGGGCGCGGGCGGTCGCGGTTGCCGGGACGGCCGCGGCCGGGTAGGTGGCCGCGGCCACGCCGGTGCCGATGAGCAGCGGGCCCTCGCGGCGCACGCCTGGACGTGGGTCGCGCCCGTCCCAGCCGAAGCGGCGGGCGCCCTCGCGCAGGCACTCCACCAGGTGCCGGCTGCTGAACGGCTTGCCGCCGTCCGGCTCCCGTTCGGGTTCGTTGCGGACGCGCAGCTCCACCGGGTCCATGCCGAGGGCGTGGGCGAGTTCGTCCACGGCCGACTCCAGGGCGTACATGCCGGGCGCCTCGCCGGGGGCGCGCATCCAGGACGGGGTGGGCACGTCGAGGGGGACCACCCGGTGGGAGCTGAGCAGGGCCGGGGTGGCGTACATGACGCGTGAGGGCACCGCGGCCTGCTCCACGAACTCCTTCACCCGGGAGGTGTGGGTGGTCACCTCGTGCAGTACGGCGGTGAGCCGGCCGTCCGCGCTCGCGCCGAGGCGCAGCCGTTGCACGGTGGGGGCGCGGTGGCCGACGGTGGTGGGCAGGTACCGGCGGGGGTAGGCGAGGGTGACGGGCCGGCCGGTGCGCCGGGCGGCCATCGCGGCGAGCACGACGTCCGGGCGTGGGGTGCCCTTGGAGCCGAAGCCGCCGCCGACGTGCTCGGTGACGACGGTGACGCGGTCCTCGGGCAGCTCGAACATGTGGGCGAGCACCTCCCGCACGGTCGTGCCGCCCTGGCTGGAGGTGTACACGGTGAGCCGGTCCCCGTCCCAGTGGGCCGTGCTGGCGTGCGGCTCCATGGGGTGATTGTGCAGCGGCGGCACCCGGTAGGTGACGTCGACGCGGACCTCGGCGGCGGCGAAGGCGGCCTCCGGGTCGCCGTGCTCGACCCGGCCCGGGAAGCCGGCGTTGGCCTCCTGAGGCTCATAGGCGTCCGGGCTCCCAGGATCGAGATCGGCGTGATGGGGTTCGGTCGTGTAGGTGACCCGTACCGCCCGGGCGGCCGCGCGGGCCGTCTCCAGGGTGTCGGCGACGGCCAGGGCGACGCACCACCCCCGGTGCGGCACCTGCGGGCCCTGCAGGACGGCGAGCGTGGCGTCCTCGGGTGCGGCCAGGCGCGGGGCGTCGTCGGGGGTGAGGACGGCGAGGACACCGGGCAGCGCGAGGGCGGCCGAGGCGTCGACGGCGGCGACCCGTCCACGGGCGATGCCCGCGGGCACGGGCCAGGCGTGGACCCGGCCCGGCAGGGCGTACTCGGCGGCGTAACGGGCGACCCCGGTGACCTTCTGCCGCCCTTCCCGCCGCTCGGCGGGGGCGCCCAGGGCGGTGCCGGGGGCCGGGCGACGCTCGCCAGGAGCCCCGGTGGGGGTGTCACCGGCGGCGCCCCGCGTCTCCGGGCGCTCGGCCCGGGCGCCCAGGGCACTGTCACGGGCCGACGGCCCTGAGGCACGGCGCCCCCCGGCAACCGTGCCGAGGCCAGCGGACCGTACGTCCTGGGGCTCGACGGACGCGTCCACGGCACCGCCGGGCGCCGGACGCCCCGCTGGTGGCCGCTCACCGAAGCCCCCGGGTGAGGCACCGGGCACCGGGGGCCGTGCCTCCCGACCTTCCGCGGACGCGGCCGGGGCACTGCCGCGGGCCGACGGCCCTCGTGCCCGGTGCTGGTCCGAAGCCCGGGCCGGGGTGCCGGGGGCCGGGGGCCGTGCGGGCCGGGGCTCTGCGGGAGTGGCCGGGGAGTTGCCGGTCATGGGTTCCTCCTGGTCTGGTCGGTCCTCCCGCGCGGCTCAGGCCGGCGCCGGGGCCGGTGCGAGGCGGTTCAGGACGTCCAGGGCGAGGTTGCGGGCGAGGGGCACCTTGTAGGCGTTGTCGCGCAGCGGCTCGGCGTGCGCGAGTTCCAGCGCCACCGCGCCCTCGAAGGCCTCGGGGGTCGCGGGGGCACCGAGCAGGGCCAGCTCGGTGTGCCGGGCCCGCCAGGGGATGTGGGCGAGCCCGCCGAAGGCGACCCCGACCTGGTCGACGACGCCGTCCGCGACCCGCAGCACGACGGCCACGGAGGCGAGGGCGAAGGCGTACGACGCCCGGTCACGGGCCTTGCGGTAGGCGGACGGGACACCGGCGGTGGCGGCCGGGAGCAGCACACCGGTGATCAGTTCGCCGGGGCGGATCCAGGTGTCCCGTTCGGGATGCTCGCCCGGCAGCCGGTGGAACTCGGCCGCCGGCAGCCGCCGGGTGCCCTCGGTGCCGTACAGCTCGACCTGGGCGTCCAGCGCGGCGAGGGCCACGGCCATGTCGGACGGGTTGGTGGCGATGCAGTGCTCCGAGTGTCCGAGGACGGCGTGGTCGCGGTGGACGCCCTCCCGGGCGCCGCAGCCGCTGCCGGGCTCGCGTTTGTTGCAGGGTTTGTCCAGGTCCTGGAAGTAGGGGCAGCGGGTGCGCTGGAGCAGGTTGCCGCCGGTGGTGGCGGCGTTGCGCAGCTGCCCGGATGCGCCCGCGAGGAGCGCCTGGGACAGCGCCGGGTAGCGGTCGCGGACCCGGGGGTCGGCGGCCAGGTCGCTGTTGCGGACGGTGGCGCCGACGCGCAGGGAGCCGTCGGGCAGCTCCTCGATGGTGCCGAGCGGCAGCCGGCCGACGTCGATCAGGACGGCGGGGCGCTCCACGCCGAGTTTCATCAGGTCGACCAGGTTGGTGCCGCCGGCCAGATAGCGGGCGCCGGGGTGGGCGGCGTACGCCTCGACGGCCTCCTGGACGCTGCCGGGCCTGAGGTATCCGAAGCCGTTCACCGGATCACGTCCTCGACCGCCTCGACGATGCGCGGGTAGGCGCCGCAGCGGCACAGATTGCCGCTCAGGCGCTCGCGGATCTCGGCCCGGTCCAGCGGGACCGGGCGGCCGGAGGGCGCCGCGGGGTCCGTGGCGTGGGAGGGGTGGCCGGCGGCGGCCTCGGCGAGCATGCCGACGGCGGAGCAGATCTGCCCCGGGGTGCAGTAGCCGCACTGGAAGGCGTCGCGGTCGACGAAGGCCCGCTGCAGCGGGTGCGGCTCCTCGCCGTCCCCGCCGAGGCCCTCGACGGTGGTGATCTCGCAGCCGTCGAGGGCGACCGCGAGCAGCAGGCAGCTGTTGACGCGACGGCCGTCGGCCAGCACGGTGCAGGCACCGCACTGGCCGTGGTCACAGCCCTTCTTCGCCCCGGCGAGGCCGAGGTCCTCGCGGAGCAGGTCCAGCAGGACACGCCGGTGGTCGACGTGCACGGTGTGGGGTTTGCCGTTGACCCGGAGGGTGATCTCCGAGGCGACGGGGAGCTGGTTCTGTCTGGTCATGGCAGGCGTTGCCTTCCGGACGGGCCCTGGTGTCCGTCCAGACCGCGTATCCACGCGGCGGTGCCTCACACGTCCGGGAGGCCACGCCCTTCGCTCACGGGTAGCGGACGAGGTCCGCGACGTTGGCCGAGGAGTTCGAGGGTCCTCCGGTGTTGTCGATGACGTGACCGATGGTGCCGGTGCCGGCGAGGGAGACGGTGACCATGCTGGTGAAGCGGACGTTCGGGTTGTCCGGCACCTCGAAGGCACGGTCGGCGGTCACGCTCGGGTCGGCGTTGAAGTAGCAGTAGCTGCCGAGGCCGTACGCCTGGTGGCTGGTGACCGAGTCGGCGACCTCGTAGGCGGCGTAGCCCTTGGTGGAGCCGTTCATCCAGGCGGACTGGTTCGGCGGGTCGTACGGCATCTCGTTCTGGAAGAAGTAGGTGCGGCCGCCGTTGCCGTTCCAGATCACCTGGTACTTCTGGAAGTGCTCCACGAACAGGCCGTACATCGTCACGTCGTCGCCGTTGACGACGAGTCCGGTGTCGGCGGTGTTGCTGGTCCAGCCGACGCCGCTGCCGTGGTCGGCGCGCCAGATCCACATGTGGTCGCCGATCACGTTCCTGCTGTTCACGACGAGGCTGGTGACCGCCTTGCCGACACCCGCGCCGCCGTCCGCGCTGTAGGCGCCGGGCTTGAACAGGACGGCGTAGCGCTGGGAGCCGAACTGGTTGGTCTCCTGCTGCTTGAAGATCGTGTCCAGCCTGCTCTGGATGGTGGACGACGACATCGACGGGTCGAAGACGACGACGTTCGGGCCGAGATCCGGATCGCTGCTCGACGGGGTCACCGGAACCACCTGGAAGCGCTGGGCGGCGGTGCCGTTGCAGGTGTACTGCACGAACTGCACGCTCTCGGCGGTGGATGCGCTGGGGTCGTCCAGGCACTTGCCGCTGTTCTTGTTGACGAAGTGGAAGGCGCCGCCGCCGTCGTGCACGGCCTGCCACTGCTGGTTGGCGCCGCCGCCGTAACTCCACAGATGCACCGGCGCGTTGTCGGCCGTGGACACGTCGCTGACGTCGACGACCTGGTTGGTGTCGTTGCGGCTGTCGATGTGGACGTAGCCGCTGCCGGCGTCGGTGAAGCTCCATTGCTGGGCCGTGGTGCCGTTGCAGGCGTACTGCTGGACGGCGGTGCCGTTCGCGGTGGCGGCGGCCTTGGCGTCGAGGCACTTGCCGCTCGCGGCGTTGACGACCGTCGCGAAGCCGGTGGGCAGCGCGGCGGCCTGGGCGGTGGCGGCGTGCGCGGGCCCGGCGCCGAGCAGGGGCGTCGGCGCGGTGGTGAGCAGGGCGGCGGCCGCTGCCGCGACGAGCGCGACGGCGGTTGGTCCGCGACGTGAGAGGGGAAGCACGGGTTCTCCTGCGGGGGGATCAGCCGGTGTATGCGGCGAAGACGCGGGTGTAGTCCCAGTCGGACTGGCTCACGCCGGAGCAGCTGTCGGCGGGACCGCCGGTGCACGGCCGGTCGCGGTTGGCGGACCAGAAGGTCAGCCTGGCGAGGTGGTGGGCCTGTGCGTAGGCGAGGATGGTGCGGAAGTCGTTCACCGTGACGGTCTCGTTGTTGTCGGTGATCCCGTTCATGGACGAGATGCCCATGTCCCGGTACGCCTGGTCGTCGCTGTAGTGGTAGGCGTTCTTCAGCGCGTTCTTCAGGCCCTCGGCGGCCTGCGTGGTGAGGTTGCCCATGTTCTGTCCGGCGCCGCCGAAGTCGAACGGCATGATGGCCCAGGCGTCCACGGTCAGCCCGGAGGAGGCGGCCCGGTTGATGAGGCTGGTGTCGGGGCCGGACTGTCCCGTGCCCTGGGTGATGTACACCTTCAGGCCGGGGTTGTCGGCCTTGACGGTCTTCAGCGCGTCCACGGTGCGCTGCTGCACGGTGGCGCTGCTGTAGGCGTCGGCCTCGATGTCGATGTCGATCGCCTTGAGGCCGTAGGCGTTGATGACCTTCTGGTAGGCAGCGGCCAGTTCGCCGGCGCTGGAGCAGGAGCTCTCCAGCTTGTTGCCGCTGTAGCCGCCGAAGGACGGGATGATGTCACCGCCGTTCGCCCGCACGGTGTTGACGGTCTGCTGGTCGACCCCGCCGGTCAGCGGGCGGCTGCCGTCCCACTGCGGGTTGCAGTAGCCGTTGCTGAGCACGAAGGCGAGGGTGAACCACTTCACGCCGGTGGCCTGGGTGATGGTGGACGGGTTGGGCGGGCTGCCCCAGCCGTTGTAGAGGTACGGCGCGACGGCCATCGGCGCGGACGGGGTGCCGTCGCCGCCGCTCGCGGGTGCGTTCCACTTCTGGTTGGCGCCGCCGCTGCAGCTCCAGATCTGCGTCCGGGTGCCGTTGGCGGAGTTGTTGTCGGTGACGTCCAGGCACTTGTTCGCCTGGGGGTTGACGATGTCGTGGGCGGCGGTGACGGTCCACTTCTGGTTCGCGCCGCCGGTACAGGACCACAGCTGCACCTTGGCGCCGTCGGCGGTCGAATTGCCGGTCACGTCGAGGCACTTGCCGAGGGCGCGGATCGTGCCGTCGCTGCCGACCGTCCACTGCTGGGCGTTCGTGCCGTTGCAGTCGTAGAGCTGGACGGGCGTGCCGTCGGCCGAGTTGGCCCCGGCGACGTCGAGACACTTGCCGGCGAGCCCGGTGATGGCTCCGGTCGCGGCCTGGGCGGGGGAAGCGGTGAGCAGTCCGGCGGAGAGTGCCAGGACGCCGAGGGAGACTGCTGCCGGGAGAGGTCTGGCCATGTTCGGGCGGCCTTTCGCGTGGGGGGTTGCGGGCCAACGCCCATGAGCGAACCGGGCGTTGAAGGTCCGTAGACTTTATTTAAGGCGTGAAACTAAAGGTACGGACCAGCTGCGTCAAGTGGTGTGACAGGTCTTCACTAGCGTGGGTCCCATGGGTTATGACACGAGCTTCCACCCCGTCGACCTGCCGCTGATCGAGCGACGGCTGCTGCCGTACCTCGCCGGACACGGGGACGACGACGCCATCGACGATCTGATCGCCCGCGCCGTCGCGCTACGAAAGAACCGCTTCCGCGCCAAGGCCTGGGCGCTGGGCGTGCTGGAGCACGCCCTCGACGACGAGAGCCTCGGGTTCGAGACACGACTGCACCTGTGGGGCCGCCCCTTCCTCATCGTCGGGGCCGGCCCGGAGCGGATCAGCGAGGACATGCAGCGGTATCTCGCCGCCTCCCCGGAGGAGGTGGACACGATCGCGCTCGAGATGATCGGCAGGCTCGACCCCGCCCTGCCCGCAAAGGTCCGGCCCGACACGGACGGGCGGTTGCCCGGCGATGCCGTGATCGCGCAGGGCCTCGCAGGCCCCTTGCGCATCCTGCGCGGTGCGGCGCTGGCCCTGCGCGCGGGAACGCCGGTCGTGCGGCACCCCTCCGACGGCAGGGAGCTGGACGCGGCCCGGCTGCTGACCCGCGAGGTTCCGTTCACGGTGCTGGAGTTCGCCTCCGCCCTGCTGCCGGGCTGGATGTCACGTGGCTACACCTGGCCCACTCGGCTGTGCGCGGAAGCCGGCCTGGCCGTCGAGGGCTTCACCGCGCCCACGGCGCTGGACGGTCTGCTGCGCGCGGAGTTCCCCCGTCTGGAGTGGCCCGAACCGCCCGCCACGATCGTCGCGAACTACTCGGTCGGCGGCCTGGTCCCGGCAACGGCGACCGGCGCGGCGCGCGCCCATCTCGCCGGGCACCAGGGGAAGTTGGCAGGTGACCCCGTCGATCTGCGGAAGATCGACGAGGCCCTCGGCGTGGCCGGCCGTCTCGGTGTCGCCTTCTGCGAGGCCACCGAGGTCTACAGCGGCCTGGAAGGCAACCTCAACTGACCCCGCCCCCCGCCTCCGACCTCCCGCACCACAGCAGCCTGGAAGGCGACCTCAACTGCCTCCCAACCCCGGCCTCCGCCCTCCCCCACCCCGCGAACCGCCGCCGGCACAGCTCCGCGTACCACCCAGCACCCGGGCCGGTCGGCGCGCACTCCCCCGAACCGCGGAAGACCGACAACGCCCTGAGCGCGGCCACCGCCGTCCCGGTGTCGCCCTTTGCGGAAACCACCGAGGTCCGCAGAAGCCTGGAAGGCAGCCTCAGCTGACCGCCACTTCGGCGTCCGGCTCCGCTCGCCCCGCGAACTGCGTCCGGTGCAGCTCGGCATAGCGTCCGTCCGCCGCCAGCAACTCCTCGTGCGTGCCCCGTTCCACGATCCGCCCGGACTCCACGACGAGGATCTGGTCGGCGGCCCGGACCGTGGACAGGCGGTGGGCGATGACCACGGCGGTGCGGCCCTCCAGGGCCTCGGTGAGGGCCTCCTGGACGGCCGCCTCGGAGGTGTTGTCCAGGTGGGCGGTGGCCTCGTCCAGGATGACCACACGCTGCCGGGCCAGCAGCAGCCGGGCGATGGTCATGCGCTGGCGTTCGCCGCCGGACAGACGGTAGCCGCGCTCGCCGACCACCGTGTCCAGGCCGTCGGGCAGGGACCGTACGACGTCGGCCAGGCGGGCGCGGCCGAGGGCGTCCCAGAGCTCCTCGTCCGTGGCGTCGGGCCGGGCCAGCAGCAGGTTGGCGCGGACGCTGTCGTGGAACAGGTGGCCGTCCTGGGTGACCATGCCGAGCGTGCCGCGCAGGGACGCGGCCGTGAGGTCGCGGACGTCGACCCCGCCCAGCCGCACCGCGCCCGCGTCGACGTCGTACAGGCGCGGCAGCAGCTGGGCGATGGTGGACTTGCCGGCACCGGAGGAGCCGACGAGGGCGACGGTCTGTCCGGGTTCGGCGCGGAAGGAGACGCCGTGCAGGACCTCGGAGCCGCCGCGGCTGTCGAGGGCGGCGACCTCCTCCAGGGAGGCGAGGGAGACCTGGTCGGCCGAGGGGTACGAGAAGCGGACGTCGTCGAACTCGACGGCGACCGGACCCTCGGGGACCTCGCGGGCGTCCGGCTTCTCCTCGATCAGCGGCTTGAGGTCCAGCACCTCGAAGACCCGCTCGAAGCTGACGAGCGCGCTCATGACCTCGACCCGGGCTCCGGCGAGCGCGGTCAGCGGGGCGTACAGACGGGTCAGCAGCAGGGCGAGGGAGACGACCGCGCCGGCCTGCAGAGTGCCGTGCAGCGCGAACCAGCCGCCGAGGCCGTAGACGAGGGCCAGCGCGAGGGCGGAGACCAGGGTGAGGGAGGTGATGAACACCGACTGGGCCGTGGCCGTGCGGACGCCGATGTCCCGGACTCGCGCGGCGCGGGCCGTGAACTCCGCCGACTCCTCCTCGGGGCGGCCGAACAGCTTGACCAGGGTGGCGCCGGGCGCGGAGAAGCGCTCGGTCATCCGGGTTCCCATGGCCGCGTTGAGCGCCGCCGCCTCGCGCTGCATGCGCGCCATCCGGGTGCCCATGCGGCGTGCGGGCAGCACGAACACAGGCAGCAGCACCAGCGCGAGCAGGGTGATCTGCCAGGACAGGGTGAGCATCACCGCGAGGGTGAGCAGCAGCGTGACCAGGTTGCTGACCACGCCGGAGAGAGTGTTGGCGAACGCCCGCTGGGCGCCGATCACGTCGTTGTTGAGTCGGCTGACCAGCGCTCCCGTACGAGTCCGTGTGAAGAACGCGACGGGCATGCGCTGCACATGATCGAACACAGCCGTTCTGAGGTCGAGGATGAGTCCCTCCCCGAGCGTCGCCGACAGGCGCCGGCCGAGGATGCCGAGCCCCGCCTCCGCGAGGGCGACGAGCGCGATGAGCAGGGAGAGCCGGACCACCGTGCCGGAGTCGTGCCCCGCCACGATCGCGTCCACGACACGGCCGGCGAGCACCGGGGTGGCCACGGCGAGCAGGGCCGTGGCCACCCCGAGCAGTACGAACCGGACGATGCCCGCGCGGTGCGGGCGGGCGAAGGCGGCGATACGGCGCAGCGTGGCCCGGGCGAAGGGTCTGCGCTCGGACTGTGCGTTCATCACGCTGTGCAGCTGCATCCATGCGGTGGTCTCCATGCTCATAAGAGAGAACGTAGAACCTCAACCTTCGTTGAGGTCAATGTTCCCGTCTTTTCACCCCCCGTTGGGACGGCAGGGAGAACCTCTGCGGATGTGACTGCCGTCCCGCTCTCCCCACCTCCCCGGGGACGACTCCCCCGTCGCGTCCCCGTCCGCCACGTGCTGTGCCTGGTGCCGCTCGTCCTCGTCGCCGTGGTCGCCCTGCGGAACCGCTCGCTGCTCGCCGAGGGCTTCGGCCAGCTGCGCACCGCCTCCTGGCCGTGGCTGCTCGCGGCGGCCGGTGCCACGTGTCTGACCTGGGTGGCCGCCGCGTTCACCCGGCAGGGCGCGGTGGTGCAGCCGCTGCCGAAGGGGCGGCTGCTGGCCACCCAGTTCGCGGCGGCCTCGGCCAACCATCTGCTGCCCACCGGGCTGGGCGCGGGCGCGGTGAACCTGCGCTTCATGACCGTGTGCGGGGTGCCGCTCGCCCGCTCCTCGGCCGCGCTCGCCCTGTATCTGCTGGCCGAGTCGGTGGGCCGGGTCGGTCTGCTGTCCGTGCTGCTGCTGGCCTTCCCCGACGCACTGGACCTCGGCCCCCTGCTGCCGGACGGCTCGGCCCTGCCGCTGCTGCTGGGCGCGGCCGGCCTGCTGGTGACGGCGGCGGCCGTCGTGGCCCTCGTACGACCGCTGCGCGCACGCGTGTGCGCGTTCGTCCGGGACGCCCTCGGCGAGGCACGGTCGGTGCACACCCGGCCGGCCCGGGCGCTGGCTCTGTGGGGCGGCTCGCTGGCCTTCCCCGCGCTGCAGGCGGCCGGTCTGGCCGCGGTCGGCCAGGCGCTCAGGCTGCCGGTGCCGGTGGCGCACATGGTGCTCGCCTACCTCGCGGCGACGGTGGCGGTGGCGCTGGTGCCCACTCCGGGCGGGCTGGGCTCGGTCGAGGCGGCGCTGATCGTGGCCCTGGTCGCGGTCGGCGGCCCGGCCGCGGTGGCCACGGCGGTGGTCCTCGCCTACCGGATCATCACCGTGTGGGTGCCGCTGCTGCCGGGCGCGCTGACCCTGGGGGCGCTGGTACGGCTCAAGGTCATCTGAGGCACAGTGGCCTTGCCGAACCAGAACCAGGAGGGCTTCCCATGCCGGTCCGCGTGGAGCGCACGGAGTACGTCACCACGGTCGTCCTGTCCCGGCCGGCGGCCCGCAACGCGGTGGACGGCCCCACGGCCGCCGAACTCGCCTCCGCCTTCCGCGAGTTCGAGGCCGACGACACCGCCCGGGTGGCGGTGCTGTGGGGTGAGGGCGGCACGTTCTGCGCGGGGGCGGACCTGAAGGCGATCGGTACCGGGCGCGGCAACCGGGTGGCCGAGGACGGTGACGGGCCGATGGGGCCGACCCGGATGCGGCTGTCGAAACCGGTGATCGCTGCCGTCGCCGGGCACGCGGTCGCGGGCGGCCTCGAACTCGCCCTGTGGTGCGATCTGCGGGTCGCTGAGGAGGACGCCGTGTTCGGGGTGTTCTGCCGCCGCTGGGGCGTGCCGCTGATCGACGGCGGCACGGTACGGCTGCCCCGGCTGATCGGCACCGGCCGGGCCATGGACATGATCCTCACCGGCCGCCCGGTACAGGCCCGGGAGGCCCACGAGATGGGCCTCGTGAACCGTGTGGTGCCCACGGGGCGCGCCCGCGCCGAGGCCGAGGCGCTGGCCGCTGCCATCGCCCGCTTCCCGCAGGCCTGCCTGCGCAGCGACCGCGCGTCGGTCCTCGACCAGGAGGGCCTGGACGAGGAGACGGCCCTGCGCGGGGAACTCCGGCACGGCCTGGGCGTGCTGGCGGAGAGCGCGGAGGGCGCCGCCCGGTTCGCCGCCGGGTCGGGGCGGCACGGGTCGTTCACGGACCTGTGAGCGCCCCCTGTCGGCCCTCGGACGCTTCCGGCGGCCGGCCCGCTCAGCCCGCGCTCACCCGTACCTCGCCGCCCTTCGGGTCGACCCGGCCCGTCCAGCCTGCGGTCAGGGTCAGGGTGCGGTTGGGCAGTGCGGTCCCGAGCGTCGGCCGCTCGCGGTGCAGGAGGCGGCCGTCCTGGTGGACCCGGAGGACGGGGCGGGTCAGCGGGGTGCTGGTGCGCAGGACGTAACGGGTGGGCGGGTCGGCGGGGACGACACGGTTGGGGGCGATCCAGCGCAGCGGAGCCTCGACGGCGAGCGGGACTGCCGGGTCCGGCCAGGGGGCGCCCGCCAGGAAGTCCAGGACGGTGCCGGCCACCCCGTTCCCCTCGGCGGCCGCGGTGCCGGCGCGCTCGACGGCGTGCAGGACGTTCCCGGCGGCGAAGACCCCGGGGCGCGAGGTGCGCAGGGCGCCGTCGACGGCGGGACCGCGGGTGCCGGGGTCCAGGGCGAGGGCGCCACGGCGGGCGAGTTCGTGGTCGGGGAGGAAGTCGCCGGTGAACACGACGGTGTCGCAGGCCAGTACGGCCGTACGGCCGTCGCGGTGACGGACGCGGACGCCGGACAGGCGGCCGTGCCCGAGGAGTTCGGTGACCGTGGTGTACGTCAGCAGCGGGACGCGGTCGAGCAGCCGGGCCGACCGGGCGCGGACCCGGCCGGTCTGGGCGCACGGGTGTTCCGTGACCAGAGCCACGACCTCGGCGCCGGCCGCGCGCACGGTGTCGGCGGCCGCGTACGAGACGTCCTCGGAGCCGACGACGACCGCACGGGTGCCGACGCGCTGCCCGAACAGGTGGACCGCCTGTTGGAGTTCGCCGGTGGTGTAGACACCGGCGGGCCGGGTTCCGGGCACCAGCCGGGCGGTGCGCGGCCGTTCGCGGGCCCCGGTGGCCAGTACGACGGCCCGCGCCTCGATGACCTCGGGCCCGCCGGGTCCGACGGCGGTGAGCAGCGTGCCGATCCTCGGTCCGACAGTGGTGAGAGGCGTGCCGATGCTCGGTCCCACGGTGGTGAGCGGCGTGCCGATGCTCGGTCCCACGGCACCGGACACCGGCCCGCGGCCGGCGCCGGCACGGTCGGCCGGGCTCGCCGGTCCGACCGGCCCGGTTCCGGCAGCGCTCGCCCCCACGGTCCGGCCGGTCGCGGCGGGTGCCGCCGGGAACTCCTCGGCCCGGCCCCGGTCCGTGAAACTCCCCCCTGCCCCGGGGCCCCGGTCCGCCGCCGCATCCTGGTCGTTCCCGGCCTCCGGAGCCGCAGCCCACGCCCAGTCCAGTACGGTCACCCCGGTGCGGATCACCGCTCCCGCGCGGTCGGCGGCCTCGGTCAGCAGGCGGGCGTAGGCGGGTCCGGTCAGCGGGCGGGTCCATGCGCCGAAGCCGCCGTGCGCACAGTGCCGCGGCACTCCGCCCGCCTCCGCCTCCCGCTCCAGCACCTCCACCCGTCCCACGCCGGAGACTGCCAGCCGTGCCGCGGCGGCGAGTCCGGCTGGCCCGGCACCGACGACGAGAACGTCGACGCGGCGAGGTGTCGTCATGCCCGCCCCTTCCCGAACGGCTTCCGCCGCCGCACCGTCTCCCCGGCGCACGGCTCCTGCCGCACCGGCTCTCGGGCCGACGACTCCCGTCCCAAGCGCTCCCCGTCGGCCGACTGCCGTCGCACCGCCTCCCCCGTGCACCAACCCTGCCCCACCGGCCCGCCGCCGGCCGGCTCTCGCCCTACCGCCTCCCCGTCGGGCAGCTCTCGCCTCATCGCCTCCCCGTCGGGCAGCTCTCGCCGCGGCGCCTCCCCGTCCGCGGGATCTCGCCGCACCGCTGCACCAACGGCTGGCTCCCGCGGCGCCGACCCGCCCTCGGGAAAGCCCCGTTCGAACAGCTCGCGCACCGCCGCCCCGCAGGAGAACCCCTGGCACCGGCCCGCCCGGGCCCGGGTCCGGCGGCGCAGGCCCTCCAGGGTGCGGGGTGGGATCGTGCTCGCGAGGGCGTCGCGGATCTCGCCGCGGGAGACGCGCTCGCAGTGGCAGACGAGGCGGCCGTACTCGGGATCGGCGGCGATGAGTCCGGGCCGCTGGTAGGGGCGCGGGAAGGCCTCGCCGAGGTTGGGCATGGTCAGCGGGTCCGGCTCACGCACCGGGCCGAGGTCGAGCCCGGTGCCGGCCAGCAGGCCGGTGACGTGGGCGGCGATGGCCATCGACGCGGTCAGGCCGGTGGAGCGGATGCCGCCGACGGTGACGTACGCCTGCTCGGGGTGGGCGGCGATGCGGTAGTCCTCCTGGCCGGTGGCCGCGCGCAGGCCGGCGTAGACGGCGGTGACCTCCTCGTCGAGGAGCGCGGGCAGGACACGGCGGCCCTTGTCCCGCAACCCGGCCAGGCCCTCGGCGGTCAAGCCGGTGGCCCGCTTGTCGTCCAGGTCCTCGGCGGTGGGGCCGAGCAGCACGTTGCCGTAGACGGTCGGCGCGACCAGCACACCCTTGCCGAGCGCGGTCGGGACGGGCAGCAGGATGTGCCTCACGAGCGGGCGGGCGAACTTGTCGTACACCAGCAGCTGGCCGCGGCGCGGGGTGACGGTGAAGTCCTCGTGGCCGAGCAGCCGGTCGACGGTGTCGGCGTGGAGTCCGGCCGCGTTGACCAGGTGGCGGGCGTGCAGGGTGCCGCGGGAGGTGGTCAGGCGGTGGCCGCGCTGTGAGTGACTCGCCCGCTGGACCGCCGTGTTCAGGTGCAGGTCCGCTCCGGCGCGCACCGCCTGGGTGGCGTACGCCAGGGTCGTCGTCCAGGGGCAGATGATGCTCTCGCCGGGCACGTGCAGGGCGCCGAGCGCTCCGGGGCCGAGGTGGGGCTCGCGGGCGTACAGTTCGCCGGGGCCCAGCAGGCGCGTCTCGTGGTAGCCGTTGCGCTCGGCCTTCCCGGCCAGCCGGGGCAGCGCGGCCAGCTGCTCCTCGTCCCAGGCGACCAGCAGGGCGCCGACCCGTTCGACGGGGATGCCGGACTCGGCCGCGTAGGCGCCGAGCCGCTCGTACCCCTCGCGGACCAGCCGGGCCTCCAGGGTTCCCGGGGCCGCGTCGAAACCGGTGTGCAGGATCGCCGTGTTGGCCTTGGAGGTGCCCTGCCCGACGTCGTCCTGGGCCTCGACCAGCGCCACGTCCAGGCGGGGGTGGCGGGCGAGTTCGCGGGCGATGGCGCAGCCGACCACCCCGGCGCCGACGATCGCGACGTCGTACGTCCGTGGGGGCAGCGGGCCTTCCGCGGTGACGGTCATGAACCGAGCAGTGCGGCCACGGCGGCCCGGAAGCCGGCGCGGCGTTCGGCGGCCTGGTCGGCGGTGATGCGGGGTTCGTACACGGCGGCGGGCTTCCAGTCGGGCAGGGCCTGTTCGACGCCCAGGGTACGGTCCGCGCCGAGGCGGGCCAGGGCGGCCGCACCGAGCGCGGTCGCGTCGGGCAGCGCCGAGACCTCGACGGGGCGTTGCAGCAGGTCGGCCTGGGTCTGCATGAGCAGGGCCGAGCGGGTGAGGCCGCCGTCGACGCGGAGGGTGTCCAGGGGGGCGCCGAGGTCGGTGGCGGCCGCGTCGGCGAGCTCGGCGACCTGGGCGGCGACGCCCTCGCACAGCGCCCGCACCAGATGGCCGGGGCCGGTGTCGAGGCCGAGTCCGGTCAGCGAGCCGCGCAGGTCGCCGCGCCACCAGGGTGCGGCGAGTCCGGCGAGGGCGGGCACGAAGGTGACGCCGCCGCTGTCGGGGACGGCGCCGCCGACGGGGTCGAGGTCGGCGGCGGAGGAGATGACCCCGAGGTCGCACAGCCAGCGGACGGCGGAGGCCGCGGTGTAGACCTGGCCGTCGAGGCAGTAGCTGGTCGCGCCGGCCAGCCGCCAGGCCACGCAGCTGACCAGGCCGGAAGTGCCGCGCCGGGGCCGGTCGCCGGTGTGCGCGAGCAGGAACGCGCCGGTGCCGTAGGTGCACTTGGCGGCGCCGGGTGCGGTGACGCGCTGGGCGAGCAGGGCGGCCTGCTGGTCGACGATCAGTCCGGTGAGCGGGATCTCGCGGCCGAACGCCGTGGTGACGCCGATGTGCTGGGCGTTGTCGGCGGGCTGCGGGAGCCGTTCGTCGGCCAGGCCGTACATCTCCAGCGCCCTCGGCGACCAGTGGGCGCCGTCGAGGTCGAGGAGCTGGGTACGGCCCGCGGTGGCGGCGTCGGTGGCGAAGGCGCCGGTGAGGCGGTGCACCAGCCAGGCGTCGGAGGTGGTGACGACGCCCTCGCGGGTGAGGTGGCGGCGGATCCAGGCCATCTTGGGCGCGGCGAAGTACGGGTCGAGGGGCAGCCCCGTCAGGTGGCGCAACTCCTCGGCGTGCGCCGCGAGTTCGGTACACACGGTCTCGGCGCGCCGGTCCTGCCACACCAGGGCGTCGGTGAGCGGGCGGCCGTCGGCGGGGTCCCAGGCGAGGACGGTCTCGCCCTGGTTGGCCAGGCCCAGGGCCACGACGTCCTCGCCGGCCTCGGCGAGCGCCCGCCGGCCGGCGTCGACCACGGAGCCGTACAGCTCGGCCGGGTCCACCTCGACCAGCCCGCCCGGCAGATACCGGGGGCGGACCTCGGCGAAGGCGGAGCCCAGGACTCCGCGCTCCGGACAGACCACGAGGGCCTTGGTGCCGGACGTGCCCTGGTCGACGGCGAGCACCGGACCCGTCATCGCGCCCTACCCCGTTCCGCACCGAAGATCACCGCGCCAGCCTGCCGCCGCGGCGGGACGGCGTCAAGCACCCCTGGGCGGTCAACTGGCCCGAGCGGATGGTTGAGTTGGCAACAATGGCATGGTGAAACCCGCGCCTCTATAGTGACCGCCGACCAGCACCCCACACCTCCGTACCGCCCACAGGAGGGCTGTTGCCACGCCACCCCGCCAGCTCGCCCGCGCGCCAGTGGCCGGGGGCGGACGGCTGATGGCCAGAGAAGGACCCCGTCCCTCCTACGACCCCGCCGGCCCCGACCACGCCCTGCGCGCCGCCCTGCAGGACCTGCGCACCGGCCGCTGGATGGCCATGCGCACGCTGCTCGCGGACACCCCGCCCGGATGGCAGTGGACCCAGCGCACCCAGGTCCTCGGGGCGGCCGCCGCCGGCACCGATGTGGTGCGCGCCTGGCTCACGGAGGAGCCGGGCAGCTTGTACGCCGCGGTGATGCAGGCGCGGGTCGGGGTGGAGCGGGCCCTGCGCGCCCGGCGTGAACGGCACCGCCGTACCCACGAGTTGTGGATCGAAGCCTGGGACGCCGCCCAGTCCGCCACCGTCCTCGCCCCGCGGGACCCGGTGCCCTGGGTGTGTCTGCTGGCGCTGGCCCAGCTGGATCCGGAGCAGCGCTGGGAGGAGCACCGGGTGCCCGCGCCCGAGCCGATGCTGCCGCCGGGACCCTGGGGGCTGCTGGCCGAGGCCGGCCGGCGCGACCCGTACAACCGGGAGGCCCACCACCGGATGCTGCAGTTCCTGTACGTGCGCGGCGGCTCGGGCCGGATCGCGGAGGCCGCCGGCTACGCCCAGTGGGCCGCCGGGCAGGCGCCGCCCGGCTCGGCGCTGCACCTGCTGCCGCTGTACGTCCGCGTCGAGCGCTACCGGCGCGACAGCGGGCACGACGCGGCGCTCGACCTGCACTGGGTGGCGGAGGACGCGGCCCGCGAGGCCCGGCGCGCCCTGCGATCCTGGTTCGAGCGCACTCACGAGGCCGAGCGCGCGCTGCCGGACCTCAACCACCTGGCCCACGCCCTGTGGGGCTCGCTCCAATTCCCCGACGCGGCCCGGGTGTTCGACGCCATCGGACCGTACTTCACGCCCCCGCCCTGGATGTACCGCACGCCCGACCGCGACCGTGCCGTGGAGGTCTTCACCCAGGCCCGGGACCGCTGCCGCGCGGCCGCGGACGGCTCCCGCACCTGAACGGCACCTGTCTCCGCCCCTCTTGACCCGGAGGTCCCCGCATGTCCCCCACCCCCGAACCCGCGCCCTCCTCGGGCCTGCCCCAGCAGGACGAGGAGAAGCGGCTGCGCGAACTCGGCTACCGGCCGGTGCTGGCGCGCCGCATGGGCGGCTTCGGCAACTTCGCGATCAGCTTCTCGGTGATCTCGATCCTGTCCGGCTGCATGACCCTGTACGGCTTCGGCCTGAACACCGGCGGCCCGGCCGTGATGCTGTGGGGCTGGGCGGGCGTCGGCCTGTTCGTGCTGTGCGTCGGCCTCGCGCTCGCCGAGGTCACCAGCGCCTACCCGACCTCCGGCGCCCTGTACTACATGGCCGACCGGCTCGGCGGCCGGCGCTGGGGCTGGTACACCGGCTGGCTGAATCTGCTCGGTCTGCTGGGCGCGATCGCCGGCATCGACTACGGCGCCGCCCTGTTCACCGGCGCGTTCGCCAACCTCCAGTGGGGCTTCACGCCCACGCCCGGCAGGACCATGCTGATCTTCTGCGCCATCCTGCTGCTGCACGCGGTGCTGAACCTGTTCGGCGTCCGCCTGGTCAGCCTGCTCAACTCGGTCAGCGTGTGGTGGCATCTGGCGGGTGTCGCGCTCATCGTCGGCGCGCTCGCGATCGTCCCCGACCACCACCGGTCGGCGTCCTTCGTGTTCACGAAGTTCGTCAACGAGACCGGCTGGCACAACCCGCTCTACGTGGCGGCGATCGGCCTGCTGCTCGCGCAGTACACGTTCTCCGGTTACGACGCCTCCGCGCACCTGTCCGAGGAGACCTCGCAGGCCTCGGTGTCCGCGGCGCGCGGCATCGTACGGTCCATCTGGGCGTCCTGGATCGCGGGCTTCGTCCTGCTCGCCGGGCTGACCTTCGCCATCCAGGACTACGACGCCACGCGCAACACCGCCACCGGTGTGCCGCCCGCGCAGATCCTGCTCGACGGCCTGGGCACCGGCGGCGCGAGCGCGCTGCTGCTGGTGGTGATCGTCGCCCAGCTGTTCTGCGGCAACGCCGAGGTCGCGGCGGCCAGCCGGATGGTGTTCGCGTTCAGCCGCGACGGCGCGCTGCCCGGCTCCCACCTGTGGCGCACGGTGAGCAGCCGCACCCAGACCCCGGTCGCCGCCGTCTGGCTGTCCGTCGTCGTGGCCGGCGTGCTCGCCCTGCCGTCGCTGTACTCGGCGACGGCGTACAACGCGGTGACGGCCATCAACGTCATCGGCATCACCCCCGCCTACGCCATTCCCGTGCTGCTGCGGCTGCGCGCGGGCGACCGTTTCCGGCCAGGGCCCTGGCATCTGGGCCGCTGGAGCAGGCCGGTCGGCTGGATCGCGGTGGTCTGGGTGGCCTGTGTGACGGTGCTGTTCTGCCTGCCGCAGGCCTCGCCGGTCACCGTCGACACGATGAACTACGCGTCGGTGGCGCTCGCCGTCGTCCTGGTCCTGGCGACCGTCTGGTGGTACGTCGCCCGCCGTTCGTACGGCACGCCCACCGCCGCCGCGTACGGCGACGACCGCGACCAGGCCGAACTCGCGGAGGGCATCGTCTGAGCGGTGGCGCGGTGCGGCCGGTCCGGGTGCGAACTGGCGTTCCGGATACGGCAGGATGAGCGATCGCGCCGGTCACCGGGGTTCACGGGCAGCCGGCGCGATCGCACATCCGCACATCGAGCAGGTGACAACGTGACGAGACCTCACAACTTGGCAGCAGGCGCGCACCCCGGAGGTGACCGGTGAACCGCGCGCTGACCCTGGACGACCTCGTCCTCGCCGGAATCGCGGTGGCGGCGGGCCTGTTGCTCGCCTTCCTGTCCCGCACCCTGCTGCGCTGGCTCGCGAAGCACGCCAAGCGGACCCGCTGGAGCGGCGACGACGTCATCGTGGACGCCCTGCGCTCGGTCGTGCCGTGGGCGGCGATCGCGGGCGGTGCGGCGGCGGCCGCGGTGGTGCTCCCGCTGACCCGGACCGTCCAGCAACACGTCAACCAGGTCCTGGAGGTCTGGCTGATCTTCGTGGTGACCCTGTCCGCGGCCCGGGTGATCGCGGGTCTGGTCCGCACGGTCACCCAGTCCCGCTCGGGCGTGGCGGGCTCGGCGACCATCTTCGTCAACATCACCCGGGTCCTGGTCCTGGCCATCGGCTTCCTGGTGGTCCTGCAGACCCTCGGCATCTCCATCGCGCCCCTGCTGACCGCCCTGGGCGTCGGCGGTCTGGCGGTCGCCCTCGCCCTGCAGGACACCCTCGCCAACCTCTTCGCCGGCATCCACATCCTGGCCTCCAAGACGGTCCAGCCGGGCGACTACATCCGGCTGGGCAGCGGCGAGGAGGGGTACGTCGTCGACATCAACTGGCGCCAGACGACGGTCCGCCAGCTCTCCAACAACCTGGTGGTCATCCCCAACGGCCAGCTCGCCAAGGCCAACATGACCAACTACACGCATCCCGAGCAGCGGCTGACGGTGCTGGTGCAGGTCGGCGTCGGCTACGACTCCGACCTGGAGCACGTGGAGCGGGTCACCGCGGAGGTCGTCGCCGAGACCATGCGCGAGGTCGAGGGTGCCGTACCGGAACACGAACCCGCCATCCGCTTCCACACCTTCGGCGACTCCCGCATCGGCTTCACCGTGGTCCTCGGCGTCGGCGAGTTCAGCGACCAGTACCGCATCAAGCACGAGTTCATCAAGCGCCTGCACCGCCGCTACCGCGCGGAGGGCATCTCCATCCCCGCCCCCACCCGGACGGTGGCGCTGCAGCAGGGTGCGGTGGTGATCCCGCAGCAGCGCAGCCCGGAGGACGTGGCGGCGGGGCCCGTCCGGGGCGACTAGGCCCTGTCGTCGAACGCCAGGGCCCGGGCCGGGTCCGCGCGGGCCGGCCCGCGCGACCCCGAGAGGAGTCGTGCGAGCCGGCCGGTGCGGTGCGGGTCCCCGGCTACGGGCTCTCCATGGACTCCCTCCCCTGGACCACGCACAGGGCCCAGATGATGAAGCCGGACAGGGCGATCATCACGACGGACCACACCGGGTAGTACGGCAGGGACAGGAAGTTGGCGATGATCACCAGCCCGGCGATGCCCACGCCGGCGACGCGCGCCCACATCGAGGGTGTGAACAGGCCGAAGCTGACGATCACGGCGATCGCGCCCAGGACCAGATGGATCCAGCCCCAGCTGGTGAGGTCGAACTTGAAGACGTAGTTCGGCGTCGTCACGAAGACGTTGTCCTGGGCGATCGCCATGATGCCCCGGAATATCCCGAGCAGCCCGGCAAGCAGCAGCATGACACCCGCGAAGGCCGTCAGGCCGCCCGCCCAGGCCTGCCGGGTGGTGCGGGTGTGGGCGCGAGCGGAGGGGGTCGTGGTCATAGGGGGGCCTCGATTCGAATCTCGTGGGCGCGCCTCAGCGCCCGGAGGGGGCGTGGAAGGTGTCGGAAGGCCGGGCCGACCCGGCACCGCTGAGGACCAGCTCCTTGGCCCTGCGGAACTCGTCGTCGGTGATCTCACCGCGGGAGCGCATGGCGGAGAGCTTGGCGAGCTCGTCGGCGCTGCTGGCCGGGGTCGCGCCCTGTGCGGCCTGCCGGACATAGGAGTCGAAGGCCTCCTGCTGGGCGCGCGCCTGCGCCACCTCCCGCTCCCCCATGCCCTTGCCCCGGGCGATCAGGTAGACCAGGACGCCCAGGAAGGGGACCACGATCACGAAGAGTGTCCAGGCGGCCTTGGCCCAGCCGTTCATGCCGTCGTCGCGGAAGACGTCGACGATGACCCGGAACAGCAGGACGAACCACATGATCCACAGGAAGAACACCAGCATGGACCAGAAGACACCCAGTACCGGGTAGTCGTACGCGAGATAGGTCTGCGCACTCATGTCTTTCCTCCATCCGGGGCAGCGGCTCACGGGGTTCGCCGAGCCGGTCTCTGCCGTTCTCACCATGCACACGGTGAGAACGGCACGTCCTCACCCGAGGCGGGTGATCGTGCGCCCGGGTCACTCCACGGGACCGGGTGCGCCCGGCAGCACCCCGCCCCTGCGCAGCGCGGCCCGCCAGGCGAAGGCGGCCACCAGCTCCACCAGGCCCAGCAGTACGAGCCACAGCCCCAGCAGCCGGGTCAGCGCCCGCGCCGATTCGGCGGGCAGGGCCAGCACGACGATCCCGGCGACGATGCCGAGCAGTGCGGCTCCCAGGACGACACCGCGGTGCGGCAGGTCCCTGGCGGCGATCGCCGGGTAGAGCGTGAGGAGGCCGGACACCAGCCACACCAGTCCGACGATCAGTGACAGCGCGGTGATGGTCTGCAGCGGATTGCGCAGGCACAGCACGCCGGCCAGGACGTACAGCACGGCGGCCAGCAGGCCGGGAAGCCGGTCCGCGTGGTCCTCCCGCGCGAACGCCGTCACGAACCGGATCGCGCCGCCGAGCAGCAGGTAGAGGCCGAGGACGACGGCGAGGACGTGCAGCGTCTCGTCCGGCCAGACGAGGATCAGCACGCCCGGTACCAGCGTCATGACCGCCGACACCAGGATCCAGGTCCAGGAGCGGGCGATCACCGTCACGGCCTGTGCGGGACCGTTGCCCGCCTCGCCGGGCGGATATGGCATCCCGGCCCGCGGCTGCTGTCCACGCGGTGCGGTCATGGCTCCTCCTCGCGATCGGCACGGGCCTCGCACGCACTGCCGGCGGGCGGCCCGCGGCCCTGGAGCGGACAGCATTCCCGGGGCCGCAGGTGCGCCGGATCACCCGCCGCGGGTGATCCCTCCCGCCGGAGGGGGCGGTGGGGTGGAGCGCACCGGCCCACGGCCGGCCGAAGGACCAGGAGGGTGGATCATGAGCACACCGAGTGCCGTCGCTGTGTCGCCGGCCGACCGTGCCGCCCGGGGCAGGAGGGCGCGTCGGCGCGCGCCGCGCTCGGTCCACGGCGTGTTCGAGGCCGCGCCGGACCGACCGGACGCGGTCGACGTGCTGGAGCGGCAGTCGGCCAGCCGCGTCCCGGAGCTGGTGCCGATCCGCTACGGCCGCATGCTCGCGTCCCCCTTCCGCTTCTACCGGGGCGCGGCGGCGGTCATGGCGGCGGACCTGGCCCCGCTGCCGCGGACCGGCCTCGAGGTGCAGTTGTGCGGGGACGCCCATCTGCTCAACTTCGGGCTGCTGGCCTCGCCGGAACGGCATCTGGTGTTCGACATCAACGACTTCGACGAGACGTTCCCGGGCCCGTTCGAGTGGGACGTCAAGCGGCTGGCGGCCAGTATCGCCGTCGCGGGGCGGGACAACGGCTTCACCCAGCAGGAGCAGGACGACGCGGTGCGCACCGGCGTGCGGGCCTACCGGCAACGGATGCGGGAGTTCGCGGGCATGCGCACCCTGGACGTCTGGTACGCCCGGGACGACGCCGACCGGCTGCGCGGGCTGCTGGCCGCCTCGATGGACGAGGAGAGCAGGCGTCGTACGGCCGGGGCGGCCGCCCGCGCCCGTTCCCGGACCCATCTGCGGGCCTTCGCCAAACTCACCCGGCGTACGCCGGAGGGCCGCCGGATCGCCGCGGACCCACCGCTGCTCACCCCCCTGCGGGAACTGCGCGGCGAGACCTCCCCCGACGAGGAGGACAAGGCGCTGCAGGCGCTGCTGGAGTCGTACGCGCGCAGCCTGCCCCCGGACCGGCGGCACCTGCTGCGGCACTACCGACTGGTGGACATGGCGCGGAAGGTGGTGGGGGTCGGCAGCGTCGGCACCCGGTGCTGGATCCTGCTGCTGCTCGGCCGGGACGACGACGATCCGCTGCTGTTGCAGGCCAAGGAGGCCGGGGAGTCGGTGCTCGCGGCGCACACGGGCGGCGAGCGGTACGACAACCAGGGCCGCAGGGTGGTGGCCGGGCAGCGGCTCCTGCAGGCGGCCAGTGACATCTTCCTGGGCTGGACGCGTGTGGCCGGCCTCGACGGGCGCGACCGGGACTTCTACGTACGGCAGTTGTGGGACTGGAAGGGCGGCCTCCGGCCGGAGGGCTGGGATCCCGGCCTGCTGAGCCTGTCCGGCCGGGTGTGCGGGGCGGCCCTGGCACGGGCCCATGCGCGCTCCGGTGATCCGGTCGCCATCGCCGCCTATCTCGGCGGCGGGGACCGCTTCGACCGTGCGCTGTGCGGGTTCGCGCAGGCCTACGCGGACCGCACCGAGCGGGACTTCGAGGCGCTGGGCGGGGCGGTCCGCGCGGGCCGGATCGTCGCGGCCGAGCTGTGAGGGACGGCCACCGGGCCTGTCCGCGGGCGGCGCTCACTCCGGCATCTGCCGCATCTCCACGACCCGGAGTCCCAGCGACTGGCAGCGGTTCAGCAGCCCGTAGAGGTGGGCCTCGTCGATGATGGGACCGAACAGCACCGTCTGACCGGACATCATCACGTGATCCAGCTCCGGGAAGGCCTTGGTGAGGGTCTCCGACATCTGTCCATCGACGCGGATCTCGTAGCGCATGGGCCGTTCTCCCGCCGCGGGCCTGCTGCCGTCTTGCCCCCGATCCTGCTCCGCCCGGCCGCACCGGGCCTCACCCGGCACAGGTGATCCGGGGTCCGGGCCTCAGTGCGACAGAGCGATCTTGAACGTGATGATCGCCAGGCCGAGCAGCAGATTGACCGCGGCGGTGCCCGCCACCAGGCACCAGGACGCGCCCGCCTGCCGTGCGCCGGCCGCGGACCAGCCCACCTGGCCGGTCACGGCGACGGCGACCGCCAGCCAGATCGTGCCGTCGACGTCCAGGCCGAGCAGCGGGCTGACGGCGACGGCGAGGGCGGGCGGCACTGCCGCCTTGACGATCGGCCATTCTTCGGCGCACACCCGCAGGACGGTCGGCCGGTCCAGGGCCCGTTGCGCGAGACGGGCGCCGAACAACTGGGCGTGGACATGCCCCACCCAGAAGACGAGGCCGGTCAGCAACAGCAGAATGACCAGTTGCACCCGGGGGAACTGCCCCAGCGCACCAGCGCCGATCACCACCGACGCCGCGAGCATCGATCCGTAGACGGCACCCGTGTAGTCGGCGTGGGCACGGCGCTCGGCACGACGTTCCCGGGCCGTGGTGCGGCCGGTCGAGGGCGTCCCCGTGACCTTCATGCTCCCTACTCCACGGCGTTCGCGAGGCCGGCCGGTGCGCCGCCCTGCGAGGTCCGCCCACGGCGGGGCGGCGCGGTCGGCAGGTGCGGGGTGACGAGGAGGCTCGCGAGAGTGATGCCTCCGGTGGCGAGGATCGCCGCCTTCAGGCCGTCGAGCTGTGCCGAGGCGTATGCGGAGGTGAGGGCGTCGACCTCGGACGGTGGCAGTCCGGCGCGCTGGGCCCCCGCGCGGACCTGGTCGGTGGGCACGAAGCTGATCCCGGCCTGCAGGCGGACGCTGGTCTGCTGCTTGGTCTGGGCCGACAGCTGGGGATGGCTCTCCACCCCGGCGGTGAACGCGTGCGCCAGCGCGCCGATGAGCATCGACCCGATGAGCGCGGTACCCAGCGCCGAACCCAGGTTCTGGGCCGTGAACTGCAGGCCGCCGACCTCGCTGCGCTCGGCCTCCCCGGCACTCGACTGGACGACGTTGCCCAGCTGGGAGGCGAGCAGCCCCATGCCGATGCCGAGTACCGCCATGGCACCGGCGAACTGCGCGTCGTCGATCTTCGGCTGGATGGTGGCGAGCAGCCACACGATGGCCACGGCCAGCGTCAGCAGGCCCAGCCGGACGACCAGGCGGGGCCCCAAGGTGCGGCCGAGCCGCGCGGCGCCCAGGGAGGTGACGAGCATCGTGGCGGACACCGGCAGCAGTCTGAGCCCCGTCTGGAAGGCATCGAACCCCTGCACCACCTGCAGGTACAGCGGGATGGTGAAGAACAGTCCGAGCAGGATCAGGTTCTGGCTGAGCAGGGTGAGCAGACCCGAGCGCAGAGGCGGCCGGCCGAACAGGGACAGGTGCACCAGGGGGTCGGCGCCCGCGGCCTCCCGCCTGCGGTCCCAGCGCACGAACAGCGCCAGTACGGCAGCCCCGGCGGCGACGACGAAGAGGGTGGGCGCGAAGCCCAGAACGGTGAAGGGCGGGTTGCGCGGGTGCACCCAGCCCCAGGTGCTGCTCTGCAGCACACCGAGCACGCCCAGCCCCAGTCCGCCCGCGGAGAGCGCCGCGCCGACCACGTCCAGCCGGGGCGGCGGTCCGGTGCGCGCGGCCTCCTTGACGACCCGGTGGCACAGCAGGACGACGAGGACGACGACGACCTCGCCCGCGAAGACCAGCCGCCAGGTCAGATACGTCGTCACCCAGCCGCCCAGCAGCGGGCCCACCGCGATACCGGCACCGGCCAGCCCGCCGATCACGCCGTAGGCGACGGCCCGGTCCCTGCCGCGGTAGGCCTCGGCGACCAGGGCCGCCATCGCGGGCAGCACCATCGCGGCGCCGAGTCCCTCGATCACCGACCAGCCCAGGGCGAGCACCCACAGGGTGGGCGCCAGGGCGGTGAGCGCCGAGCCGACGCCGTAGACCATCAGGCCGAGCAGGAACAGACGGCGGCGGCCGTGGATGTCGCCGAGCCTGCCTCCGACGATCATGAACGCGGCCATGACCAGCGCGTACAGGGTGATGACGGCCTGGATGGCGGTGACCTCGGTGTGGAAGTCCTCGACCAGTTGGCTGATGGAGACGTTCATGACGGACGTGTCCAGGACCATCAGGAACTGGGCCGTGCCCAGCACCATCAGAGTGCGCCAGTGTCCCATGGTGTCCACCACCTCGCCGAGTGCTCCCGCCCCCAGGGGAGCGGCAGGTGCCGCCGCGCGCCTCACCCGCCGCGGGCGAGATGCCCGGCCACGGTCGGCCCCCGTCAGATCAGCCCGTGGTCGCGCGCCCGGCGCACCGCCTCGGCGCGGCCGTTCACGCCGAGTTTCCGGTAGGCGCTCTTGAGGTGGGTCTTGACCGTGTTGACCGACACGTACAGGTCGGCGGCGATCTCCTCCGTGGACATCAGGTCGGCCAGCCTGCCCACGACCTCGCGTTCGCGTCCGCTCAGCTCCTCGACGACCGGGGACGAGGTCTCCTCGGCCGCGCCCCCACTGCCGCACGGGGTGAGCCAGCCGGCGGCCAGGCCCTGCAGCGGCGGCGTGTCCAGCAAGTGCCGGATCCCCGGTCCAGCTTCGAGGAACGGGCGCCGCAGCCGTTCCCGCCGGGCCTCCCGCAGTGCCCGGGCGAGCAGTCCGCGCGCGGTGTCGGCGTCGGACTCCTGAGCGGCCTCGGCGCGCACCAGCGCGGCCCGGACGCTCGCCCTCGGGCCGGTACGGCCCTGCGTCCGCATGTGGTCGAGCAGGTCCACCGCTGCTGCCCGGTCGCCCGCGGCGAAACGGGCCCACGCCATCTCCGCCGCGCACGTGGGCTCACCGGCGCAGGAGATGTCGTCGAGCACCTTCAAGGCGCTGTCCCGGCGGCCCTCGGCCAGCTGCGCCGCGGCGGCGACCAGCGCCGTCTGCGCCCGCGCCCAGGGGGAGGTCACCAGGGCCGGCACGGCGGGGTCGGCCGCCGCCGCGGCGGCCCGTGGCTCGCCCTGCGACAGCAGCAGCCGTGCCGTCGCCAGGGACCGGCCGACGGCCGTCACCGGGTCGCGCGGGGCTCCCGCGTCCGCCGCCTCGTCCAACAGGGCCTGGGCCTGAGCCAGTTCGCCGCGATCGACGGCCACGGCCGCCAGCACCAGCTGCCCGAGGCCCGAGCCGCAGGAGTGGGGGCGGCCGAGGCCGTACCTCTCCGCTTCCCGCCGGGCCGCCTGTGCCGTGCGCTCCGCCCGGCACAGCCGGCCGTCGAGGTAGTCGATCAGCGCCAGCTGTCCGAGGGCGTCCTCGCGCGGCAGCGCCGTGGAGACATCACTGGGGCATGCGGCCACCTCGGACAGCGCGGCGCGCGCGTCGTCGAAGCGCCCGGCCCACAGCCGGGCCGAGCCCAGGTGGGTCAGCAGCAGCGCGGTGAACTCGGGGTGGTTCTCCAGCAGTTGGGCGGGGACCGCGCCCCGCAGTTCCCCGGCCGCCGCCACGGCCTGCTCGGCCATGCCGGGCGAGCCGGTGAGCCGGGCCGCCAGGGACTGCAGCAGCACGCAGCTCAGCCGGCCCGCCGCGTCCGGCTCCGCGGCGAGGCGCTTCTCGGCGCGGCGCAGATGGACCAGGCCGTGTTCCACGTCGTACGCGGACAGGTCGCGCGCGGCGCGCACGAGGTCCGCCGCCGCGGTCGTCGCCTCGGGTCCCATCCGGGAGAACAGCTCGGCGAGGTCGCTCGAGCGCAGCCCGGTGAAGAGCCGGCCGATCGACAGGTCGTCGACGAGGGCCTGTGCGGTGAAGTTCCAGTCGCCCGCGGCGGCACCGTGCGCCAGTGCCTCGGGCAGGGCGCCGGAGCCGCGCAGCCACCGCGCGGCGCGCCGGTGGAGTTCGGTCTCGAGCCCGGGCGAGCGGACCCTCAGATGGACCCGGAGGATCTCGCCGAACAGCGGGTGCAGGCGGTACCACGAGTGTCCGAGGTCCTCCACGAACGCGTTCTGGCGGTGCAGTGCGGCGAGGGCCTGTTCGGCACCGCCGCGCCCGGTCAGTTCGGCCACCAGTGCGGGGGTGAACCGCTCCACGACACTGACGCGCAGCAGCAGGTCCTGGGTGCGGGCCGGCTGCCGTTTCAGCACCTCGGCCAGCAGGAAGTCGGCGATCGGGCTCCGGCCCGCCTCGAAGTCCTTCAGATACGTCTCGGGGTCCGGGCTCTGCCGGGCGGCCAGGGCGCACAGGCGCAGCCCGGCGGCCCAGCCCCTGGTGCGCTCCACCAGGGCGCGGGTGGCGTCCTCGGGAAGCCGCAGCCCGTGCCGGTCCAGGAGCGCGGCGGCCTCGTCCACGGTGAAGGCCAGCTCGGCGTCCCGGATCTCGGTCATGGCCCCGGCCGCCCGGTAGCGGTGCAGCGGCAGCAGCGGCTCGGTGCGGGTGACGAGGACCAGGCGCAGCCCCTGCCCGGCGTGGTGCAGGACGAACTCCAGCTGTTCCGCGATCCGTGCGGAGGTCACCCGGTCGAACTCGTCCAGCACGAGGACGACGGGCCGCTCCCGCCCGCTCAGTTCGTCGGCGAGACGGGCCAGCAGCTTGTGGTCCACGCGATGCGCCTCGCCGGGGAAGCCGAGATCGGCCGGGAGCGGCACCTCGGCGGTCCGAAGGGCCTGGAGCACATAGGCCCAGAAGACTCCGCAGCCTTGGTTTCCTTCCTCGTCGGTGAGCCAGGCGACCGGTTGTCCGAGCCGGGCGGCCCAGTCCGCGACCAGCAGCGTCTTGCCCGCGCCGGCCGAACCGTTGACCATCGTCAGGGGGGTGTCGAAGCCCTGGTCGAGATGTTCGGCGAGCCGCGGGCGCCGCAGGAACGTGGCCGGCGTGGCCGGGAGGGCGAACCGGGTCTGCAGAAACGGCTCTCCCAGGGGATCGACGCGGGGACCGGCCGATCGCCTCGTGATCTCGTGCCGCGTGGTCACAGGGTCACCCCCTGTCGTCGGCGTGCGGAGCGGGCTCCACTCGATCAGGATCCCAGCTTTCCGGCCCGCACGCAGATCGCAGCGGGCCGGGCGTCCCCTCCCGCTTCCCGCATCGCACCCGTAGGTCCCTGTTCGCACCTGTAGGCCCCTGTGACGGGCCGCGGTCGTCGGTCGTCGACCGACGACCGACGACCGGCGGGGGCGGCGCCCGAACCCTGCGACGCCTGCCGGGTGGCCGCCGGCGAGCGGGGCCGGCTGCACGGCCTGCCCGGGATCCGGCAGGGTCCTGCCGTCAGCGCGCGTTGCCCGCCCGGCCCGGTTTGCCGCGTGCCGCCTCGAGCTGGACGCGGCCCGCGGCCGCCAGCAGGGTGAGCACGGCCAGGACGCCGAGCAGGACGAGGACCAGCAACAGGACGGTGAGCACCGTCGGGTGGTTCCAGAGCGCGAAGACGAGCGCGATGATCAGCAGGGCGAGGAGCGTGACGGCCCGCCGGTAGGCCAGCGCGTACGCGCCGACGCGCCCGACGCCGATGTGGTGGCCGGCCGCCCAGCGTGCCGCGGAGTCCGCCGTGTGGTCGGAGTAGCCGCGGAGGGCCACGGGCAGCCGTCCTGGTCCGACGAGATACGCGCCCAGGGCGATGACCACGCCCAGCACGATGACCGTACGCAGACTGACCCGCAGAAAGCGCAGCAGGGTGTCGAAGACGGCCCCCGCCGCGGCCCTCGACTGCACCTGGGGCGGGAGGTGGTCGAGGTAGTAGTCGCGCGCCACGACCAGGCCGATGGCCACGACCAGGCAGGCGAAGGCGGCGCCGAGCGCGGTACGGGCCAGGGCCCGGCGCCGGTGGTGGGCCAGGAACACGCCGGCGGCACCGAGCAGCACGACGAGCACCGGGAACCAGTTCCCGACGGCGTCGAGGAGGCGGGCGCCCTTGCGGAGCTTGGCGAGCTGGTCGGACTGGAACAGCACCAGTTGCTTGTTCACCTGCGGGATCTTGGCGGCTGGTTTCAGGCCGGCGGCGACGAGCTCGTCCTTCACCCGGTCGACGGCCTTGCCCACGTCCAGGGTGACGGTGCCGTCGCTGACCCCGAACGCTCCGCGCCCCTTGCCGGTCAGGGCGTGCACGACGGCGTTGTGGGCAGCGCGGTTGGCGTCCCGCCACACCGTCGCGAAGACGCCGCTGTGGACGACACGGGTGGCGATCCTGGTCACGGCCGAGTCCACGGCGGAGTCGATCTGCGGTCCGAGCCGGCTGATCGCGTCGGCGGCGAGCGGCGGCAGGCCCTGGGACTGCAGCCAGGAGGCGATGTCCCCGGCGACCTTCTTGCCGTCGACGTGCGCCCCCACCGCCTCGGTGATCCGGTGGACCGCCGCGTCCTGGACGGCCGGCTCGGTGGCCAGCGGGGCGACCGTGGACACATAGCGATCGGTGTCGAGCGCGATGTCGTGCACCCAGGTGGCGAGCAGCGCGACCGGTACGAGGACGCAGGTCAGCACGATGAGCACGGCCGAGGCGACGGTGCGCCCGACCCGCCCCGGGCCGGAGCCCCCGGCACGGCCCCGGGGCGGCCGCGCGCTCCCCCCACCGCCCGCGCCCCTGCGCTCCGGCGGAGGCGGAACCAGGTCGGGCCGGTGCGGCTCCCGGTCCGGCGGATCCACCGCGCCCCCCACCCGACCCGGCTCCGGCTCCGGCTCCGGCTCCGGCTGGTGCGAACCCTGCTCCGGCTGGTACGAGCCCCGATCCACCCGGTACGAGTCCCGGCCCGACAAGTCCACCTCCCCGCCCACCCGGCCCGGACCCGGATCCGGCCGGCGCGAACCCCGCTCCGGCCAGTGCGAGTCCCCGCCCGCCAACTCCGAACCCCGAGCCACCCCAACTGAAGCCCGATCCACCCCGCCGAAGCCCCGATCCACCTGGTTCGAGTCCCGGCCCGGCGGGTCCACCTCCCCGCCCACCCGGCCCGGACCCGGATCCGGCCGGCGCGAACCCCGCTCCGGCCAGTGCGAGTCCCCGCCCGCCAACTCCGAACCCCGAGCCACCCCAACTGAAGCCCGATCCACCCCGCCGAAGCCCCGATCCACCTGGTTCGAGTCCCGGCCCGGGGTGTCCACAGTGCCACTCGCCCGGTCGGAGCCCCGATCCTCCCGGTACGAGTCCCGGACCCACGGGTCCACTGCGACCACCTGGGCCGGAGCCGGACCCGGTTGCAGTGAACCCCGCTCCGGCCGGTGCGCGTCCTGAGCGCCCACCCGGACCGGACCCGGATCCGGGTACGGCGAACCCCGCTCCAGCTGGTACGACCCCCCATCCGGCCGGTCCATCTCCCCGCCCGCCACCTCCAAACCCCCAGCCGGCCGGTGCGTGGCCCCGGGTCTTCCTGGTGCGTCGTCCGGCGCCTGTGCCTGCCGCGTCCCGTGCGCCTCCCGCGGTGCATGCGGTTCGGGTCGCTGCGGGGCGGGTGGCTTGGTCACGGGGTCTCCGGCTGGGTGGGGGAACGAACACCCCCATTGCGTCAGCCCCGTGGACGTTCCGCGCGGCGGGTGGACCGGACGGGCGAGGGCGCACCCCCACACAGGCGAGGACTCACGAACCCCGCGCCGCACGGTCCCGCCGCGCAGGCGGGCTGCCGAGGCGGTCCGCCAGGAAGGGCTCCTGCGCGAGGACGGCGCCGACGCTGACGGCGACCGCCGCGGCGACGCACACCACGATCAGCCAGGACAGGAGCACGAACACCGACCCCACGGAGCCGTAGTCGGTGAGGGCCCGCTCGAGGGCCCGCGGCATGTACAGACGCGCGGTCACCGCCACCGCGGTCAGAACGGTCGCCGTGATCAAGGCGCCCGGCAGCAGCGGCTTCCAGCCGACCAGGCCGCCGAGCAGGAGATGCTGGGTCCACCACCACAGACCCACCTGACTGACCCAGGTGAGGGGGATGCCGAGCCAGGCGCCGGCTCCGAAGCCGTCGCGCAGCGGGCCCTGGAGCACCAGGACGCCGACCCACAGGCCCAGCCAGGCCAGCCACCGCCAGGGGGCGATCCTGGTGCCGGTGCGCGGGATCTCCCAGGCTCGCTTGCACAGGCGTTGCATCGACCGGCTGACCGCGGTCGCCGACAGCAGCACCATCAGCACGCCCACCACGCCGGTGGTCTGCTTCAGGTCGCCGGACGTGGGCTGGAGCGCCTGCTCCAGTTCGGCACGCGCCGCACCCGTCAGCCCGAGGACCGCTGTCACGGAGGCGATCAGCTGGTGGCGCACCCTCTCCGGAGCGTAGGCCGCGACGACGAACAGCAGGGGGACCGCGGTCAGAAAGCACTGCGCCGCGAGGCGCGTGGCGGAATCGAAGATGTTCACGGACACCATGCGGTCCGCGAGATGGGTGACCACGGGGAACCGGCTCTCCGCCCGCCGGTGCACCGATTTCGCCCAGGCGGCCAGCTTCCGGGCACGCTCCGCGGCCGCCATCAGCATCCCGGCGGAAAGCTCTGCGGGCACGACAACCGGCCCGCGCCTGCGGACGACGCTCCGACGGTCGGCATCACATCGCCCCTTTCCGGCCTTTCCGACTTCCGACCTTTCCGACTGGGACCAGCGTGGCGGGCCGGGCGCCCCGTGGCACTCCGGAGCCGAATGTGCGGGCCCCCGCCCCGCGTGGTGGACTGGAATGGCAACGGGGGCGGCGAGCGTCGGCCGCGGGCCGCTGTCGCGGGGCGACGGCCCGAGCGGTACCGGCTCCCTGCGCCTCACGAGGAGAAGTCATGGACAGCGTCGAAGAGATGGGGCCCGTCGACTACCTGGTCATCGAGTTCCCCGGCAACCGTATGACGGGAGAGGCGTTCCCACTGCTGGTCGACCTCGTCGACCGCGGGATCGTCCGGATCATCGACCTCGCGTTCGTGCGGAAGGAGACCGACGGCTCGGTCGTCGCACTGGAGTTGCGGGACGTCGGCGGCGAGACCGATCTGACGGTCTTCGAGGGGGCCTCGGCCCGGGTGCTCGACCAGAGCGACCTCGAGGAGGCGGCCAACGCGCTGGAGGCCGGGAATTCGGCTGCGGTGCTGATCTACGAGAACCTGTGGGCCGCTCCCCTGGCCGGCGCGCTCCGGCGCAGCGGGGCGCAGCTCGTCGCGAGCGGCCGTATCCCGGTGCAGGCTCTGCTGGCGGCGTTGGACGCCACGGAGGAGACGGTGCCGCCGGGCGGCTCCGCGGCTGCCTGAGAGCGGCCACCGGAGTGTCCCCCAGGCTGTCCCCCGCCCCTCCGCATCGATCATGGGAGATGACCGAACATGCCCGGACTGCTTCGCGGTGTCGCCCGCACGGCCGTCGTCGCCGGTACCGCCACCGCCGTGTCCAACCGCGTCTCTCGGCGCCAGGCCGGCCGCTGGGCCCAGCAGGACTACGAACGGCGGCAACAGTACGAGCAGCAGTACGCACAACCGGAGTACGCGCAGCCGCAACAGCCACCGCCGCCCCCTCCCGCCGCACCGCCGCCCGCGGCCGCCGACGACATGACCCAGAAGATCGACCAGCTCAAACAGCTGGCGGATCTGAGGGCCCAGGGAGTCCTGACGGACGAGGAGTTCGCCGCCCAGAAGCGGCTGCTCCTGGGCTGAGCCACGTCCGCACGGCGTACGCTCGGCACAGCATGACCACCTCGCCCGACCCGCGTCCGCCCGACGCCCGCGCCCTGGACCAGCGCCTCGACGCCCTCGCCCGGCAGCCGTTCCGGGCCCGGTTCCATCTGCGCGGCCGGGACCGGGCGACCGCCGGGCTGAAGGGGCCGGCGACGATCCGGTGGCATGCCTATGACCTGATCGCCAAGCGGCTCGCGCCCGCCGAGCCGTACAAGGACGGCAAGCAGACGCCGTACCGCGGTCACCCGGTCTTCGTCGCCCAGCACGCGACGGCCACCTGCTGCCGGGGCTGTCTGGAGCGCTGGCACGGGATTCCCAAGGGGCGGGAGCTGACCCGTGCCGAGCATGTGTACGTGGTGGACGTGATCTGCCGGTGGATCGAGCGGGAGATGGCGGGCGGGACCGGTCCCGGCCCCGCCCGTCGGCGCTGATCAGAGCGTCGCGGAGTTCTCGTGCCAGTGCCCGCCGCGCCTGCTGTGCGGGGCCATGAGCGACGAGGTGACCGGGGTCACCGTCCAGTCGGGGTGGCCCGGCATGCGCGGGGTCTTCGTGCCGTACAGCCAGTCATGCAGGAAGCCGGACTGGTCCTGGCCGGAGACCTCCGAGGCGACGGCGATGTAGTCGGCCGTCGACGCCGACGTGTTGCGGAACCGGTCCAGGAAGGCACGCTCGACGGCGTGGAACACGTCCTCGCCGACCAGCTGGCGGAAGGCGTACAGGACGAGGACGCCGCCCAGGTAGCGCTGGCTGTCGAAGAGGTTGGTGGCGTTGGGCGCGGCCACCGGGCCGGAGTCGTGGCGCCACTGGTCGCCGCGGGCGTAGGTGTCCTTCATCCGGGCCTCCATCGTGGTGAGCCCGAGGGAGTCGGTCCAGCCGCGCTCGTAGCGGTAGAGCAGCCCGTAGAAGTCGGCGTGTCCCTCGTTCAGCCATAGGTCGGCCCAGGTGGCGGGGCTGACGAGATTGCCGAACCAGGAGTGGACCAGCTCGTGCATCATGTGCGAGCCGATCTTCTTCTCCTCCTGGAGCAGGAAGTTCGGCTTGTACAGGGTGAGGGTCTGGGTCTCCAGGCCGGTGAAGTCGAAGGCGTTCGGGTCGTCGGAGTTGCACGGCAGCAGGCCGTACGTCTCGAAGGGGAAGGCGCCGAGGCGGTCCTCCAGCCAGGTCACGAGGCCGGGGGTGAGCGCGAGGGCCGGTTCCAGGGCGGCGGCGCGGGCCGCGGGGACCACGTCGCGCAGGGGCAGACCGTGCGGACCCTGCCGTTCCTTGATCACATAGTCGCCGACGGTGATCTGGACGAGTTCCGTGGCGATCGGCGAGAGCGAGCGGTAGGAGAAGGCCGTACGGCCGTCTTCGAGTGTCTCGCTGCCGGTGAGCACGCCGTTCGCGACCGCCCGCAGGCCGGCCGGGACGGTGAGGCGGAAACTGAAGGCCGCCTTGTCGGACGGGTGGTCGTTGCACGGGAAGACGGTGTGCGCGGAGTTCGGCTGCGGGCAGACCGCGAAGCCGTCCGGGGTGGGCACCCAGGCCGTGTGCGCCAGGGTGCGGTGCGGGTCGGCGGAGTAGGTGACGCGGACGGTCGCGGCCGCGTCCTCCGGGAGCGGCTCGGCCGGTGTGATGCGCAGCTTCTCGTCCGCCTGTTCCCAGCCGGCACTCCGGCCGCAGACGGACACGGAGGCTATGTCCAGGCCGAGCGCGTCCAGCGAGAGCCGGGTCAGCGCCCGGGTGGTGCGGATCCGCAGGGCGGCGGTGGCCTGCACCAGCTTGGTCGTGGGGTCGTAGGCGAGGTCGAGGTGGTACGACGACACGCCGTAGCCGTCGTTGCCGAGGGCCGGGAAGACCGGGTCGCCGAGGGTCTCCGCACCGGGCTCCCCCGTGCGCGCCGCGGTGCCGGCCGCGTGGGCCGGGGAGCCCGCGGTCAGCGCCGTGGCCGTACCGATGAGGGCGGCCGCGGGGGCCGTCACTCTGCTGCGATATCTCATGGTCCGCCTTCGCTCGGGCGGCCGGGTGGTCGGGTCCGGCCGCCGGGTCAGTGGGCGATCACCCGTGGTCGGCGGGTGATCGCTTGTCATGACCATCAAGGGCGGCTTCCGGTTGCACCGGGGCGGCACGTTTTCCGGCCGGGACCCCTGTCGAGCGGATCCCGATCACGAGATATCTTGATGTCGAGCAATGTTGCAGACGTGGAGCGGAGCACCCGGTGACTGACTCGACCATCATCTACACCTACACAGACGAGGCCCCGGCCCTGGCGACGCATTCGTTCCTGCCGGTGATCCAGGCGTACGCCTCGCAGGCCGGTGTGCCCGTGACGACCCGGGACATCTCGCTGGCCGGGCGCATCATCGCCCACTTCCCGGAGTACCTGAACGAGGCCCAGCGCATCCCGGACGCGCTGGCCGAGCTGGGTGACCTGGCCAAGACTCCCGAGGCCAACATCGTCAAGCTGCCGAACATCTCGGCGTCCATCCCGCAGCTGCGCGCCGCCATCGCCGAGCTGCAGGGCAAGGGCTACGCGCTGCCGGACTACCCGGACGACCCGAAGACCGACGAGGAGCGCGAGATCCGCGCCCGCTACGACAAGGTCAAGGGCTCCGCCGTCAACCCGGTCCTGCGTGAGGGCAACTCCGACCGCCGCGCCCCGGCCTCGGTGAAGAACTACGCCAAGAGCCACCCGCACCGCATGGGCGCCTGGACCCCCGAGTCCAGGACGAATGTGGCGACCATGGGCGAGAACGACTTCCGCTCCACCGAGAAGTCGGTCGTCATCGCCGAGGACGGCACGCTGCGCATCGAGCTGGTCGCCGAGGACGGCACCACCACGGTGCTGCGCGAGTCCGTGCCGGTCCTCAAGGACGAGGTCGTCGACGCCTCCGTCATGCACGTGGCCGAGCTGGAGCAGTTCCTCGCCGCCCAGGTCGCCCGGGCGAAGCAGGAGGGCGTCCTGTTCTCCGTGCACCTGAAGGCCACGATGATGAAGGTCTCCGACCCGATCATCTTCGGTCACGTGGTGCGCGCCTTCTTCCCGAAGACGTTCGCGAAGTACGGCGAGACCCTCAAGGCGGCCGGCCTCACCCCGAACGACGGCCTCGGCGGCATCCTCAAGGGCCTGGAGAACCTGCCCGAGGGCGCCGAGATCAAGGCCTCCTTCGACGCCGAGATCGCCGAGGGCCCGGCCCTCGCGATGGTCGACTCCGACAAGGGCATCACCAACCTGCACGTGCCCTCGGACGTCATCGTGGACGCCTCCATGCCCGCGATGATCCGCACCTCCGGCCACATGTGGGGCCCGGACGGCCAGGAGCACGACACCCTCGCCGTCCTCCCGGACTCCTCCTACGCCGGTGTCTACCAGGCCGTCATCGACGACTGCCGGGCCAACGGCGCCTACGACCCGTCCACCATGGGCTCGGTCCCGAACGTCGGCCTGATGGCACAGAAGGCCGAGGAGTACGGCTCCCACGACAAGACCTTCGAGGTCCCGGCCGCCGGCACGGTCCGCCTGGTCGACCAGAACGGCACCGCGCTGATCGAGCAGCCGGTCGCGCAGGGCGACATCTTCCGCGCCTGCCAGACCAAGGACGCCCCGATCCGCGACTGGGTCAAGCTGGCCGTCACCCGCGCCCGCGCCACCGGCGACCCGGCCGTGTTCTGGCTGGACGAGACCCGCGCCCACGACGCCAACCTGATCGCCAAGGTCCGGCAGTACCTGCCGGAGCACGACACCGAGGGCCTGGACATCAGGATCCTGTCCCCGGTCGAGGCCACCAAGCTGTCGGTGGAGCGCATCCGCCGCGGCGAGAACACCATCTCGGTGACCGGCAACGTCCTGCGTGACTACCTGACCGACCTGTTCCCGATCCTGGAGCTGGGCACCAGCGCCAAGATGCTGTCGGTCGTCCCGCTGATGGCCGGCGGCGGCCTGTTCGAGACGGGCGCCGGCGGCTCCGCGCCGAAGCACGTCCAGCAGCTGGTCAAGGAGAACTACCTGCGCTGGGACTCCCTCGGTGAGTTCTTCGCGCTCGTCCCGTCCTTCGAGCAGTACGCGGCGGCCACCGGCAACGCCCGTGCCAAGGTCCTCGCCGACACCCTCGACCGCGCCACGGCGACCTTCCTCAACGAGGACAAGTCCCCGACCCGGCGCGTCGGCGGCATCGACAACCGCGGCAGCCACTTCTACCTGTCCCTGTACTGGGCGCAGGAGCTGGCCCGGCAGACCGACGACGCCGACCTGGCCAAGGCCTTCGCGCCGCTCGCCGAGACCCTCGCCGCGAACGAGCAGAAGATCGTGGACGAGCTGATCGCCGTCCAGGGCAAGCCGGCCGACATCGGCGGCTACTACCAGGTCGACAAGGCCAAGGCGGACGCCGTCATGCGCCCGTCGGCCACCTGGAACGAGGCGCTGGCGTCCCTGAGCTGACGCCTGCGGCACGAGCGCCCGCGGCGCCCGAGCCGCCCTCGTGAGTGCCCCTCCGCCCCGGCCGGCAACCCCGGCCGGGGCGGAGGCCGTCGTGTCACCACTCCCGGGTGGCGATCAGCTCTTCCACGTCCGCGTCCTCGAAGCCGTAGGCCTGCGCGACGAACCAGAAGTCACCGCCTATCTCCTCGCGGGCCACCGTCTCGAACTCGCTGTCCGCCGCCTCGAACTCGGCCTCCAGGGCGTTGAACTCCTCGGTGGCGGCATGCGTGAGCCGGTACAGACCGGCGAGGTCGGCGGGCCGCTCGGCCTCGATGCGCTCGCACAGACCGAGCAGGATCGCCCTGCCCTTGTCCACGAGGTGATCGGGGAAGTACCCGTCTTCGTACAGCACTTCAAGAAACCGGTGCCCGGCCACCCGGGTGTTGCCGATCGGCATGCGCCCGCCCTCCCTCGCGCTCTGCGACTGCGACACCTTGATCCTGCACCATGCCACTGACAACGCCCCTGGAGCAGCCCGTGACCTGGTCCGGTCCCTCGTACGAACTCCTCCCCGGTGACCCCGCCTCTCCCGTGCTGCTGCACGTGCCGCACTCCGCGCGGGTGATCCCCGAGGACGTGCGCCGCGGGATCATGCTGGACGACGCCGAACTGGCAAGGGAGCTGGACCACATCACGGACGCGCACACGGCCGAGCTCACCGAACGGGCCGCGCCTCTGGCCGCCGTCACACCCTGGCGGTTCGTCAACCGGCTGTCCCGGCTGGTCGTGGACCCCGAGCGATTCCCGGACGAGCGGGAGGAGATGGCGGCCGTCGGCATGGGTGCCGTGTACACGCGGACCACGCACCGGGGCGAGCTGCGGTGCGCGGACACCGATCCGGAGCCGCTGCTGGCGCGGTACTTCCGGCCGTACGCGCGGGCCATGACCGAGGCGGTCGCCGGCCGGCTGGCCGCCACCGGGCGGGCCGTGGTCATCGACGTGCACTCCTATCCGACCGAGCCGCTGCCCTACGAGCTGCACGGCGCCGGGCCGCGTCCCCCGGTCTGCCTGGGCACGGATGCCTTCCACACCCCGCCGGACCTGGTCCGGGCGGCCCGGAAGGCGTTCGCGGGCTGCGGGGAGATCGGCCTGGACAGCCCGTTCGCGGGGACGTACGTACCGCTGGAGTTCTACGGCACCGACGCCCGGGTCAGCGCCCTTATGGTGGAGATACGGCGGGACACCTACATGGCGGAGCCGGGCGGGGCCGCTGGACCGGGGTTGGACCGACTCGCCGAGGCGCTGGCCGCACTCGTGGACGCGGTCTGAGGCCCCACGCCCCATCGGGGTGCTCCCAGCCCTCCACCTGGAGCACTCCCGCAGGACAGCTGGAGGCACCCGTACCAGGCTGGACGGCATGACCGAGGAGACCACGCTCACCGGCCAGGCCCCACCACCCGTACGGGACTGGCCCACACCCGACCTGGACGGAACCGACTTCGACCCGGTCCTCGCCGGCCTGATGCGTGAGGGTCCGCTGACCCGGATCCGGCTGCCGTTCGGCGAGGGCTGGGCGTGGCTGGCGACCCGCCACGAGGACGTGAAGCTGATCACCAACGACCCGCGGTTCAGCCGCGCCGAGGTGACCCGCCGTCAGGTCACCCGCATGGCCCCGAACTTCGCGCCCCGCCCGGGCTCGCTCGCCTGGGCCGACCAGCCCGACCACAACCGGCTGCGCAAGCCGGTCGCCGGCGCCTTCACGGTGAGCGCCATGAAGCGGCTGCGGCCCCGTGCGCAGGAGATCCTGGACGAGCTGGTGGACGGTGTCGTACGGGACGGGCCGCCGGCCGATCTGATCGAGCGGGTGCTGGAGCCGTTCCCGCTCAGCGTCGTCAGCGAGGTGATGGGCGTGCCCGCCGCCGACCGGGAGCAGGTGCACGCCTGGACCCGGGAGATCATCTCCACCAACGGGGCCGAGGCGGCCGGCCGGGCCAAGGAGGGCCTGTACGGGTGGATCAGGACGATCATCCGAGCCCGGGCCAACAACCCGGGCGAGGACGTCTACTCGATGCTCGGCGGGGCCGTGGCGCGCGAGGAGATCAGCGAGGAGGAGGCCGTCGGGCTGGCCGGGCCGCTGCAGATCGGCGGCGAGGCCGTCACGCACAACTGCGGGCAGATGCTGTACCTGGTGCTGACCAGGCCGGAGCTGATGGAGCGGATGCGGGCGCGTCCCGAGGACCGCGGCCCCGTGCTGGACGAGCTGCTGAGGTGGATCCCGCACCGCAGCTCGGTCGGGCTCGCCCGGATCGCGCTGGAGGACGTGGAGATCGCCGGGCACCGGATCGCGGCGGGCGAGCCGGTCTACGTCTCCTATCTCGCAGCCAACCGCGACCCGGCCGTCTTCCCCGACCCGGACCGCATCGACCCCGACCGCGATCCGAACCCGCACGTGGCGTTCGGCAACGGCCCGCACTTCTGCACCGGCACGCTGCTCGCCCGGCTGCAGACCGAGCTGCTGGTGGACACCCTGCTGGACCGGCTGCCCGGCCTGCGGCTCGCGGTGCCGGCCGAGGAGGTGCGCTGGCGGCACCGGACGATGATCCGCGGGCCGCGGACGCTCCCCGTGACCTGGACCGCATGACGTCCTGAGCGGGGTGTCGGCATGAGGTCCTGACCGGGTTCAGGCCCGCAGCCACTCCGTGACGATCACCTCCGCGCCGGTCCGCAGCCTGAGGGCGAACGGGCCGGCCGGCGGCGTGTCGCTGGTGAAGCGGCCGAGGGTGTCGACCGTGACCGGGCGGGCGGTCCGCGGGCCGCCGAGCACCTCGATGCGCGCGGACTGCGGCGGCAGCACCTGGCCGATCAGCCCGTCCTCGGTGACCTCGACGTCGACGGTGACCTCGCCCGCGCTGAACGTGAGCATCCGCGGGGCGTCCGGCACGCCCCGGACCGGCAGCGCGTCCACGAGCGAGTCGAAGGTCAGCTCGGCGATCCTCGCGTCCAGGTCGTGCAACGCATAGGCATCCAGGGCGAGTTGGCGCAGGGCCTCCGGGACCGGGTCGAGAACGCCGGCCGCCCGGCGCAGCTCCTCCTCCAGCAGGCAGTCGGCCAACTCCTGGTCCGCCGCGTCCGGTTCCGGGAGGCCGTCTCCGTTGCGCCCCGGGAACTCCCGTCCCGGCTCCGGGAACTGATGGTCGTCCTTCACGCCGCACCCCGTGCGTCCATCCGGGCCCGCAGCCGGCGCAGACAGCGCTGGCGCAGCGGTCCGATGCTGCCGACCGCGATACCGAGCGCGGCCGAGATCTCACCGTAGCTGGGCGGCGGGGAGGCCACCAGCACGCGCAGCAGCTGCCGGCAGCGCTCCCCCATTCCGTCCAGCTCCTGCCACAGGCGGCGCACCCGCTCGGTCCGGTCCGCCTCGTCCTCGGAGTCGATCAGCGACTCCTCCGGGGTCCGGTCGTCGCTGGCCCGGTCCAGCACCCGTGGGTCGTCCGTCAGGGTCAGCCGGGTCAGGCTCTTGATCACCTTCAGGCACTCGTGGCGGGCCGTACTGGCCAGCCAGGAACCCGCCTTGTCGGGTTCGCGGATCCGGCCCAGGTGCTGGGCGAAGCGGAACCACACGGTCTGGTAGACCTCGTGCCCGTCGGCCTCGGAGAGCCGGTGTGCGCGCACGACCGACCACACCAGCGGACTCATCCCTTCCACCAGCGCCTTCCAGGCCGCGGCGTCCCCGTCGACGGCGGACCGGACGAGCGCGCCGACCTCTGTTCGGTCCACGGCTCCACCCCTCGTGTACGGCACGTCATCGTACGCCGTGGAGCGGAGCGTTCCGGACCTCATGCGGGCACGGCCGGGGCCACGACCGGTACCGGGCGCCAGGTGGCCGGCCGGAGCGCCGGGACGTGCGCCCCGCGCACCACCGCGGTGTCGGTGGTGGCCGCGAGCAGCCGGGCGAGGGCGGTGCGCGGGTCGCGCTCCCCCTGCGCCGTCATCCGGGCGGCGACGAGGCCCGCCGCGACCGGGGTGGCGAAGGAGGTGCCGCTCCACTGCGCCAGGCCGTCGAACATCACCTGGTCCGGCTTGGCGCCGGTGCTCTGCCGGCCCTCGCTCAGCACACCGGTGTGGCGCGGGAATTGGCAGGTGCAGGGGTAGTCGAAGCCGAACCGGCAGGCGTCGTAGGTGGAGTGCTGGTAGACGTACGGCACGGGGGTGCCGAAGCCGGTGAGGGCGCTGGTGAGGCGCTCGCCGGGGGCGTGGATCCGCACCCAGGGCCCGTGGTTGCTGAAGCAGGCCGCGCCGTCGCCGTCCGCGCGCAGCGCGCCGACCGACAGGACGCTGTCCGCGTACTCGGGCAGGGCGGCGTAGGCGGCGGGCCAGAACGGCGTGTCACTGGCGTTGTTGCCGGCCGCCGCCACCAACAGGGTGCGCTGCTGGCGCAGTTCGCTCATGAAGGCGTCCAGACCGATCAGCCCGTCGCCGTCCCCGGTCGTGGTCCCGGCGGAGAGGCTGATGATGTCGGGCCAGCCGCTTTCGCCGACCGCCTCGAAGAGCCGGGAGCCGAACTCGGACTCCAGGACCGCCCCGGCGTCGTTCAGGGTGCCGCGGACGGTCACGTCGGTGTTGGGCGCGACGGCCGCGAGGATCCCGGCGATGAAGGTGCCGTGGCCGACGTACTGGCACAGCACGCCGTCGGCGTCGGTCTCGGCCGTCTGGACGTCGCCGGTGGTGTGGGCGAGCAGCGGGTAGGAGCGGTGGTCGTGCACCAGGCCGGTGTCGATCACGAGGACGCCGACGGCACTGTCCGCGTCGTAACCGCCCTCCGCGGCCGAGGGGTTGGCCCGCTGGGTGCGGGCGACCGGCACCGGCTCGTCGCCGGGGCAGGCGTTGACCGCGATGTGCACCACGTGGTTACGGCCCACCAGCCGGCGCCCCTGGCGGTCCTCGGCCTCCCGCAGGGCGCGCAGCGCGTGCGGGACGGTGTCCTCGCCGGACGCCGGGTCGCCGACCCGGATGCGGGTGACGCCGGTGCGGCTGGTCTCCGGGCCGTCCCGCCGGACGTGGCCGGGCACCAGGCCCTCGGTCGCGGTGAAGTGGGCGCGTACGGCGCGCTCGACGACCTGCGCCTCCTCGCCGTCCCGGGCCAGGACGACACCCTTCTCGTAGAGGAAGTGGGCGTCGTCGTCCGGCCCCATGGCCAGGGACACGTCGGGCATGGAGCGCTGGATGTGCTCGAACTGCTCGTGGAACCGCTGTGGTGCCATGACCTGTCCTCCCCCTGGAGACGGTGTTCGACAGTGAGAGCCGGGGGGCCACCGTCTGATACAGGTGGCCACTACCATGCGAGACGTGACGGCGGGAAGCGAGTCGGTCCTCGAACTGCTGCCCCTGGTGTTCGCCGACCCGGGCGGGGCCCGGGCGCGCGCCGAAGAGGTGCTGGGGGCCTCCCCGCCGCCGCTGCACGCCAGCGTCGCCCACCAGGTACTCGGCATCTGGCAGCGGGACTTCGGCGATCTGCGGATCGCGCTCAGGCATCTGCGCCGGGCCCGGGACCTGGCCGCGCGCGCCGAGTCGGCCGACCGCGAGGCGGATGTGCTCGCCACGCTGGGGGTCGCACTGGTGCACGCGGGGCGCACTCGGCAGGGGCTCACCTCCTTCGAGCGCGGGGTCGCCCGGGGCAGCGGCCACACCCGGGCCCGGGTGCTGTACCGGCGGGCGTACGTGTGGTGGGTGCTGGGCCGTCACCGGGAGGCCCTGGAGGACGTACGGCGGGCGCTGCCCGTGTTGCGGCAGGTGGGCGACGACATCTGGACCGCGCGGGCGCTGACCCTGCGGGCCACCGTGCATCTGGCGCTCGGCGCGGTGGACCGGGCGGTCGCGGACTTCACGGCGGCCGAGCGGCTGTGGGACACCACCGGCCAGGAGCACGACAAGGCCGACGCGGTGGAGAGCCGGGGCCTGGCCGCCTTCCGGTCCGGGGACATCCCGGCGGCCCTGCGGCTGCTGGACGAGGCCGAGGAACGGTACGCGAAACTCGGCACGCCCACCTACATGCTGTCCATCCGGCGCTGCGAGGTGCTGATGGCGGCCGGACTCGCCCCGGAGGCGCTGGCCGAGGCCGACACGGCGATCGCGCTGCTGGACCGGATCGGCGGGCAGTCCACCCGCAAGGCCGAGCTGCTGCTGGCCGCCGCGCGGGCCGCCCGCTCGGCCGGCGACGCGCACACCGCCGTGGCCCGCGCCGACGCCGCCGTACGGCTGTTCGCGGCGCAGCGCCGGATGTGGTGGGAGACCCACGCCCGGCTGGTGCTGATCGAGGCGCGGGTGGCGGCCGGACGCCGCTCGGGGCGGCTGGTCGCGGACGCGGCGGCGGTCGCCGGGAAGCTGGCCTCCTTCGGCTCCCCCGCCGCGCCGGAGGCGTCGCTGCTCGCGGGCCGGATCGCGCTCGCGCTGGGCCGGCGGGCCGACGCGGAACGGCATCTGGCGGTGGCCGCGCGCAGCCGGTACGGCGGCCCGCCCCCGGCCCGGGTGACGGGCTGGGCGGCGCAGGCGCTGCGGGCACGCTCGGCCGGGTCCCGGCGAGGCGTGCTGGAGGCCTGCCGGCGCGGCCTGGACGTGCTGGACGACCACCGGACGACGCTCGGCGCCTCCGAGCTGCGGGCGCACGTCACCGCGCAGGGCGCCGAACTGGCCGCACTCGCCCAGGAGGTGAGCCTCGAGCACGGCTCACCACGCCGGCTGCTGGAGTGGAGCGAGCGCTGGCGCGCGACGGTACTGTCCGCGCCGCCCACCCGGCCCCCCGCCGACCCGGCACTGCTGAGCGGCCTGACCGCCTACCGGGAGATCGCGGCCCGCGCCGAGGAGGCCCGGATGGAGGGCCGTCCGGTGCCCGCGCTGGAGCGCGAACAGCGGCGCCTGGAACGGGAGATCCGCTCCCGCACCCGCCACATCCGCGGCTCCGCGCCGCACGGGGGCGACCGCTTCGACACCGCCCGGCTGCTGGACCGGCTCGGCGAGGCACGCCTGGCCGAACTCGCCGTGGTCGACGGCCGGGTGCATGTGCTGCTGTGCGGGCAGGGCCGGGTACGGCGGTTCACGGGCGGCCCGCTGGCCGAAGCGGTGGCCGAGGCCGAGCACGTCCAGGCCGGGCTGCGGCGCCTCGCCCACCCCGGCGCCGAGGCCCGGCTGCCGCTGGTCGAGGCCGCGGGCCTGCGCCTGCAGGAGCTGCTACTGGGCGGCGCGGCGGCACACCTGGGGTCCGGTCCGGTGGTGATCGTGCCACCGGGGGCGCTGCACCGGGTGCCGTGGGCGCTGCTGCCCGCGCTGCGGGACCGGGTGCTCAGCGTGTCCCCGTCGGCGGGCAGCTGGCTGCGCGCCCGCGAGACCGAGCCGCCGCCCGGTGGCCGGCAGGTGCTGGTGCGCGGACCGGGTCTCGCCACCGGCGGCGCGGAGGTGCCGGAACTGGCCGGCCGGTACGGCACGGCGACGGTCCTGGAGGGCGACGACGCCGCGGTCCCGCGGGTCCTGGACCACCTCGACGGGGCGGCCCTCGCGCACCTCGCGGCGCACGGCACGTTCCGCGCCGACAGCCCGCTGTTCTCGGCGCTCCGCATGGCCGACGGCCCGCTGATCGTGCACGACTTCGAACGGCTCGCCCGCAGCCCGTACCGGATCATCCTCTCCAGCTGCGACACCGCCCGCCTGGCCTCCGTCGGTGCCGACGAACTCCTCGGCCTGGTCACGGCGTTGCTCCCGCTGGGCACGGCCGGGGTGGTGGCGAGCAGCGCACCGGTCAACGACGCGGCGGTGGTCCCCCTGATGCTCACCCTCCACAAGGGCCTGGACGCCGGCCTGTCGCTGGCGGAGGCCCTCCGGGACGCCCGCACCGCCCTGCCGGGCGACGCGGTGCACCAGGCGACGGGGTGGGCCTTCGCCGCGTTCGGGGCGGCGTAGGGTCCTATGCGGACTCGCACAGCCACGGCAACGCTCCGCGATCCCCCGTGCCGAGCCTGCTGTAGGCGCTGTACAGGTGATTCCCCACCGTCCGCACGGACAGGGTCAGCCGCTCGGCGATCTCCCGATTGCTGAGCCCCTCCGCCGCGAGGCTCACGATCTGCCGCTGCCGGGCGGTCAGTTCGCCCAGCACCAGACCGGCCAGGGCGGGGGTACGCGCACCCTGGCAGCGCCGCGTGAGCGCCACCGCCCGGGTGCGGGACACCCGCGCGGCCCGCGGATCGCCGTGCGCCCGCACGGCCTGCGCGTACGCCTCGGCCGCGAACAGCAGGAAGCCGCGCTGTTCCAGGGCCGCGGCGGCCCGGTCGAGTCCGGCACCGTCCTGTCCCGCCAGCGCCTCGGAATGCATCGCGAACACACTCCCCGCCGGGAGCCGTCCGGCGGCCCGCTCGGGGTCACCGAGGCGTACGGCGTCGTACCGGGCGTACACGTCATCGTCCCCGCTCTGCAGCAACTCGCCCTCGGCTGCGCGGAGTTCCGCATGGCATCCCTGGTCTCCCGGCGCCCCCCGCAGCCCTTCCCGCGCCCAGGCGGCGGCGTCGCGGACCTCCCCCCGCAGCCGCGCGAACCGGGCCCGGACGGCGGCGTAGCCGGCCGGGAGCACCGCGCCCCGGGCCACCAGCCACTCCCCCACCGGAGTCGCCACCTCCCGGACATCCAGCCGCTCGATCCGCCGTACCAGCAGGCGCTCTTCGGCCTCCAGAGCGGATGCGTGCGAGGGGGGCGCGCCCGCCAGCCGGCGTGCCCGCAGCCGTCCGGCCGTGGCCCGCAGGGCCGGCCCGTGCAGCGGATGCGCCAGAGCGACCGCACCCTGATCGTCGACGCGGATCAGCCCGTCCGTCTCCAGACGCTCCAGGACATCCAGATCGAGGCCGTCCAGGGAGTGCGACAGCGGCTCGGCGAACGCGAGGCGCTCGAGGACGTCCCGTTCACCGGGGTCGGAGCGATCGAGCACGGGCCCGAGCCGCTCACGTACGGCCGCGGTGACCGGCAGCGCCCCCCGCCAGGCCCGCTCGTCCGTGCCGGGCACGGGAACCAGGCTCCCGGCGCTGCCCAGCGCGGCGACCAGGTCGCGCAGCAGCCGCAGATCGCCCCGGCACATCCGGTGCAGGCGGCGGACGGTGAGCGGTTCCAGCCCGGCGGTGGCGAGCAGACGGGCGACGTCCTCGCGGGGCAGCGGTTCGAGGGCCAGCCGGGGCAGCAGTTCCCCGCTCCACAGCCGGGACACCGCGCCGGGCGTGGGCGCGCCGTCCACCGCGGCCACGACGAGCCGGGTGCGGCCGTGCACGGCCAGCTGGTGGACGAGGGCGGCGGAGGCCTCGTCCAGCAGATGGGCGTCGTCCACGACGAGGAGCCGTACGCCGGACAGGATGCGCACCGCGCGGTGCGGCGGGACGGTGTCGGGCAGCAGGTGGGCGAACGCCGCGAAGGGCAGGTGCCGGGCCTCGGGCGTGCCGGTGACCAGGGCGTGTTCCGTGCCCCGGAGCGCCTCGGTGATCAGCCGGGTCTTGCCGTGGCCGGCCGGTGCGGTCACCACGATCCCGTGCCGGCCACCGGCCGACGCCCCGCGCACCAGCTCCAGTTCGTCGTCCCGGCCGGTGAACGGCCAGGGCAGCTCCAGCGTCCTCGCGTCCTGCTCGTAAGTCCTCACATCATGCAGAGCGGGCGTACTCAGGTTTGATACAGGGCGACTTGAGTAGCCCCCGACTCAGGCGCCCGGCTCCGGCCGGCTGGCACCCTGGACCGGTCGGCGCCGCTCCGCCTCGGGCCCGGCGAGCACTCGCCAGGGGCCGCCGCTGTCCCGTCCGTCCGCCTCTGCGACACCGACCACGTGCCCGGCGCCGGGGGAGCGGTCGCGGTCGTCACCCACGGGGGAGGTGACGACCGCGACCACACAGTGCGCTTCAGTGATGCGGCCCTCGGCGGTACGGATGCTGCGCACCCACGGGCCGTACCCGGCGGCGAGCTCCCGTGCGCGCCGAGAGGGTGATCGCGAGGAACTTCACGACGCGGCCCGCTCGGGTGCTGCGGTGGTGCCGGCGTCGGGGTGGGCGAGGCCGAGGTGGTCGCGCAGGGTGGTGCCCTCGTAGTCGGCGCGGAAGACGCCCTGCTCCTGGAGCAGGGGGACGACCTTGTCGGCGAAGGGGTCGAGGCCGCCGGGGGTGATGTGCGGGACCAGGATGAAGCCGTCGGAGGCGTCCGCCTGCACGAAGTCGTTGATGGTCTGCGCGACGGTGGCCGGGGAGCCGACGAAGGTCTGCCGGTTGCCGGTGTTGATGACCAGGTCGCGGATGGACCACTTGTTGGCCTCCGCGAGCTGCCGCCACTCGCGGGCGATTGCGACCGGGTCCCGGTACATCCGCACCTGGGCGCGGCCCCGGGAGATGTGCTCCTCGCTCACCACCGGGTCGACGTCGGGCAGCGGGCCCTCCGGGTCGTACGCCGACAGGTCCCGGTTCCAGACGAACTCCAGGTGCTTGATGGCGGTGGCGCCGCTGACCTGCTGCCGGCGCACCTCGCGGGCGAGCTCGGCGGCCTCCTGGTCGGTGTCGCCGAGGACGAAGGTGGCGGCGGGCAGGATGAGCAGGTCCTCGGGGCGGCGGCCGTACTTGGCGAGGCGGGACTTGACGTCCGTGTAGAAGGCCTGGCCCTCCTTCAGCGTGGAGTAGCGGCTGAAGATCGCGTCCGCGTCGGCGGCGGCGAACTCGCGGCCCTCGTCGGAGTCGCCGGCCTGGAAGATCACCGGGCGGCCCTGCGGGGAGCGCGGGACGTTGAACCGGCCGTGGATGTCGAAGTGCTGCCCCTGGTGCACGAAGGCGCCGGCCTTGGCGTCCCGCAGGAAGGTGCCGGTCGCCCGGTCGGCGAGGATCTCGTCGCCGCGCCAGGAGTCGAAGAGCTCGTGCGCGGTGGTGAGGAACTCCTTGGCGCGGGAGTAGCGCTCCTCCTGCGGCAGGAAGCCGCCGCGGCGGAAGTTCTCGCCGGTGAAGGCGTCCCAGGAGGTGACCACGTTCCACGCGGAGCGGCCGCCGGAGAGGTGGTCGAGGCTGGCGAACTGGCGGGCCACCTCGTACGGCTCGTTGAAGGTGGAGTTGATGGTGCCGGTCAGGCCGAGCCGGTCGGTGACGGCGGCGAGCGCGGCCAGCACGGTGAAGGTGTCGGGGCGGCCGACGACGTCCAGGTCGTAGATCCTGCCGCCCTGTTCGCGCAGCCTGAGTCCCTCGGCGAGGAAGAGGAAGTCGAACTTGGCGCGTTCGGCGGTCTTCGCGAAGTGCGCGAAGGAGCTGAACTCGATGTGGCTGCCGGCGGCCGGGTCGCTCCACACGGTGGTGTTGTTGACGCCGGGGAAGTGGGCGGCCAGGTGGATCTGCTTCAGCGGCTTGCTCATGGGTGCGGTCGTCCTCTCCGGCTGCTCAGGCGATGGCTGCGGCATAGCGGTTGGCGGGGCGGGCGAGGCCGAGCAGGCCGCGCAGGGTGTCGGACTCGTAGGCGTCCCGGAAGCGGCCCCGGCGTTGCAGTTCGGGCACCAGGTCACGGCTGATGCGGGGCAGGTCGTGCCCGGCGACGGCCGGCCTCAGCCGGAACCCGGTCAGCCCGCCGGTCGCGAACTCCTCCAGCAGATCGGCGAGTTCGGCGGCCGTACCAGTGAAGATCCGCGCGTCGCTGGTGTACGGCTCGCCCGCGAGCGCGTCCAGCCGCTCGCGCCGGGCCCCGGCCTCGGCCCGGCTGTCGTCGAGGAGGACGACGAGGTCGCCGAAGACGTGCAGGGTGTCCCCGGCGCGGCCCGCCGCCCGCTGCTCGGCGCGGATCTCGGCGACGATGGCGCGGGCCTGCTCCGCGTCGTGCGGGGTGACATAGCCGACGTCGGCCTGGTGGGCGACGAGCCGGTAGGGCACGCTCTGGTGGGCGAGGGCGGTGACCGGCGGCTGCCCCTGGGGCGGTCGGGGCGTGATCGAGGGACCCTTGACGCTGAAGTGGCGGCCCTCGAAGTCGATGTAGTGCAGCTTGTCCCGGTCGATGAAGCGGCCCGTCGCCGCGTCCCGGATCTCGGCGTCGTCCTCCCAGCTGTCCCAGAGCCGGCGCACCACTTCCACGTGGTCGGCGGCCTCGTCGAACAGTTCGGTGACGATGTCCTGGGCGGCCGGGCTGTCGTAGGCCTCGATCCGGCCGATGGTACGGCGGCCGAAGTGGGCCGCCTCGTTCGGCCGGGCGCTGATCTGCACCCGCAGGCCCGCGCGGCCGGTGCTGACGTAGTCGAGGGTGGCGATCGCCTTGGAGATGTGGAACGGCTCGGTGTGCGTGGCCACCACGGTCGGGACCAGGCCTATGTGCCGGGTGAGCGGGGCGACGCGGGAGGCGATGAGCACCGCGTCGAGCCGGCCGCGCACCTGGTCGGTGCGCTCGTCGGGGTCGAGGAAGTGCGAGGACTGCAGGCCGAGGCCGTCCTCGATGGTGACGAAGTCGATCAGGCCCCGTTCGGCCTCGGCGACCAGGTCGGCCCAGTAGCCGGCGGTGAACAGGTCCCGGGGGCGGGCGACCGGCTCGCGCCAGGACGCGGGGTGCCAGCCGGTGCCGTCCAGGGCGACGGCAAGGTGCAGAGGAGAGGCGGGAGTTGAGGACACGGCGGTGCCTTCCTTGATGGCCGTAACGAGAACACCGGCTCGCGAGGGCAGGCGTCGGCGAGGGGCGAGCGCGGCAGGAAGCGGGCCCGGCCTTGCGGCCGGGAGAGAGGTCAGCGGCGACAGAGTGCGGCGGACACGCGCTGGAGGTCTATGTGCGGCCGGGTGGTCAGCCGGACGGAGCGGTACGGGCGCGGGGCGTGCGGCGGGAGGACACGTGTCACGGCCGTCACCTCCGTCCGTCGGGCGGGGCGGGCCGGGTGAGCGACCGCCTCGCGCATCTCGTCATGACCCACAACGCGCGGCCGGCCGCGGTTGTTCCCGCTCGGCGGACCCTCATGCCGGTTTCCGCGCCGGGGACTTCCCCGCCTGCCTCCGCGCTGCGGACCGGCCCGCGCGCCTCCGCACCGAGGACCGCGCCGCGGACCTGTTCACGGGTTCCCGCGCCACGGACCCGCACGATGCGCGAGCGGCGGCGCAGGGCGCAGCGCGGTGTCGACCAGCTGCACACCCTCCCCGCTGCCTTCGGCCCGTCGGCCGTCGGGCACCCGGTCGGGTCCCCCCTCCGCGGAGGGGGGACCGCTGAGGCACGGAGGCGAAAGTCCTCTCCAGTCGGCTTGGACGCTGCTGGGCGGGTCAGGAGTTGCTCAGCGGCAGCCCCGGCGGGTTGACCTCGGACTTGGCGACGGCCTCGTTGGAGAGGTTGTAGGCCTTGAGCCACTCGGCGTACTGACCATTCTTGATCAGGTAGTTGATGGCGTCGGCGATGGGCTTGGCGAGGCCGCTGTCCTTCTTGGTGGTGGCCGCGATCAGACCCTGGAGACGTGCACCGGCGCCGGAGAACGTGCCCGCGCTGCGGGTCGGGTTCGGCGACTTGGCGGTCTGCGTGACGTGGTAGGCGACCCCGGGGTTCGCCGCGAAGTAGGCGTCGATCCTGCCGCCGGTCAGCGCCAGGTAGGTGGCGTTCTTGCTGGCGTAGTGCTTGACGGTGAGGTTCTTGCCCTCCCTCTTCAGCTTCGTCTGCCACTCCAGGAGGATCTTCTCCTGGTTGGTGCCGTTGTCGACGGCGACCGTCTTGCCGGCGAGGTTCTCGTAGTCGCCGTCGAAGTTCCAGGTGCTCTTCTTCAGCACCTCGAAGCCGACGTTGTCCTTGCGGTAGGAGGCGAAGTCGTACTTCTTCTTGCGTTCCTCGGTGTCGGTGATGTTGGCGAAGCCGACGTCGGCCTTGCCGCTGTCGATACCGACGAACATGTTCTCCCAGGTGGCGTTGGACAGCTGGGGCCTGAGTCCGAGGACGGCCGCGACCAGGCGGCCGAAGTCGGGCTCCGCGCCGGTGAGCGTCTTCTGGTCGCCGCCGATGTAGGCGAGCGGCGGGAAGCCGTCGGGCAGCGCGCCCACCACGATCTTCAGGGTGCCGCGCTTGCGGACGGCCGCGGGCAGTTCCGCCTTGAGGGACTCGACCTCGGCGACCTTCAGCGTGGTCTGCTGGGCCGCGCCGTTGGACACCCTGCCCACGGTCACCGTACCGGCGCTGTCGGTCGTGGTCGCCGCGTCGCTGTCGCCACCGCAGGCGGCGAGCCCGCCGGCGAGGGAGGCGACGGCGGTCGCCGCGGTGATGCCGCGTATCAGGCTGCGTCGGGAGAGGTGGCTGTGCATGGCTGTCCTTGTCGTTCGGTACTGATCGGGGGAAAGGGGAGTCAGAGGACCTTGGCGAGGAAGTCCCGGGTCCGCTCGTGCCGGGGCCGGTCCAGGACCTCCTCGGGCGGGCCCTGTTCGACGATCCGGCCGCCGTCGATGAAGACGATCCGGTCGGCGACCTCGCGGGCGAAGCCGATCTCGTGGGTGACGATGACCAGGGTGGTGCCGCTGGTGGCGAGGTCCTTGATGACGGAGAGCACCTCGCCGACCGTCTCGGGGTCGAGCGCGGAGGTCGGCTCGTCGAAGAGGATGATGCCGGGGCGCAGCGCGAGGGCGCGGGCGATGGCGACCCGCTGCTGCTGTCCGCCGGAGAGTTGGCGGGGATAGGCGCCGGTACGGTCGCCGAGGCCGACCCGGGTGAGCAGTTCCCGGGCCAGGTCCAGCGCTTCGGGCTTGGTCAGCTTCCCGGTGGCGACGGGCGCGGCGGCGACGTTGTCGAGGACGGTCAGGTGCGGGAAGAGGTTGAAGTTCTGGAAGACGAAGCCGATCCGGCTGCGCTGGGCCAGGATGGCCCGCTCGCTGAGCTCCTTCAGCCGGCCGCCGCTGCCGCGTTGGACGCCGATCGGCTCGCCGCCGACGCTGACGTGGCCGATCTCGGGTTTCTCCAGGTGGTTGATGACCCGCAGCAGGGTGGACTTGCCGGAGCCGGAGGGGCCGATGACGACGGTGACCTCGCCGGGGCGCACGGTCAGGTCGATGCCGTCGAGCACGCGGTGGGTGCCGTACCACTTGTGGACGCCGTGAATCTCCAGCGCGGCCGGGGTGGTCTCCAGGGTGTCGGTGGCGGTCATACGGCGGCCTCCCTGCGCAGCCGGGCCCGGAACCCGTCGAGGCCGGCGCGCGCCTTCTGCAGCGGGGTCGGCGGCAGGGTGCGGGTGGCGCCCCGGGCGAAGTACCGCTCGACGTAGAACTGGACGACGGACACGACGCTGGTGAGGATCAGGTACCAGACGGTGGCGACGAGCAGCAGGGGCACGATGTCGCCGGGGTAGGTGCTGCCCATGGTCTGCACGGAGCCGAAGAGGTCGAGCAGCGAGACGTAGAAGACCAGCGAGGTGCTCTTGATCAGGCCGATGAGCTGGTTGACGTAGTTCGGCGTGATCGACCTGAGGGCCTGCGGGAACACGATCCTGGTGAACTGGTAGCCCCTGGGCAGGCCGAGCGCGGCCGCCGCCTCGTGCTGGCCCTGGTCGACGGAGAGGAGGCCGCCGCGTACGACCTCCGCCGCGTACGCCGCCTCGTTGAGGCTGAGCCCGACCACGGCGACCGTCATGTCGGTGGCCAGCCTGGACTCGTCGAAGGTGACGAAGGCGGGGCCGAAGGGGATGCCGAGGCTCACCGTCTTGTACAGGGCCGAGAAGTTGTAGAGGAAGATGAGGACGACGATGAGCGGCACCGAGCGGAAGAGCCAGGTGTAGGTCCAGCTCACGGCGCGCAGCACCGGGCTGCCGGACTGCCGGCCGAGAGCGAGCAGGATGCCGCCGAGGAGGCCGAAGACCGCGCTGAGAGCGGCGACTTCGAGGGTGACGAGGAGCCCGTCGAGGACCGTGGGGCGCAGGAACCAGTAGCGGAAGCGGTCCCATTGGTAGAACGGGTTCGTGGCCAGTCCGTGCACGATCTGTGCGACGAGCACGAGGACGACGGCGGTGGCGATCCACCGGCCGGGCCGGCGCAGCGGCTGAACCCGCTGAGCGCTCAGCGGCTTTGACGGGGTGTCGGCGGGCGGCGCCTCGGCGAGGGAGACGGCGGCGCCTGGGGGTTCACTCATGGCGGGCTCCGGTGGAGTCGGACACCCCGGCTCACGACGCTCGGGCGTGGGCACCGCCACGGCACGACGGCACGGGGCGGCGCACGGCAGCGCGCGGGAACCGGGGGCTGGGCGGGCGATGGCACACCGGCGTGGCGGTGGGCGTCAGGAACGCGGGTGCTGGAGATGCGAGGGCTGGAAGGAGACGTCAGCCCTGACAGCGGGCAGAGCCCGGGGCGGTACACAGTGCGCTGTTGACGCGGAGCAGATCGACGGCGCGGTCGGCGACGAGGAGCCCGGCGTACGACCGTACGCAGCCCTGGGGCCGGCTCGCGGCCGTCCTGGGAGCTGCGTACATGGCGTCACCTGTCACTGTTCCGGCCCCGCGGGGCCCTCGCGCTTACCGAAAACGTCATTCCGGTCCGGTCGTCACCTGGGGCACCCCACCGCGATGCGAGGGTTGCCGGTCAGCCAGCCAGGGCTTGGTGCTGACGCTCATGACCGTTCTGAGCCGTAAGTAAGGCAGTCGTCCGTTCACATGTCAACGGCTGTCCGCGGAGTGGACGCCGCCCGACCGTTTCTCACCTGCGGGAAGCGTCCTCGGCGCCCGCGAGGTGGCCCGCCCAGTCCAGGATCTGGACGGCGGCCCCGGCGGCCTCCAGTCCCCGGCAACGACCGTGGTGGCGGCGGGAGATGCCGTCGAGGTCGAGGTGGCGGCCGAAGGCGGGATGGGCGGCCAGGCGGCGGGCGTAGGCCCACAGGGCGCGGTGGCCGGCGATGCGGTGGACGGCGGCGGCGTCCAGGTGGCAGCGGTGGACGGTGTCCAACTGCACCAGGGTGACCCACAGTTCGATGTCGGCGGCGGTGAGCCGGTCGTCGACCAGGTACGCCTCCGCGGCCAGCCGGCTCTCCAGCCGGCCCAGGGTGTCCAGGAGCACGTCCAGGGCGGCGGCCCGCTCGGCGGCGTCGGTGCCGGCCTGTCCGGCGCGCTGCGCGGCCTCCTCGATCCCCTCGGCGCACATCCGCTCGACGGCCTCGATCACGGACTCCTGACCGCACGGGTACAGGGCGAGGCGGTCCTCGCGCGGGAAGAAGCGGTCGAGGTCGCGCAGGATGTCGCGGGCCTGGGTGCTGACGATCCGTCCGGACCAGTCGTCGCTGAGCACGGGCGCGAGGGCCGGGCCGGTGTAGTGGTGGGCGCTCGCCTCGTACAGCGGGCGCAGCGCCGAGTGGCCGCCGCCGGGACAGTCCGGTACGGCGGGCAGGACCGTGACCGGACAACTGCCGTCCAGGCCGAGGAGGCTGTGTCCGACGGCGAGGCGGAGCCCGTCGGGGCAGGCGGTCGAGAGATGGAGCCGGTAGCGGTGCGGCACGGCGTAATGGCCGCTGCGCGCGTCCTGGCCGATGCGGCCCCGGAAGACGGGCGCGACGCGGTGGACGGACGGGACGGCGGCGAGCGGAGTGATGGACATGCGTCTCCCCGGGTGATGGACGTACGGATGTGCGTGCCGGCGGGCGCGGGGCTCCGGCTCAGCGCTGAGGGCTGATCGCGCTGCAGACGCGCAGCAGATCGATGTGCCGGCGGGAGGTGAGCAGGGGTGCGCACAGCGGCGTACGGCGCGCGGGGCCGGTGCCGGTGTCGAGGCGCGTCATCATTCCCTACCTGTTCACTAGGATTCCCACCCTGGAGTGTCGATCCGGCATCCGGCGACGTCAAGGGGGCGTCCACGCCTGGGACGGGAATGGGGCGCGAATGGGGCGGGAGTGTCGGGACGAAGCTGTCCGAGGTCTCCTCGGAATCGGCGACATGTGACATAGTACTGCTGTGGCAAAGCGACTGACCTGCGATGTCGTGGTCGTCGGAGCCGGCATGGTGGGTGCGGCCTGTGCGCTGTACGCCGCCCGGTCCGGCCTCGGCGTCCGGGTGGTGGACCGGGGCCCGGTGGCCGGCGGCACCACCGGCGCGGGCGAGGGCAACCTGCTCGTCTCCGACAAGGAACCGGGCCCCGAGCTCGACCTCGCCCTGCTGTCCGCCCGGTTGTGGGCGCAGCTGGGCGACGAGCTGGGGGCGGCGGTCGAGTACGAGCCCAAGGGCGGCCTGGTCGTCGCCTCCGCCCCCGAGTCCCTCGCCGCGCTGCACGCGTTCGCGGACGCCCAGCGGGCCGCGGGAGTCGTGGCCGACCCGGTGGCGGCAGCGCAACTCCCTTCCCTGGAACCGCATGTGGTCCCGGGCCTGACGGGCGGGGTGCACTATCCACAGGACGCCCAGGTCATGCCCGCCCTCGCCGCCGCCCACCTGCTCCGCGCCTCCGGCGCCCGCCTGCACACGGGCTGGACCGTGACCGGGGTGCTGCGCTCGGCCGGCGGCGCCGTGACCGGCGTCCGTACCGACCAGGGCGATCTGCACGCACCGGCGGTGGTGAACGCGGCCGGTACCTGGGGCGGTGCCCTCGCGGCGCTCGCCGGTGTCCGGCTGCCGGTGCTCCCCCGGCGCGGCTTCGTCCTCGTCACCGAGCCGTTGCCGCGGATGGTCCGGCACAAGGTGTACGCCGCGGACTACGTGGCCGACGTCGCGAGCGACTCGGCCTCCTTGCGCACCTCGCCGGTGGTGGAGGGGACGGCCGCCGGGCCGGTGCTGATCGGCGCGAGCCGGGAGCGGGTCGGCTTCGACCGCTCGCTGTCGCTTCCGGCCGTACGGGCGCTCGCGGCCGGAGCGATCGGGCTGTTCCCCTTCCTGGAGCGGGTGCGCGCGCTGCGCACGTACGCGGGCTTCCGGCCGTATCTGCCCGACCACCTCCCGGCGATCGGCCCCGACCCCCGCGCGCCGGGGCTGTTCCACGCCTGCGGGCACGAGGGCGCCGGCATCGGACTGGCCGCCGGTACCGGGCAGTTGATCGCGCAGACGCTCACCGGGAAGACACCGGAACTGGATCTCACGCCGTTCCGGCCGGAGCGGTTCGAGGGACACGACACCGACGGAGGCGACACACCGTGAATCCCCTGGAGCTGGCCCGGGCCCGCCCGGGCGAGGCCTTCACCGTCAGCTTCGACGGGCGGCCCCTCGCGGCCCTGCCCGGGCAGACGGTCGCGGCGGCGCTGTGGGCGGCGGGCGTGACCTCCTGGCGCAGCACCCGCGGGGCCGGCCGGCCGCGCGGGGTGTTCTGCGGGATCGGGGTGTGCTTCGACTGCCTGGTGACCCTCAACGGACAGGTGAACCAACGGGCTTGCCTGGTGCCGGTGCGGCCGGGCGACGTGATCCGCACCCAGGAGGGGACGGGCCGGGACGATGACTGAGCGCGCGCATCTCGCCGTCGTCGGGGCGGGCCCGGCGGGGCTCGCCGGGGCACTGGCGGCGGCCGCCCGGGGTGTACGGGTCACCCTCGTCGACGCGGCCGGGCAGGCGGGCGGCCAGTTCTACCGGCAGCCCGCCCGGGCGCTCGGCGCCCGCCGACCCGAGGCCCTGCACCACCAGTGGCGCGCCTGGCAGCGGCTGCGGGACGGCATCGGCCGGCACATCACGGCCGGGCGCGTCACCCACCTGCCGGATCATCATGTCTGGTGCGTGAAGCAGGGGTCGGGGGCCTTCCGGGTGCACGCCCTGCGCGGCCCCGCACAGGAGGAGGGCGTCACCGTCCGCGCCGACGCCGTGCTGCTCGCCACCGGCGGGTACGAGCGCGTACTGCCCTTCCCCGGCTGGACGCTGCCCGGCGTGGTCACGGCGGGCGGCGCGCAGGCCATGCTCAAGGGCGGCCTGGTGCTGCCCGGCCGTACGGTCGTGGTCGCCGGCACCGGACCCCTGCTGCTGCCGGTGGCCACGGGGCTCGCCGCGGCCGGGGCGCGCGTGGCCGCGCTGGTCGAGTCCGCCGACCCCGCGGCCGTACTGCGCCGCACACCGGCCCTCGCGGCGACGGAGCCCGGCAAGCTCGCCGAAGGCGCGTGGTACGCGGGGCGGTTGCTGCGGCACCGGGTACGGACGCTTTCCCGGTACACCGTGCTGGAGGCGCACGGCACCGACCGGCTGGAGGCGGTCACCGTCGCAGCGCTGGAGCGGGGCGGGCGGGTCAGGCCCGGCAGCGCGCGCCGCATCCCCTGTGACACCCTCGCCGTCGGACACGGCATGCTGCCGCACACCGACCTCGCCGAGACGCTCGGCTGCACCCTGGCCGGCACGGACGTACGGGTCGACGACGAGCAGCGCACCGACGTGCCCGGGGTCTGGGCGGCCGGGGAGACCACCGGGATCGGCGGGGCGGCCCTCGCGCTCGCCGAGGGGCACATCGCCGGCCGCTCGATCGCCGCCCGCCTGCGCGGCACCGCCCCCGACCCGCACGACTGGGCGGCGGCGGCCCGGGCCAGGACCCGGCAACGGGCGTTCTTCGCGGCCCTGGAGACGGTGTACGCGCCACCCCCGGGCTGGGCGGACCGGATCACGGACGACACGGTGGTGTGCCGGTGCGAGGAGGTCACCGCCGGCCAGGTACGGGCGGCCGCCGGCACGCTCGGCGCCGGGGATCTGCGCACCGCGAAGCTGCTCACCCGGGCCGGGATGGGCTGGTGCCAGGGCCGCGTGTGCGCGCCCGCGGTGGCCGGTCTGACCGGATGCCCGTTCACGCCCGGCCGTCGTCCCTTCGCCCGGCCGGTGCCGCTCGGCGTCCTGGCCGGGCTGCCGGAGGACTGAACCAGCCGAACCGAGACCTGGTCCCCAGGTCACCGCGACAGTAATATGTCACACCTCATTGGATAAGGGATCCGCATGACCCAGTCACCGAACCGCCCCTGGCGCGGCGTCCTCGTCGCCACCGCCCTCCCGCTGCGCGACGACCTCTCGATCGACTACGACCGCTACGCCGAGCACTGCGCCTGGCTGGTCGGACACGGCTGCGACGGCGTCGTACCGAACGGCTCGCTCGGCGAGTACCAGGTGCTCACCCCCGAGGAGCGGACCCGGGTGGTGGAGACGGCCGTGGCGGCGGTCGGCGGCGCGCGGGTGATGCCGGGCGTCGCCGCGTACGGCTCCGCCGAGGCGCGACGCTGGGCCGAGCGGGCGGGCGAGGCCGGCTGTGCGTCGGTGATGCTGCTGCCGCCCAACGCCTACCGCGCCGACGAGCGTTCCGTCCTCGCCCACTACGCCGAGGTCGCCCGCGCGGGCCTGCCGGTGGTGGCGTACAACAACCCGATCGACACCAAGGTCGACCTGGTGCCCGAACTCCTCGCCCGGCTGTACGGCGAGGGCCACATCCACGGCGTCAAGGAGTTCTCCGGTGACGTCCGCCGCGCCTACCGCATCGCCGAACTCGCCCCGGAACTGGATCTGTTGATCGGCGCCGACGACGTCCTGCTGGAGCTGGCCGTGGCGGGCGCCAAGGGCTGGGTGGCCGGCTACCCGAACGCGCTCCCCCGGGCCTCGGTGGAGCTGTACCGCGCCGCGGTGGCCGGGGACCTCACCACCGCGCTCCCCCTGTACCGGCAGCTCCATCCGCTGCTGCGCTGGGACTCCCGGGTCGAGTTCGTGCAGGCCATCAAACTGTCCATGGACGTCGTCGGCCGGTACGGCGGGCCGGTGCGCCCGCCGCGCGTCCCGCTGCTCCCCGAGCAGGAGGCGGCGGTCCGGGCGGCCACCGAGAAGGCCGTAGCCACAGGGCTCGTCTGAGAAGGGGGCGAAAAGCGTGCGCAGCAAGCTCGTCCTGCACGCCGTCGACTCGCACACCGAGGGCATGCCGACCCGGGTCGTCACCGGCGGGATCGGCACCGTACCGGGTGTGACCATGAACGAGCGGCGGCTGTACTTCCGTGAACACCGCGACCACATCAAGCGGTTGCTGATGAACGAACCTCGGGGCCACTCCGCGATGAGCGGCGCGATCCTGCAACCGCCGGCCCGCCCCGACTGCGACTGGGGCGTGATCTACATCGAGGTCTCCGGCTATCTGCCGATGTGCGGGCACGGCACCATCGGGGTGGCGACCGTGCTGGTCGAGACCGGCATGGTGGAGGTGGTGGAGCCGGTGACCACCATCCGGCTCGACACCCCGGCGGGGCCGGTGGTGGCCGAGGTGGCGGTGGAGAACGGCGCCGCGCGGAACGTGACCCTGAGGAACGTGCCGTCGTTCGCCGTCGCCCTGGACCGCAGGATCACCCTGCCCGACGGGCGCACGGTCACCTACGACCTCGCCTACGGCGGCAACTTCTACGCGATCCTCCCGCTCGACGCGTTCGGGCTGCCCTTCGACCGCGCCCGCAAGGACGACATCCTCGCGGCCGGTCTGACGCTCATGGACGCGATCAACTCGGAGGCGGAGCCGGTGCATCCGGAGGATCCCTCCATCCGCGGCTGCCACCACGTCCACCTGTACGCGCCCGGCGCCACGGCACGCCACTCGCGCCATGCGATGGTCATCCACCCCGGCTGGTTCGACCGCTCCCCGTGCGGCACGGGCACCAGCGCACGCATGGCGCAGTTGCACGCGCGCGGCGAACTGCCGTTGCACACCGAGTTCGTGAACGAGTCCTTCATCGGCACCCGGTTCACCGGGCGGCTGCTCGGCACGACGGAGGTGGCGGGCCGCCCGGCGGTGCTGCCCAGCTTCACCGGCCGGGCGTGGATCACCGGCACCGCGCAGTACCTCCTGGACCCCACCGACCCCTTCCCGGAGGGCTTCGTCCTCTAGGCCATCCGGGCCATCCTCTAGACTCATCCGGTGATGCGTGACATGGCACAAGACGAGCGAGGCACGCAGATGCCCGCGCTTCCCCGACTGGGCGGCCGGCGCAGCAGCTACCGCGAGCGCGTCGCCGACGCGCTGCGCGCCGCGCTGATCGCCGGCGAGCTGCGGCCGGGCGCGGTCTACTCCGCGCCCTCGCTCGCGGCCCGCTTCGGCGTCTCCGCGACGCCGGTGCGGGAGGCGATGCTGGACCTGGCCAAGGAGGGCCTGGTCGACACCGTGCCGAACAAGGGCTTCCGGGTCACCGTCGTCTCCGACAGGCAGCTGGACGAGTACACGCACATCCGCGCCCTCGTCGAGATTCCGACCGTCGTCGAACTGGCCCGCACCGCCGACCGTGTCTCGCTGGAGGCGCTGCGCCCGGCGGCCCGCGAGATCGTCACGGCCGCGGTGGCGGGCGACCTGATCGCCTATGTCGAGGCCGACACCCGCTTCCACCTCGGCCTGCTCGCCCTCGCGGGCAACGCCCACCTGGTCGAGGTGGTCGCCGACCTGCGCAAACGCTCCCGCCTCTACGGCCTGACGGCCCTGGTGGAGGCCGGCCGGCTGCTCGCCTCGGCCGAGGAGCACCTGGAACTCCTCGACGCCCTGTTGGAACGGGACGAGAAGGCCGTCCACGCGATCATGACCCGGCATCTGGGTCATGTGCGCAGTCTGTGGGCGGAGGGAACGGACCGGGGCTAGCCGGCGCGGGACCGAGGCAGGGCCGACGCGGGACCGAGGCGAGGCCGAGGCGAGGCCGAGGCGCGGAAAATCTGGCGGAGGAGACGCCGCGTCAGCGCACTTTTTTCACGAACGACCCGCCCGGACGGCACAAGAAACGGCGATTTTGCGGCGGGCCGGGGCATCCCGGACCATGGCGGGGTCCCGGCGATCCTGGGACATCTGTTCGATGAGAGGCGCACCACTCATGCACGTCACCGGAACCGCCCCGCAGCCGGCTCCGGCCACCTCCGCGGAGCTCACCGCTGCCGTCGGAGACCTTCCCGACACCGGCAGGCACGCCCGCCGGTTCGGCCTGCCCGTCGCGACCGCGCTGGTCATGGGCAACATCATCGGCGGCGGCATCTTTCTGCTCCCCGCCTCCATCGCCCCGTACGGCTGGGTCAGCCTGGTCGCCTTCGGGGTGCTGACCGTGGGTGCCATCGCGCTCGCGCTGGTCTTCGGCCGGCTCGCCGCACGCGACCCGCGCACCGGCGGCCCCTACGTCTACGCCCGCGAGGCCTTCGGCGACTTCGCCGGGTTCCTCGCCGCCTGGGCGTACTGGATCACCACCTGGGTGTCGAACGCGGCGCTCGCCGTCGCCGCCGTCGGCTACCTGGACGTGCTGATCCCGGTGGGCGGCCACAAGTGGACCGCGTGTCTGGCCGCCCTGGTCCTGCAGTGGCTGCCCGCCCTCGCCAACTTCGCCGGCACCCGGTACGTGGGCGCGGTCCAGCTGGTCTCGACCGTGCTGAAGTTCGTGCCGCTGCTGCTCGTCGCGGTCGGCGGCCTGTTCTTCTTCGACCCGTCCCGGCTCGGGCCGTTCAACGCGAGCGGGCACAGCGCGATCGGAGCCGTCTCCGCCTCCGCCGCCCTGCTGCTCTTCTCCTACCTCGGGGTGGAGTCCGCCGCCGTGAGCGCCGGCGAGGTCAGGAACGCCCGCCGCAACGTGGGGCGCGCCACCGTGATCGGCACCGCGGGCGCCGCGCTGGTCTACCTCCTGGGCACGCTGTCCGTCTTCGGCACGGTCGCTCACCACCGCCTGGTGGCCTCCACGGCCCCCTTCTCCGACGCCGTGAACACGATGTTCGGGGGCAGCTGGGGTGGTACGGCGGTGGCGCTGGCGGCGCTGGTGTCGATGACGGGCTGCCTCAACGGCTGGACGCTGCTGAGCGCGCAGACGCCGTACGCCGCGGCGAAGGACGGCCTGTTCCCGGCCGCTTTCGCACGCCGCCGCCGGGGCGTGCCGACGGTCGGTGTCGGCGTCACGGTCGTGCTGTCCTCCCTGCTCACGGCGTACAACTACCTGTCGGGCTCGGCGAAGGTCTTCGACGTCCTGGTCCTCGTCACCACGTTCACCGCGACCGTGCCGTACCTGCTGGCGACCGGCGCGCAGCTCTTCCACCTGGTCTCCGGCCGGTCCGTGGACCGCTCGCGCCTGGTGCGGGACTCGGTGATCACCGCGGTCGCGGCCGCCTTCTCCATCTGGCTGATGGCGGGCGCCGGCTACGCGGCGGTGTACCAGGGTGTGCTGTTCCTGTTCGCCGGGATCCTGGTCTACGCGGTGATGGCGGCGCGTCGGCAGCGGAAGCCGGCGGAGACGATCGGGGGCGTGGCCCCCAGCCGGTGAACGGCCGGTCCGCCGCTTCAGGTGACGATGCGATAGCGGTGCTCCGGACGCCCGGTCGCGCCGTATCGCAGTTCCAGGCGGACCATGCCCTCCTTGACCAGGTAGGACAGATAGCGCTGGGCCGTGGCGCGGGAGACGCCGGTGAGTTCGGCCGCCTCGGCCGCCGACACCGGGCCGCGCGCGGTGCGCAGCGCCTGGTGGACCAGGGTCAGGGTGGGCGCCGAGTGGCCCTTGGCCGGCACCCGTGGCACGGCGGGCGGCCGGGCGGCGCTGAACAGGGCGTCCACATCGGCCTGATCGGTCTCGGCGGCCGGGCCGAGCACCTCCACGCGCTGCTGGAGCTCCCGGTAGGCGGTGAGCCGTTCGCACAGGTCGGGGGAGCCGAACGGCTTGACCAGGTAGCCCACGGCGCCGAGCTTCATGGCGGTGCGCACCGACTCGATGTCCCGGTCCGCGGTGATCATCAGGGCGTCGGGGCGGTCGCCTCCCTCGTCCCCGGTGAGCCGGCGCAGCACGTCGAGCCCGCTGCCGTCGGGCAGGAAGATGTCGAGCAGCAGCAGGTCGGGGCGCAGTGCCCGGACCGCCTCCAGCGCCTCGGCGACGCTCGCCGCCTCGCCGACCACGTCGAAGCCCGCGACGCGGCTCACGTACTCGCTGTGGATGTGGCTCACCCGGAAGTCGTCGTCCACGACCAGGGTCCGGATCATCAGCGCTCGCCTCCCACCGGCAACGCCTTGGTGAACAGTGCTCCCTCAGGCGCGAGGGCCTTGTCCGGCAGGGGCAGTACGACCGTGAAGACGGCGCCGGGGCCTTCGCTGACCGTGATGGTGCCGCCGTGCCGTTGCACCAGGCGGTGCACCAGGGCCAGGCCGAGGCCACGCCGGGCGGTGCCCCGTTCCGGCCGGGTCGAGAAGCCGTCCTCGAAGATCGACTCGGCCGCCTCCGGCGGGATCCCCGGACCGGTGTCCGCGACCCGGATGCGCACCTCGCGAGGGCCCTCGGTCAGGGTGAGCCGTACCTCGCGGCCGTCCGCCGGGCGCGGACCCTCGCCGGCCGCGTCGACCGCGTTGTCCAGCAGGTTGCCCACGATGGTCAGCAGCCGGTGCAGGTGCGGCGGGTCCTGGCCGAGGGACGAGTCGTCGGTCAGCACGATCCGTACCCCGCGTTCGCCGGCGACCGTGGTCTTGGCCACGAGCAGACCGACCATGAGCGAGTTCCCGATCCGCCTGCGCACCGATTCGGTGAGCGCCTGCCCGGTGCCGGCCGCGCCGACGGCGAACTCGTAGGCGTCGTCGTACTCCCCGATGTCGAGCAGGCCGGCCAGGGTGTGCATGCGGTTGGTGAACTCGTGCTGCTGGGCCCGCAGCGCGTCTGTCAGGCCCCGCACGGAGTCCAGTTCGCGCAGCAGCCCGACCATTTCGGTGCGGTCCCGTACGGTGACCACGGCGCCGAGTTCCCGGCCGTGCAGGGTGACCGGCATACGGTTGACGACGAGGCAGTGCTCGTCGGTCAGGACGCTGACGTCGGTGCCGGTCAGGGTGCCGTCCAGGGCGCGGCGCAGCCGGCCGTCGGGCAGCACCTCCTCGACGGTCCGGCCGAGCGCGGTACCGAGGCCGAGCAGCCGGCGGGCCTCGTCGTTCACCACGGTGATCCGGCCGTCGGGGTCGAAGGCGACCACGCCCTCGCGGATGCCGTGCAGCATCGCCTCGCGGTCCTGCAGCAGTCCGGCGATCTCCTCCAGCTCCAGCCCGAACGTGGTCCGCTTCAGCCGCCTGGCCAGCAGATACGCGGCCGTGGCACCGAGCGTGGTGGCGATCGCGGCGTACAGGCCGAAGGTGGGCAGCTCGCGCCACAGCTCGCTGAGCACATGCCGTTCGGGGATGCCCACCGACACCTCGCCGACCAGCCTGTGCGTCGGCCCGTACAGCGGGGCCTTGCCGTTGGCGGACCGTCCGGTCGCGCCCTGGTCGGTGCCGACGTGCGTCCGCCCGTCCAGCACCACGAGCGGCTCGGCCACCGGCGAGCCCACCAGGTGCGGCATGGGGTGCGAGTGGCGGACCCCGTGCAGGTCGATCACCACCACGTACGACGCGCCCGACGCGATCCGGATCCGCTCGGCGGCGGTCTGCACCACGTCACCGCCGTCGCCGTACTCCATGGCGCGCCGGATCTGCGGGTCCGCGGCCGCGGTCTGCGCGATGCCCACAGCCCGCTCCTCGTAGGTGCGGTCGAGCGCGGAGCGCTGCGCGAAGGCGAACAGGACGAATCCGATGGCGCCGGTCAGCGCCAGGATGACGAGCTGGCTGGCGAGGATCCGCGCGGAGAGTCTCCCCCTCCCGCCGCGCCCGATCCGCATACGGATGGGTGTCACAGGTGCCTCTTCGCCTCTGTCCCGCGTGGTGCCGGGCCGGCCCGGCGCCGGACCCGTGGTGGCGTGATTGTGCCTGATGGCCGAAATCCTGCCCACCCCCGTTTCACTGAGCAGAACGAGCAGAACCCCGGTTAACGCGGCTTTCGCGAGATACCTGGGAAACAGCGACGTAACACGGGGTGACCTCTAGCGTCTGCCTTCCTCGACCCCACGAGGTGTGGAAGGAGACGGCCTCACATGGCTTCGCGAAACGATGTCGCGAGGAGCCCGATCGCCGATGCAGCAGAGCGCGAGGACGCGCGCATCGAGATCTCCGGGCTCACCAAGCGATTCCTGACCCCTGCCGGTGAGGTGTTCACGGCGCTGCAAGGCGTTTCGTTCACCGTGGAGCCGGGTCAGTTCTGTGCGGTGGTCGGCCCCACCGGCTGCGGCAAGTCCACCACGCTCGGCATGGTGTCCGGGCTCGACCGGCCCAGCGAGGGCTCGGTCAAGGTCGGCGGCCGCGAGGTGGACGGCATCACCGACGGCGTCAGCTTCATGTTCCAGGCGGACGCGCTGCTGCCCTGGAAGACGGTCCTCGGCAATGTGCTCATGGGCCCGATATTCCGCGGCGTGCCCAAGCAGCAGGCCCAGGCCTCGGCCCGGGACTGGCTGCGCCGCGTCGGCCTCTCCGGCTTCGAGGACCGCTACCCGCACCAGCTCTCCGGCGGCATGCGCAAGCGCGTGGCGATGGCCGCGGCGCTGATCAACGAACCCAAGATCCTGATCATGGACGAGCCGTTCGGCGCCCTGGACGTACAGACCAAGGCGATCATGTCCACCGAGCTGCTGGACCTGTGGGAGCAGATCCGGCCCTCCGTCATCTTCATCACGCACGACCTGGACGAGGCCGTGGCGCTCGCCGACCGGGTCGTCGTCATGACGTCCAGCCCCGGGTCGGTCAAGGCCGTCTTCGACATCGACCTGCCCCGTCCGCGCGGCTCGGTCCAGGAGATCCGCTACCAGCCCCGCTTCATCGAACTCCAGCACCAGATCTGGGACACGCTGCGCGAAGAGGTGGAGCGCGCCTACGCACGCACCGCAGGAGGAAAGGCATGAGCACGACGTCCACCGCTTCCGCCGTCCCGGTCGCCGACGGCGGGCACGCCTCGGCCGCGGCCGCCGCCAAACGGGCCGCACGACGCCGCGTCGCGCTGGTGTGGGCGGGCCGCCTCGGCCTCGCCGCGTTCGTCCTCGGCGGCTGGCAGGCGTTCACCACCTGGGGCATCGTCGACCCGTTCTTCTTCGGGCAGCCGTCCGGGATCTGGCAGCGGCTGATCGACCTCTTCCAGAACGGCACCGAGTTCGGCTCCTTCTACGCGAACATCTGGACCACCATCCAGGAGGCGCTCATCGGCTTCGCCCTCGGCGCCGGCACCGGAGTCGTCTTCGGCGTCGCGCTGGGCCAGAGCCGCTATCTGTCCGACGTCCTCGGTCCCTACATCAAGATGGTCAACGCCATCCCGCGCATCGTACTCGGCTCGATCTTCATCGTCGCCTTCGGTATCGGCGTCACCCCGAAGATCCTGCTCGCCGCCGTGCTGGTGTTCTTCATCGTCTTCTTCAACGCCTTCCAGGGCGTCCGCGAGGTCGACCGCAACATCCTCGCCAACGCCCGGGTGCTCGGCGCCTCCCAGCTGCAGATCATCCGGCACGTCATCGTGCCCTCCGCGCTCACCTGGATCATCGCCAGCCTGCACAGCGCGTTCGGCTTCGCCATCGTCGGCGCGCTCGTCGGCGAGGTGCTCGGCGCGCAGAGCGGCCTCGGCCTCGTCATCAAGACCGCGCAGAACAACTTCGACCCCAACGGTGTGTTCGCCACGATGCTCGTCATCGCGGTGATCGTGCTCGGCGCGGAGTGGCTGATCGGCAAGCTCGAGCACCGGCTGCTGTCCTGGCGCCCGCCGGCCCCCACCGAGGCCAACAGCCTCTGATTCTCGCCTCTTCCCCTCCCCTACCGCCGTTCCTCAGAACGAAAACGAAAGAGCCGCCATGTCCAAGAGAATCCTCACCGCGTCCCTCGTCACCGTCCTCGCCCTCGGCGCGGCCACGGCGTGTTCCAGCAGCTCCTCCGGTTCCAGCGGCTCCGGCGGCACCCCGACCGTCAGGATCATGGTCGGCGGCATCGACAAGCAGATCTACCTGCCCTACCAGCTCGCCCAGAACCTCGGCTTCTACAAGAAGTACGGCGTCAACGTCGTGCTGAGCACCGAGCAGGACGGCGGCACCGGCGCCGAGGACGCCATGGCCTCGGGGCAGGTGGACATGGCGGGCGCCTGGTACAACCACACGATCGACTTCCAGGTGAAGGGCAAGGCCGTCGAGGACGTCGTCCAGCTGTCCGGTGCGCCGGGCGAGCGGGAGATGTGTGCCACCAAGAGCGGGGTGCACTCGGCGGCGGACTTCAAGGGCAAGACGCTGGGCGTGACCGACCTGGGCTCGGGCACCGACACGCTGACCCAGTTCCTGGCCGCCAAGAAGGGCATCAAGACGAGCGACTTCCACCGGATCGGGGTCGGCGCGGGCTCCACCGCCATCGCCGCGCTGCAGAACGGCAAGGTGGCCTGTGTCATGACGACGCAGCCGACGGTCGCCGCCATCGAGAAGAAGGGCGTCGGCTACTCGGCGGTCGATGTCGCCACCACCGAGGGTGCCAAGGCCGCGACCGGCGGCGCCTGGCCGGCCGCGGGTGTCATCGCCCGCACCGACTGGGTGAACTCGCACAAGGACGCGGTGCAGAAGGTCGTCGACGCGCTCGTGGCCACCATGCACTGGATCGACAAGCACAGCGCGGCGGACATCGCCGACAAGCTGCCGCAGTCGTTCGTGCAGAACCAGCTGGTCACCAAGGCCGACTACATCTCGGCCCTGACCCAGGACAAGGGGCAGTTCCTCCCGGACGGCATCATGCCGGCCGACGGTCCCAAGAACGTCCTGGCCACGGAGGAGCTGGTCGGCCACGCGACCTCGAAGGTGAACCTCGGCACGACGTTCACCAATGACTTCGCCCTCGCGGCCAACAAGAAGGAAGGCTTCACCACCACCACGACCCCGGCGGGCACGTCCGGCTGAGCCTCCGTCACACCGGAATGATCGGTGGCCGTGCCGGACTGACTCCGGCACGGCCACCGATCTGCGTTTTCGCACGGCGGGACGACAGGATTTGAACCTGCGACCCCTTGACCCCCAGGAGTGAGGGTCGGCCACCCTTTCTGGGCATAACGGGCGAATCTTGGGCGCAGGGCGTGCGTCGGCGTACGTGCCGCTCAATGCTGCTGACACCGTGTGGTCCCCCATTGGTCCCCATGGCTCACAAGCCCACGGCTTACTCACCGCTGCCGGGACCGACGCCGCCTCGTCTACTCGCCAGCGCGCCACGATCCTCTAGCTCGTCTGGTACCCGAGGTCTCGGCCGACCCCTCCTACCTCCGAACAGAACCCGGCCGTAGTCCTCCGCGACGGTGTGGGGGCCGAACTGCGGGTGGCGCATCATGACCGCCAGGTCGCGCCAGATGCGCCGCAGCGAGGCGCCCGGGGCGAAGCCGCCCAGGCTGTGCGGGTCCAGCAGCCAGTCCACGGCCTCCCGGCATTCCTGCGCGGCGGACGCCAGCTCCGCCCGCATGCGTGCGTGTTCCCGCGCGGGGCGGAACACGGAGTTCGCAGGAGCATGGAGCTGATGGAGCCGGTCGTCGAGGGCATCCGCTACGCGCAGAACGCGGCTTGTCGCCGAGTCGAGGAGCCGGCAGGCGGTGGTGAGCCACGGCCGGGACGGTGGGTGACGGACGGCCGGCGTGAGGGCGTCGACGCCCGCTGACACTTTCTCCATCGCGTGCTGGGCGCCGCGTGCGGCTCCGAGCAGCGGGGCGAGCATGACGACGGCGATGCCGAGCAGTGCCGTCGAAGCGGCGGGGAAGCCGGGGGCCCGGTCCGCTTCGGCGGTGGGGAACACCACGTGGGCCGGGGGTACCGCCACGTCCTGGGCCACGAGCGTGTGACTGCCCGTTCCGGCCATGCCGGTGACGGGCCGGTCGCGTTCGACGGAGAGGTCCCTGGTCGAGATCAACGCCGGGCAATACAGGGCGGGTTGGCCCTCCGCGTGCACGGGTACCGCGAGGACCGCCCACGCCGAGTCCTCGCAGCCGGCGACGGCCTGCCACCGCCCCGAGACGCTGAAACCGTAACCGGTCCGCTCGCCCAGGGCCCTCAGCGGTGTGGTGGAACCGCACATGATCGCGTCGGGGTCGGCGAACAGAACCTCGCGGGCGGCCTCGGGGAACACCGCCGAGCACACGGTCTTCAAGGCCGCGGACAGTGCGGTGATCCACGCCGTCGACGGACACCCCTGCCCCAGTTCGGCGATCACCCGCACCTGGGTCCGCAGACCGGCTCCGGCCCCACCGGCATCGCGCGGGACGCCCATCGCGAACAGTCCGGCCCGCCGTAGCACCGCCAGGGAATCCGCGGCCGGACGCAGATCATGCTCCGTCCGTGCGGCGTTCGCCGCCAACGTCCGTGCCGCGGTGCGGGCCCGCTCCACCAACTCCTCGTCGCAGGCGGCCGCGGGAGTTTCTCGCAATTCAGTACTCATGCCATATCCTTTGCATCCGCATCGCTGAGAGTTAATTGCATGCGAGGCCGCTGCAGAGTTCGGAAGGAGACAGGGACGCCAGGTCAGAATGCGGGCGTACCGGCGACAGTCGCAAGTCGACCGCCGCCGGATTAATTGGCACTGGCGGGGAATAATTCGACAGGGAGGAAAGCGGATACCGACCCTGGCCGAACGTAAACCTAGGTGCGCTTGGTGAACAGGCCCGGCGGGGCCTGTTCGGGGGTTCGGGTCAGCCAGTCGCGGTGCAGCAGCGGCAGGGTGTACTCCACGTCCTGGACGCCCGTGGCCGGCAGGTGGAGCTCGAAGCGTGTGCCGGGCCGGCCGTCAGGGCGGTCCGACACGGTGATGTGGCCCCCGTGGAGGGCGGCTTGCTGGGCGACCAGGGTGAGGCCCAGGCCGGAGCCGGGGCTGTCGGGGCCGCGGTGGAAACGCTGGAAGATCTCCTCGCGGCTTTCGGGAGGGATGCCGCGGCCGTGGTCGTCCACCACGAGCACCGCGGTCGCCTCGCGCCCACCGAGCGGCGGGCGCAGGGTCACCTCGATGCGGGCGACGCCGTCTTCGGCGCGGCCGTGGGTCCAGGCGTTGGTCAGCAGGTTGTCCACCGCCGAGCGCAGACCCTGCTCCCAGCCGTCGACACGCACCCCCGCGGTGGTGCGTACGGACACTTCGGCGTCGGGGCGAGTGCGCCGCAGGTCGCAGACCGACGCCTCCACGAGCTCCCCGAGGTCCAGTGACGAGAACGCGTCCGCCTCGATCAGGTCGCCCTGTGCGAGCGCCTTCAGCATCACCAGCAGCCCGAGCAGCCGGGTGTGTTCGCGCCCGAGGTCCCCGAGCACCTCCGCCCGGTCCTCGGGGTCGAGGTCGGGGTGGTCGGTGAGGATGTCGAGGTTGGTGCGCATGCTCATCAGCGGGGTGCGCAGCTCGTGGGAGGCGGTCGCGGCGAACGCGCGGGCGGTGGCCAGCGCCTCCCCGGTGCGCGCGGCCTGCTCGTCGTAGCGGGCGAGCACGGTCTGCACCGTGTACGCCAGGTCGTCCACCTCGGTGATCCGGGTCGGCGTGTGCTCCAGGCGTACGGTGCTGGTCCTGGGGTCCAGTCCACTGGTACGCCGCTGAAGCCGCCGTAGCGGAAGAACCGCCCGGGCGGCGATGGCCCAGGCGGTGGCACCGGCCAGTGCGGCGGCCACCAGCGCACCGGTCAGTACCCGTTGGCGCACCAGCGCCAGTTCGTCCTCGGCCGTGTCCGGTGACAGCAGCCACAGATTCGGGGTGTTGCTCTCTTTCGCCGCGGCACCGACGCACAGTGACAGGACGAGCCAGTCCTTGCCGCCGGAGGTCACGGTGACGGGCGTCAGGGCGTTGCGGGGCAGCGTGGGGTTCGGCTCGGGCTGCGGGCCGGCCGAGATCGTGTCCTGCGGCCCCTTCAGCCGGACGCCCACATCCCGGGCGGAGTTGATCAGCCGGCGTCGGCGGACCTGCTCCAGGAGCGGGTGGTCGGTCCCGGCCACGTCCAGATACGCCTTGGCGTTCTGGGCTACGACCGTCGCGCGGGCGCGTAGTTGGTCGTTCTGGTGCGTGCGCAGGTCGCTGCTGACCAGGTGGAGCAGCAGCCAGCCGGAAGCGAGGACCAGCACGGGCACACTCACGCCGACCGCGAGCGCGATACGGGTGGACAGTTTCACGGCGTGTCCTCGATGTGCGGGGTCTGGCGGTCCGCGCGCAGGACGAAACCGACCCCGCGCACGGTGTGCACCATCCGGGGCCGGCCGCCTGCCTCCAGCTTGCGCCGCAGATAGCTGACGAAGGTGTCGACGGCGTCACTGCGGACCTGGAAGTCGTATCCCCAGACCCAGTCCAGCAGTTGCTCGCGGGTGAGCACGATGCCCGCGTTGCGGGCCAGGATCTCCAGCAGCGCGAACTCGCGCCGGGTCAGTTGCAGTGGCCGGTCGTCCAGAACGGCCTGGTGGGCGGCCGGGTCGAGGACGAGGCCGCCGACGCGGAGGGGGGCGGTGGCGGCCGGCGGGCGGCGGCGCAGCAGGGCGTGCAGCCGCAGGACCAACTCCTGGAGTGCGAACGGCTTGACCAGGTAGTCGTCCCCGCCCGCCTGTAGGCCCGCCACCCGGTCGGCCGTCTCGTCCAGCGCGGAGAGCATCAGCACGGGTACGTCGTCGCCGTCGTCGCGCAGGGCCCGGCACACGTCGATGCCGCTGAGATCGGGCATGCTGACGTCCAGGACGACGATGTCGGGGCGGCCGGCGCGGGCCTCCGCCAGACCGGTGTGACCGCCGTCCGCGATCGTCACCGTGAATCCGCTCAGTCTCAGCCCCCGTGCCAGTGACCGCCGTATCGCCGCGTCGTCGTCGACCACCAGGACCCGCCCGGCCTTGCCTGCCATGCACACCTCGGTTTCACCGCGTCGAACGAGCTTGCCCGGAGGAGACCGATCAAAGCACGGGCAGTCTGTGCCCGACATTGCAGGTGCGCCTCGTCCGGTACTGCGACGGCGTGCATCCCATGATGCGGCGGAAGCTCCGCGAGAAGTGCTCGGAACCGGAGAATCCGCAGCGCCGTCCTATGCGGGCGATGGTGTCGTCGCCGGTCTCGAGGTACTTGCGGGCCAGGTCGATCCGGAGTTCGGTGAGATAGCGGTACGGGGTGAATCCGGTGGTGGCCTTGAAACAGCGTACGAAGTGGAAACGGCTGAAGGAGACCAGGGACGCCAGGTCGCCGACCGAGACCGGTTGTTCGAGGTTGGCCCGCATATAGGACAGAATCGTCTCGAGCTGCCCTGAGCTCAACAGACCGGCTGTCCTGCCCGAACCGGACGAGTGCGGCGCGAGCAGGTGGGCGGCGATGAACTGCGCCGCCGACTGCGCGTACAGGTCGTCAGCGCCGACCTCGCTCGCGGCCGCCACCGCCTTCACCATGGCCGCGAGGAGCGGGTCGAACCGCGTCACCGGGTGCGGATCCGACAGATACGGGACGCGTGACGGCAGGTCCTCCTCGGTGATGAACCGGCGCAGCGTGTCGACCGGGAGGGTGAGGGTGGCGATCGTCACGGGCTCGTCACCGGTCGGTGCCACGACCAGCGTCCGGCTCAGCCCCGGGGGAATGATGCACACGTCGTCGGGAAGTGGGAACGCCTCTTTCCCTGTCCGTGTGGCGTGGCCTTCGCGGATTTCCAGAAGCCCGCTCAGATGGGCATTCAGTTTGATTCCTGAAGACGACGGCAGATGGAACGTGTGGACGCCCTTCTTGAACGTTTGCTTCCACACGTGCAGGGAGTGCCATGCTTTGCTCCCCACTCCGCTGGTTACCTCCAACGCCCGGTTTCCTCTCGTCCGGTTCCACGGCTCTCGATGCAGGTGCCGTGTATAGAGTGCAGGGGAATCAGAGGCTGTCGCAAGGCGACCGGTCCGGATTAATTGGCCTGAGCACGGAATAATTCGGCAGGGGGCAATCTGATATTGACCGGGGCGGATTCCTGCTGCCACGCTCCCAGCATGATTCGCACTCGTCAATTGCTGACGCTTACAGCCGGCTTGGCGGCGATGGTGTTCGCCGCTCAGAGCGGAATGAACGCGGCGACAGCACACGCCACCGGCCCCACCGTGAAGCCGGCCGCGGCCACGGCAGCGGCCAAACCGAACATCGTCTTCGTACTCACCGACGACATGTCCACAAACCTGCTCCCGTACATGCCCCAGGTGCAGAAGCTCCAGTCACAGGGCACGTCGTTCAGCGACTTCGTGGTCAGCAACTCGCTCTGCTGTCCGTCCCGTTCGTCCATCTTCACCGGTGAGTACCCGCACAACACCGGCGTCCTCAGCAACACGGCAGGGTCCAACGGCGGCTTCAAGGCCTTCCACGACAACGGCCTGGAGAAGGACACCTTCGCTGCCGCCCTGAAGGCCAAGGGCTACCGCACCGCGATGATGGGCAAGTACCTCAACGGTTACGACCCCCAGTCCACGGTCGACGGCCAGCAGCCGTACGTGCCGCAGGGGTGGAGCCAGTGGGACGTCGTCGGCAACGGCTACCCGGAGTACAACTACAAGCTCGCCCACGACCACAAGATGGAACCCCACGGCGACAAGAACAAGGACTATCTGACCGACGTCCTGAGCGAGAAGGGTCAGTCGTTCATCAAGAAGTCCGCAGCGGCGCACAAGCCGTTCATGCTGGAGGTCGCCCTTTTCACACCGCACGGTCCGTCCACGCCGGCCCGCCGGGACACGAAGGACTTCCCCGGCCTGAAGGCGCCGCAGGGCCCCGCCTTCGACAAGCTCCCGACCAACGCGCCGCCGTGGCTGGCCCGGCAGAAACCGTTGACCCAGAGCGAGAAGACCGCGATCGACAAGAAGTTCCGCAAGCGCGCACAGTCGCTCCAGGCGGTCGACAAGATGCTCGGCAAGCTGCGCCAGAGCCTGACCAGCGCCCACGTCGCCGACAACACCTACGTCGTCTTCAGCTCCGACAACGGCTTCCACCTCGGTGAGTACCGGCTCAAGGCGGGCAAGCAGACGGCCTTCGACACGGACGTCCGCGTGCCGCTGGTGATCGCAGGACCCGGTGTCGCGGCCGGACGGACGAGCCACGCCCAGGTGTCGAACATCGACTTCGCGCCCACCTTCGAGAAGATCGGCGGCGCCGCGGTGTCGTCCAAGGTGGACGGGCACAGCATGCTCCCCCTCCTGGACGGCGGCTCGGACGCGGGCTGGCGCACGGCCAACCTGATCGAGCACCGCCACGCCAAGCCGGCTCCTGACGACCCGGACAACCACGGCACCGAGAGCGTCAGCCCGCCGAACTACCACGCCATGCGCACCAACTCCTACACCTACGTCGAGTACGACAGCGGCGCGAAGGAGTACTACGACCTGAGCACCGACCCCGACGAGCTGCACAACATCGCCGGACAGCTGAGCCAGGCCCGCCTGGCGAAGCTGCACGACGCGCTGACCGGGCTGAAGAACTGCCACGGCGACGGCTGCTGGAGCGCCGGACACCTGTAGCAGGGCTCCCACGCAGTGCCCTGGCCGCCCGCCGCGGCCAGGGCACTGCGTGGGCGGGCGTCCGCGCGCGCCCGTTTCCCCACGCGTGTTCCGTCACACCCAGCACTGGAGAGAGGAATTTCCGCATGTTCTCGTCCGACGCCCACCCGCCCACCCGCCGCGGAGCGCTCGCCTCGATGGCGGGTGCCCTGGCCGGATCCGCTCTCGTCTCCGCCGCCCCGCGCGCCTTCGCCGACTCCGACGGCGCCGACCCGGCCGCCGAGGCCGCGCGAGGGGGGCTGCCGCTCACGGTCGTCAACAGCAGCGGCACGTTCGCCAACGGCCAGGTCCATCTGTACGTCGTGGGCAGCAAGGGAGACCGGCAGGTACGGCTCACCCGGCGGGGCACCCTGGCCCCCGTCAAGCTCTCCGACAACCACGCGGGCGGCTTCGCCGACTACTCCATCCCGCTGGCCGCCCATGGCGCGACCGAGCTGCGACTGCCGCAGATGTCCGGACGCATCTACGTGGCCCTCGGCCACAAGCTGAAGTTCAAGGCCGTCAGGGGCGCCGACGGCAAGATCGGTCTTCAGCAGCCGGCCGGCTGGGTGGAGTCCGACCCCAACTTCTCCGTGCTGCACGACTTCGTGGAGTTCACCCACGACGCGTCCGGCATGCACTGCAACACCACCATGGTGGACATGTTCAGCGTTCCGATGATGATCGGGCTGAACGGAGCGAAGAACCACAGCACCGGCCGGCTGTCCGCCGGCGGCCGCGTGAAGGTCTTCAACGCCCTGCGGAACCACCCGGACTTCAAGCACCTCGTCATAGCCGACCGGCGCGTCATCGCCCCGAGCCACGGCCTCGACGCCGGCCGGTTCCCCCAGCACTACTTCGACGACTACATCGACAAGGTCTGGCACACCTACCAGAACAAGAACCTCGTCGTCAGGACGAACGCGGGCACGTTCACCGGCCGGGTCAGGAACCAGCAGCTGACCTTCAGCGGCCCCGCGCAGGTCTCCTTCGCCAAGCCCTCCACCCGTGACGTGCTCTTCTGCGACGGGGCGCTCGCCGCCCCCAACGACGGGATCACCGGCCCCGTCGCCGCCGTCCTGGGCGCCGCGTTCAACCGCTCGACGCTGCTGAGCCACAGCAAGCAGCCCACCACCCGCGCGGCCACCTTCTACGACACCGCCGTCACCAACCACTACGCCAAGGCCATCCACGCCGCGACCAGCAACGGCAAGGCCTACGGGTTCGCCTTCGACGACGTCGCCGGCTGGGCCTCCTACATCGAGGACCCCAGCCCCCAGCACATGCACCTGACGCTGACCCCGTTCTGAGACACCCGCTGTTGCGTGCAGCAAGCGACCACCGAGGGAGTACCAGGTGAAGGGATTACGTGAGCTGCTTCTCGCGGCCGTGCTGTGTCTCATGCCGGCCGGCGCGTCCGCCGGAGCCGCGCATGCCGCCGCGGCCGACGATTCCCGCACCGTGCCCGCCGCTACCACCGTCGCCGCACCCGAGGCGAGTGCGGCCGCCGGCGCCCACACGGTGACGTTCGTCAACCGGTCCGGGAAGAAGCTGTGGATCGGCAGCACCGCCAACAAGGACGAGCCCGACGGAGATTCGAAGAGCCTGAAGTCGCTGCCCGTGCTCAAGCCCGGGCAGTCGGCGACCGTGACCATCCCGGAGGACAAGGCCCCCCACCACTGGCGCGGCACGTTCTTCGCCCGCCAGGGATGTTCGGGCACGTCGGGAAGCACGTTCCACTGCGCCATCGGCGACTGCGGAGTATTCGCCCAGCGCTGCAAGACGGGCGAACAGCCGGTAAGCCTCGCCGAGTTCAACTTCGACAGGAAGGACACGAAGGCGCCCTGGTACGACGTCAGCTACGTCAACGCCTTCTCACTCCCCATCACCATCGCGCCCAAGGGAGCCGAGAAGGTCACCAAGAACGGCTCGTGCTCGCAGCAGGGCTGCCGGAAGAACCTGCTGCGTTACTGCCCGAAGGCCGACCGGCAGCACAACTCCGCCGGGAAGACCGTGCTGTGCGTGAACCCGAGCCGGGATGCCACCTCCGCCTACAGCGATGCCATCAAGAAGCACTGCCCCAAGGCCTACGCCTGGTCCAAGCAGGACCAGGAGACCGGCAACAAGACGATGCGGCAGTGCGCCAAGTGCAAGGGCTTCGTGGTGACGTTCTGGTGATCCCATGACCCCATGACCCCCTGCTCCACGAGTCGGCCGCCCCGCGCATACTCTCGCGGGGCGGCCGGCTCATATTCGGTTCAGACGCGTCGGCTCAGGCACGTCGGTTCAGAGGCATGGGTTCAGAACTTCGCGCCGAAGTCCTGCGTCCAGTACGGGCCACCCGCCGAGCCGGACGCCTTCACGTAGCCGACGCCTACGTGCTTGAGCGAGCAGTTGAGGATCCTCGCCCGGTGGCCCGGCGACTTCATCCACGCCTTGACCACGCCGGCGGCGGTGGCCTGACCGGCCGCGACGTTCTCCGCCAGTGAGCTCAGCCGGTGCAGCCGGCTGCCTCGACCCGGTCCACCATGGTGCTGCCGTTGGATCCGGTCGCCAAGTACGGTGAACAGACAAGAGTTCTCCCCAATCAAGACAGGAATCGAGAGCGGTAACTCAAGCTGCCCGGCGACGTTCTGATACAGCGCACCTCCATTGCTTCAAGACCGGCCGCTATTGCTCTCGGTCACCAGCGCAGGATCTTGTCCTCGGCGCGCACCGCGTTGTACGCGAACTCCCAGAAGTCCAGGTGTCCGATGGCCAGGTTCACATGCACATCGTTGACCAGCGTGGGCGACAGTCGGAATGCACAGCCGAGTTCCTCGTCGCCCTCTTCCAGCTCCTCGGGTCTGGTGGAGACCGCGAGGAGGCTGTGGTCGCCGGTCATCGTGGCGGCGTCGGCCAGGAACACCACTTCGAGTCCCGGGTCGGCGGCCACAGCGGAGAGGGCCATTTCGTCCGGGCTCGCTCCCGCATAGGCACGGTCGTCCACCAGATGGTGGCGGACTTCGAACCCGCCGTCGGACTGATTTAGGAGCGCCACGACCGCTCGCCACGCCTCGTCGTCCGAGTAGTCCGTGCGTATGACCAGGGCTTCGGTCTCGAAGTCGTGTCCTGCACGGTTGATGACCGGTCGCATGAATCCCCTCCAGAAGAACGCCGGCGCCCGATCGCGAGATGGCGACAGCTACTCCGGATCATATGCTCGTCTGTTCCGCACGCGGTTGTCGCGCTCGAACTCCCCGAGCAACAACTGCCGTTCCCGAAGCAATTTCTGAGCCCTTTCTCCGGGCGGCGGCAGGTAGCTTCGTATCCGGGTTCCGATGGGCAACCCGCCTTTACTCCAAGGAGTTTCCCGTATGCGAAAGCTACGTGCCGTCTACGCCGTGCTCACCGCCGCACTGATAGCGATGTCCGCGGTCAATCTGAGCACCAACACGGCGTCCGCCGCAGAGCAAAGCGGTGGATTCGTCGTCAGCAAGGCTCAGTACAACAAGATGTTCCCGCACCACAAGAAGCTCTACACCTACGAGGGCCTGGTCAAGGCGATGAAGGCATTCCCGGCCTTCGCGCACACCGGCGACGCCAAGACCAAGAAGCGTGAGGCCGCGGCCTTCCTCGCGAACGTCAGCCACGAGACCAGCGGGCTGATCTACATCAACGAGCAGAACAAGGCCAACTGGCCGACCTACTGCCAGCCAGAGCCCTACGGCTGCCCGGCCGGCCAGTCCGCGTACCACGGCCGCGGCCCGCTCCAGATCAGCTGGAACTACAACTACAAGGCGGCCGGCGACGCGGTCCACATCGACCTGCTGAACCACCCGAACCTCGCGGCGACGAACCCCGTCGTGACCTGGAAGCTCGCGCTCTGGTACTGGATGACCCAGTCCGGCCCCGGCACCATGACGCCCCACCACGCGATGGTCAAGAGCGGCGGCTTCGGCGAGACCATCCGCAGCATCAACGGCGCCATCGAGTGCAACGGCGGCAACCCGGCCGAGATGAAGGACCGGGTCGCCACGTACAAGAAGTTCACCAAGATGCTCCACGTCGGCGCCGGCGCGCACCTCAGCTGCTGAGGGAGGCGTCATGCGGAAGGTACGTGTCCTCGCCCTGCCGTTCCTGCTCTCGGCCGTGCTCGTGGCCGGCAGCCAGAGCGCCGCGCCCACTGCGTTCGCGGCCGGCGGCCATTCCGTTGCCGCCACCTCCGCGGCGAAGAAGAAGGGCATCAGCGCCTGGAAGTTCGACGGCGTCACCAAGGCGCTCGCCGACTCGAACTCCGGCTGGTTCTACACCTGGTCGTCGGGCAAGGGAGGAATCAAGCCGCCGCGCGGTGTCGAGTTCGTGCCCATGATCCATGACGCGGGCTCGGTGACGAGTAAGGAGCTCGGTCTGGCCAAGAAGCAGGGCAAGAACCTGCTCGGCTTCAACGAGCCCGACAGGTCGGATCAGGCACACATGACCGTGAAGCAGGCACTCGATCTGTGGCCCCGGCTCCAGTCGACCGGTCTGCGGCTCGGCGCCCCCGCCGTGGCCACCGGCGGCGATGTCGCCGGCGGCTGGCTGGACCGGTTCATGAAGGGCGCCGCCGCCCGCCACTACCAGGTCGACTTCATCCCCTTGCACTGGTACGGCGCGGACTTCGACGCCCAGCGCGCGACGGGGCAGTTGCGCAGCTATCTCGAGGCCGTGCACAAGCGCTACAAGAAGCCGATCTGGCTCACCGAATACGCCCTGATCGACTTCTCGTCCGGCACCCCGCGCTATCCGTCCAAGGCGCAACAGGCCGCATTCGTGAAGAAGTCGACGGCCATGCTCCAGCACCTGGACTACGTCCGGCGCTACGCGTGGTTCACCCTCTCCACCGACCACGGCGACGGCACCGGCCTTTACCACGGTGCGACGGCCAACCGGGTGGGCGTCGCCTATCGCTCCGCGGGCTGAACACAAGATCAATCAGTCAAATCACGAGAAACGAGGGAAAGAACATGAGCAAGCGGACCCTGCACGCCTCCATCGCGGCCGGTGCGGCCCTACTGACCGCGATGGTCGCCCTGGCTCCGGCGAGTTCCGCCGCGACCGCCTCCGCGCAGGCTCAGAGGCCGACGTGCTGGGCGACGCACTACGGCCCGATACCCGCCGGCAGCACCACCGCCAACGGCGACATCTTCGACAACAGCAAGAACACCGCGGCGACTTCGCTCACCCGCCATCCCCAGCTGCCCTTCGGCACGAGGGTGCGGGTCACCAACGTGGCGAACGGCAAGTCCCTGGTCGTGCGCATCAACGACCGCGGCACGTTCAAGCACACGAAGGCGGAACCCAAGTGCCTCGACCTGACCGACGGCGCCTTCAGGCGGCTCGGCGGGAGCCTCAACCCCGACGCCGGTCACATCGTCGTCCGGCAGAAGGTGCTGAAGTGACCCTCTGAGAAAGACGGGGTGACCGGCGGCCGGAACGGCTGACGTCTCCATGTCACGGTATGAGCGCCCGGGTTGCCTCCCGCAGCCCGGGCGCTTCGTGATCCGGGTGCCGCCGGAGCAGAGCGAGGGCGCCGAGGGCGGCGCCGGTATCGCCGAGTCCGGCCGGAATCACTCGGGGCACCCCGTACGAGCAGCGCGCGACATGCGTGTCGAGCATGTGCTCGATCGGTGCCATCAGGGCTCGACCGGCGCCGACCAGCTCACCGCCGATGACGATCACGTCGGGTCCGACGGCATGGCTCACATCGGCCAGCACCCTGCCGACATGCGTGCCCACCCGTGCCAGAACCGCGTGCGCGGCCGCGTCGCCGGACTCCAGCGCGCTCACCAGTTCCGGCAGGTCCGCTGCCGCGGTTCCCGCGGTGCGGCAGGCGTCGAGTACGGCCCCGATCGACGCCACTGTCTCCAGGCATCCGATCGCACCGCACTCGCAGGGCGCGCCGCCCGGGTCCACGGTGATGTGGCCGAACATCCCGGAGCGGCCGTGGGCGCCGCGGTGCAGTGTGCCGGCCATCACGAGTCCGCCGCCGACGCCGTGCGACAACCGCAGGTACAGCACGTTCTGTTCACCCGCGGCGGCACCCCAGATCGTCTCGGCCAGGGTGGCCAGCCGGGTGTTGTTGTCGATCAGTGCCGGTGCGCCGAAGCGTTCGCGCACGCGTGCCGCCACGATGTCGTGCCGAGGCGCCCACAGCGGGCCCTGCCCCGGCGTGCCGACCGGTCCGACCACCCCGACGCCGATGCCGTTCAGGGCGCCCGGTCGCAGCGTCCCGTGCGTCAGCTTGTCCGCCAGTCGCCACGCGAGGTCGATGCGGGTCTGCCACGGGGTGTCGGGGTCGTGCGGTTCGCCGGTGGTGCCGACGATCTCGTGCGCCGCGTTCATCGCGGCCACCCGCACCGCCCGTCGCGCGAACTCGATGCCGAGCAGCCGGCCGCACCCGGGGTTCACGGTCAGTACCTCCGCCGGGCGGCCCCGCTTGCGCCGGGCCGCCTCCGGAACCGAGGCGAGGACGCTGCCCTTGTCCATCAGCGCCCCGACGGCGTCGTAGAGCGTGGTGCGGGACAGGCCGCTCAGGATCCGTAAGTCTCCCCGAGTGAGCGGACCGTGCTCGCGCAGCAGGCTCAGTACCAGGGCCTCGTGCGCGCTGGAGGCCCGTGTCGTCGTCTCAGTCAGCATGGCGGAAGGCGCCCCCCTCTTTGAGCACAACTGTTGCGTGGGGGGACGGAGATCAGTCGTCCGTCCCCCGTGGCGCAAGAAGCTAGAGGGCGTCCTTGTGGGATTTCTGTGGAGCTGCTCAGAGGGAGGACACCTGGGCGTATGCGGTGTTGCCGCGCGCCGGAGGGGGCTGACGCCGCCCGGGTCAGGGTTGAGGCGTGACGTGCACCTGCACGGTCAGCGTGCCGCTGTTGTCCTGGGAGCAGGCACCGGGGGCGTCGTTCATGCCCAGTTGCAGGCGGGCGTCGCCGGACGCCCGGAAAGTCAGCTTCCGCCCGACGATGTGTATCGGGAAATCCTGCTCACCCACGAGTCGGGCCAGCAAGGAGCCGTACGGAGCCCCGACTTTGACCTTGCAGGCCTTCGTTCCCTCCGGCAGCTGGTTGGTTTTCGGGTCGTAACCGGCCGGCCCGGTCATGGGCAGCTTTCGGGAGTTGGCCGTCCATTCTCCGGACACGAACTGGACGGTGATCCGGTCGCCCTGATGGACGGACACGCCGGTGACCGGCTGCCAACCGGCCGTCGATTCGATGACCTGACGAGCCGTCCCCATTTTCGGAGTGTTCGGAGTGCTCGAAACGTTCGGAGTGTTCGGATCATCCTTGAGCGGCAGTGTTCCGGTGAGGAAGAGACCGCTGGCAACGCCCGCCGCCAGTACGGCCGTTCCGGCCAGCCCCCACCGCAGCCGCTTCGGCCACGCCGAGCGGGATGCCTGCGCCTGCGGCTGCGGCTGTGGGAGTTCGAGCGGCGTGGTGTGGCGCCCCGGCGGCACGGTCTCCGCGGCCGGGACGCGCCATTTCGGCTTGGCGGCCATCGTGTCCGCGTCGGCCATCGGGGCCGCAGGCCGGAGCGCGAGTACGGTCGCCGGCGGCAGGAACTCGACGTCCGGCTCGCCGGCCACGATGCCTCGCAGCGCGGAACGCACGGCTGCCGTCGAAGGACGCTCGGCCGGGGACTTGCGCAGCAGCGCTTCGACGACCGGGCGCAGCGGACCGAGCCGCTCCGACAGGCTGGGTTCCTCGTACGCCACGGCGTGCATCGTCGCGGGTGCTCCCGGCCTGCGGAAGGGGGACTCGCCGCAGCACACCGTGGCGAGTGTGGCGCCCAGTGACCACAGGTCGGAGGCCGGTCCGACCTCTGTTTCCATCACGCGCTCCGGCGCCATGAACTCTACGGAGCCGACTACTTGACCGGTGCTCGTCAGGAACTCGCCGTCGTCCAGGGCCGCGATGCCGAAGTCGGTGAGGACGGCGCTGCCGTCACGGCGCAGCAGCACGTTGGCGGGCTTGATGTCCCGGTGCAGAGTCCCGACCGCGTGGACGGCGTCCAGCGCGTCGATCAGTTGCAGGCCGACGGCGGCGGTCTGCTGCGGTGTGAGCGGTCCGGTCTCGGCCGTCCGATTCGCCAGTGAGGACCCTTCGACGAGTTCCATGACGATCCACAGCCGGTCCTCGGACTCGACCAGGTCGTGGACTCCCACCACATGGGGATGCGGCACCCGGGCGACCGCGCGGGCCTCGCGGATGGCACGCCGTACCCGTACGCGGTGGTCCTCGTCGCCGTCGGTGAGGACGTGCAGTTCCTTGGCGGCGACCGGCCGGTCCAGCAGTTGGTCGTGGGCGCGCCAGACCGTGCCCATGCCGCCTCTGCCGAGGACGTCGTGAAGCAGATACCGTCCGGCGATCACCCGTTCCGAACGCGTGGTCACCTGGTCACCATCTCCGGATATCACGCGCTCTCACGTTTCCTTTGGGAGCGGTGTCCGCCGGAGCGCTCCAGCCGCCCGCGGAGCAATCCGCGCGCTTGTCCGCCGAGGTTGATGCTGGGATCCGCCGGTTGCGACGCCGGTCTGCCCGGTGGGGCACCCGCTGTATCTCCCCGAACTCGCGAGCCGTGGACCGGAGACGGCGCCGACGCGGTCCACGGCCCACCGGGTGTTGCTCCGCAACGGCCTGGTCCCCACCCAGGATGCCGATCTTGTCTTAGCTGGAATGGGAGCTTCCTTTGCTGGGTTCGTCCGGGCCAAGCGCTACGTGCGGATGGTGTGACACGGCCGGCGTCCCGCCGCTCGATCCCGAATTGCGGTTACTGGTTCGATCCACTCGGCACTCGTTTGTCCTGCCGTGAGCCTTTGCCAGACGCTAGAACCATGAGGAGAGCGGCAGCAAGGTCCGAAGGGGAGGATTAAATGCCCTGTCGCGCGGATTAATTCGAGGATCGACGCGATCGTGCCGCCCGGCACCGACACCGGCACGCTCGACATGGCCTACCAGCCGCAAGCCCTGCAGCGCCCCGAACTGCGCCGCCGACCGGCCGGCGAGCGCGCGGCGGCATGACGTCGGCTCCGGCCGGAGCCCTGCCTGATGTCGATGTGCAGTTCCACGGTCAGGCCGCCCGGCGGGGGGCCGGGCGGGAAGCCCGCCGAAGTCACGGTCGAATGCCTAGGCGATGCCCGGGCGCCGAATGGCGTCGGGGAAGGCGTCCGTGGCCGTGGCCGGCTTGGCCTGGTTCTCCTCCTCGACAGCCAGTTCCGCGAGGTAGGCGCGGACACTCATGCCGCGAGCAGTGGCGAGGGCGGCGAAGCCACTTCAAAATCGGCGCATGATCGGCAAGCAGCTCAACACCGCCGAGGCCCGCCACCGCCTGGCCCGGCGGTTCTTCTTGGGACAGCGCGGCGAACTGCGCCAGCACTACCGCAAGGGCAGGGAGGACCAGCCCTTCTTCCGCCCCGCGCAGGCCGGCCGCCGGCCGCTGCGCCAACCGTCGGCCGATGAGAACGCCAGCGAGGCGAAGCGGAGCGTTGCCCAGGGCAGAACAGTTCACGTTTCGCAGCGGCCGTGGTGCGCGCGTGAGAGGGCGGCGGCGCCCTGGCAGGCGAGGGTGGCGGCATCGTCTGCGTACTGGGGGATGTCGTCGGGCCATTTCGAGGTCGGCTGGAGGATCAGCAGCGAGACGGCACCGTGCAGGCACGCGCAGATGGCCCGGGTCAGCGCCGTCACATCGCCGTGGAGCACGCCGGCGTCGGCGCATCGCTGCACCGTTTCCCGCAGGAATCGGAAGCAGGCGTCGGCGACCTGCTCAGTGGCGGCTGTCGCGGGTCCGGTCGCGACCAGGCGGTAGCGCAGGGGATGGTCGAGTCCGAACCTGATGTAGGCGACACTGCGCTGGTGGAGTTCGGCGAACGGGTCGGTGGTCTGGGCGCTGATGCTCAGCATCCGTCGGCCGAGCTCGTCCCAGACCCGGAGGCACACGGTGTGCAGCAGTTCCAGTCGGTTGTCGAAGTGGAGATACACCGAGGGGGTGCTGACCCCGACAGCCTGTGCCACCGCACGGATGGTCACGCCGTCCTCGCCGGCGTCGTCGAGCAGCGTGCCGGCCGCTTCGATGAGCTCGTCCCTCAGCCGGCCGCCGTGGCCTCGCTTGGCGCGACTGCGCCGACGGCCTTCGGGTGTGCTGGCGCGGCCGTCGGCCGTGGACTGGCCGGGTCCCTCAGTCATGGCGCCTCCGGAGGGCGACGAGTTGAGTGACGCGGACGCAGAGCCGGTCCTTGTCATCCCTGATGTCGATTTCCACGGCGACCGTTGACTTGCCGACGTGCAGCGGGCGGGAGGTCGCGAAGGCGCCGGTGCCCTGTACGGGCCGCAGGAAGTGGGTGGTGGATTCCATGGTCGCGGGAACGGTGTCGGCGGTCCCGTTCAGCGTGGCGCACACGGCGCCGGCTACATCGGCCAGCCCCATCAGTGCCCCGCCGTGCATCGCGGCGCCGACGGTGGACTGCTCGGGCGTGTAGGCGAGTTGCGCGGTGACAGCGTCGGCCTTGAGGGCTCCGAAGCGTATCCCGAGCGTCCTGGCGAACGGCGCCATGGTGTAGACGTCTTGCGCGGTGATGGTCATCGCGGCCCTCAGGTTGTCGCCGTTAAGTTAACGGTGACATGTTATGGGGGCGTCACGGTTCGCGTCCAGCCTGTGGAGCGAGGCCGCAGGGCTGTGGAGTCTTCCGGTGCCGATCGCAGGCGTACTGAGAGACGCCGGGCTGCCACTCGGATGAGACAACTTCAAGTGCCTGAAGAACCATCCCATTTCGGCTGGAAAACCGGCTCACCCGGAAGCGCGCTGGGCGGTGGCAGCTGGTCACGGGCCTGCGCCAGCATCAGTTCAACCGGCGGTTGCAGCACCATGCACCCCGTCTACGGCACCACGTCCGGTACCGCGAGTCGTGCCGACGATTTCGACGCCACACCCATCGAAGGAACCGCCGCCCCTGCTCACCGCCGGCCGCGTCGCCCACCAGACCGGGCTCATTCCCAAGGCCGTACGCCTCTACGAAGCCCACGGACTCATCGACCCGCCTGCCCGCACCGCCTCCGGCTGCGGCAGTCCAGGTGCTGGGACTGACAGTCAGAGGGCAAGACCATCCTCGACACCGGGCGTGGTGGCCACACCACCTGCTCGACCCTGGCCCAACTCCTCGACAAGCACATCGCGGAGACAGAACGCCGTATCACCGAACCCCAGCTACTCCGCGCCTTTCAGCAAAACGCCCGCGACCGGGGCTGCCATGGGTCACCGCACCCTGGCCTGCCTCGGCGAGCTCTGCCCCGTCTGGAAACGCGCAACACGCGGTCACCCTGAGAGCCGATACCGGCCCATTCGCAGTCGCCTTCGGAGTTCGCTCCGACGCGACGCACTGGGACGACGTGGTCACCGAACTCGGCTACGAACACCTGCGTCGTCACGACCTACGACACACCGGCCTGACTTGGTTCGCCGACGCAGGAGTCCCGGTCCACATCCTGTGAAGAATCGCAGGCCACGGATCGCTTACTACCATCCAGCGCTACCTGCACCCGGACGTGCACAAGATCACTTCCGCTGGCGCGGCACTCTCGGCGCACCTGAGCGTGCTGCGCGCCCCGCGCTCCCTGCCGAGCCCGATCATCGTCACGCGCTAGCGCCGGTCAAGGGCACTGGTCCCCAACTGGTCCCCAAGCACGATCAAGGGCCGGTTTCGGAATCCCCCGAAACCGGCCCTGACCCGCGACTCTCTCGAGTCGGGACGACAGGATTTGAACCTGCGACCCCTTGACCCCCAGTCAAGTGCGCTACCAAGCTGCGCCACGTCCCGTTGCGGTCTCACCCGGGGCGTCCCGTGTGATCACGCAGGTCAACCCTACCGCACCCGTGCCGGTGCCCGTGTCGTCCCCGTCGGAGCGGGGATCGTCGTACGGTCCTGGCGGCGAGCCGGGACGAGGAGGGCGGCGCCGGCCGCGGCCAGGCACAGGAGGGCGAGCAGGGCCCAGCCGTGGGTGTAGCCGGAGGCGTAGGGCAGGCCGGAGGGCTGCAGGCGGCCGGTGACCAGGACGCTGGTGAGCGCGGCGCCGATGGAGCCGCCGATGGTGCGGATGTTGGCGTTCATACCGGTCGCGGCGCCGGTCTGCTCGGGCGGGACGCTGCCGACGACGAGGTTGGCCATGGAGGCGAAGGCCAGTCCGATACCCAGGCCGAACAGGCCGGCCACGACCGCGATCTGCCACTGGGCGTCATGCCAGAGGGTGAGGAATCCGCAGGCCAGCGCGCCCAGTGCGGCGCCCGTGGTGAGGAGTGCCTTGGCGCCGACGCGGGGTTCCAGGCGGCCCGAGAGGACGCCGGAGAGGAGCATCGCCAGCAGCATCGGGAGCATGAGGAGGCCGGAGGCGGTGACGCTCGCCCCGAAGCCGTAACCGGCGGCGGACGGGGTCTGGACGAAGCCCGGCAGGAAGGACCAGATCGCGTACATGCCCGCGCCGAAGAGCAGGGCGGCGGCGTTGGTGGTCCACACGGCGGGCAGCCGCATCACGCGCAGGTCGATGAGCGGGGTGCGGGAGCGGGCCTCGGCGGTGAGCCACAGGGCGAACAGCACGACGGCGGCGGCGAACAGGCCGAGCACCTTCGCCGAGCCCCAGCCCCACCGCCCGGCCTGGCTCAGCGGCAGCAGCAGGGCCACCAGCCACGCGGACAGCAGCGTGGCGCCGTACCAACTGACCTTGCCCTCAGCCCGTTTGGGCGACTCGGGGACGTACGCCACGGCGATCAGGACCGTCGCGGCGACGATCGCCACGGGGATCCAGAAGAGCCAGCGGTAGTCGAGCGCGGAGACGATCGGCCCGGCGGCCACCATGCCGACCCCGCCGCCCGCGGCGATGACCGCGGAGAGGTTGCTGATGCTGCCGCTCACCTCGGCGGGCGCGAACTCGTCGCGGATGATGCCGAAGGACAGCGGGAACAGGGCGCCGCCGACGCCCTGGACGACCCGGGCGACGATGAGGACACCGATGTTCGGGGCGAGCGCGGCGACGAGGCAGCCGGCGAGGACGGCGAGCAGGACGCCCACGAGGGTGCGCTTCTTGCCGGCGAGGTCGCCGACCCGGCCGAGGATCGGGGTGAAGACCGAGGCGGACAGCAGATACGCGGTCATCACCCAGGTGGCGGTCGACTGGGAGGCGTGCAGGGCGTGCTGGACGGTCGGCAGGGCCGGCGCGATCAGCGACTGGAGCATGGAGAACACGCCCGCACCGGTCGCGAGGACCGCGAAGGTGAGGCGGGTGGATTTGCGGGGCATGGGAGAGCCTCTCCGAGTGGGAGCGCTGTGGATGGGAGAAGGGGGCGTCTACGGCCGGGCACGTCTGCCCAGGGCGGAACGATCCCCGCACTGCTAAAGTGGAGGTGCCCCTCCACTCTAGCGGAGGCATACCTCCGGTTCAACCGAACCGGATGAGTTCCTCCGGTTCATCGATTCCCTCCGGGAGGCACCTGTGACGGCCACGCCGTTCCCCGTCGGCGAGATCGTGGCGGCCCGCCGGCCGCACCGCAAGGACGCCGCCCGCAACTTCGACGCGCTGCTCGCCGCCGCCCGTGAGGCGTTCGCGGAGCACGGCTCGGACGCCTCGCTGGAGGACATCGCCCGGCGCGCGGGCGTCGGCATCGGCACGCTGTACCGGAACTTCCCCACCCGCCGGGACCTCTTCGAGAGCGTCTACGCCGACGAGGTCGACGCCCTGTGCCGGGCCGCCGTGGAGGTCGCGGAGCTTCAGCCGTGGGAGGCGCTGACGGCCTGGCTGGACCGGTTCGCCGGCTACATGGTCACCAAGCGCGCGGTGCGCGAGGCCCTGAACGACGAGTCGGAGATCTTCCAGACCTGCCGCGACTCGATGTACGCCGCCGGCGGCCCGCTCCTGGAACGCGCCCAGCGGGCGGGCGTGGCCCGGCCGGACATGGACTTCGCCGACCTGCTGCGGATGGTCGCCGGCATCACGGCCACGGCGTTCGACGACGACGCCCAGCGCGACCGGGTCCTCGCCATCGCGCTGGACGGAGTGCGCACCGGCCGCTGACACCGGGGTTCAGCGCCTGCCGCCGCCTACTTGATGAGCGCGTTCGCCACCACCACGATCACGCCGAGCAGCGCGTCGCCCAGCCCCATGAGGACGGCCGTCGGCCAACTCCGGGACGACCAGCGGGCGGTGATCACGCCGAGGGTGAAGAGGATCCCGATGTTGAGGGCGAAGGCCGGGTACTCGACGCCGTTCGGCGGCCACCAGCCCCAGCCCGCGCCCGCGAGCAGGAAGACCGTGGGCAGCACGGCCGTGACCAGCGGCCACTCGTCCCGCAGCGTGCGCAGCACGTCCCATCGGCTGTGCGGGGCGCGTTCGGCGATGTAGTGGGCGTAGCCGTGCGCGAGGGCGGAGGCGAGGGCGGTCACCAGGAGCCACACGGCGTCGTAGCGGCGGCCGGCGGCGGTCGTACGGCCGTACTGGCTGAGCGCCGCCACCATCGAGCTGGCGAGGACGGCGCCGTACACACCGCCGAACAGGACGGCCTCGCGTGTGCTGTGCCGCCGGGGCGATGCGGGGCCGGCCGCGGTGGACTCCGCCATGTTCCCCACGATCACCCGTGCCGCGCCCGGCCGCCAGTCCGGGCGGACCGACGAAGTGTCCTCCCACCAGCCCCGATGCCCCACACACTGTCGGCTCCGGCGCGGGTCGGGGCTGGCTAGGCTCGCCCGCATGACGCACAGCTTCGCGCTCCACATCCCCGAGGCCGACCTGGAACCCGAGCCTCTCGACCCGGACCAGATCGTCTCCGGCGACCCGGAGGTCACCGGGAAGGTGGTCTGGCAGTCCCCGGACGGCCGGCAGATCCGTGGCATCTGGCAGATCACGCCGGGCGTGGTCACCGACACGGAGGCGGACGAACTGTTCGTCGTGATCAGCGGTTCGGCGACGATCGAGGTCGAGGACGGGCCGACGCTGAGCGTGGGGCCGGGCGACATGGCGGTGCTGCGCGCGGGCGACCGTACGACGTGGACCGTGCACGAGACGCTGCGCAAGGCTTACGCGATCAGCCTGTGAGGACCGGGTCAAGCCGGGCTCAGCTCCTTGACGCCGCTGGTCAGCGCATCGACCACCACCCCCGGCGGAATGTCCGCTCCCCCGCTCGTGCGGGCCGCGAGCGGCAGTTCCACCTGGACTCCGCCCAGCCGGGTCAGGTTGACCGGGTTGCCGGGATGCACGCCGCGCAGGGCCGCCGGGATGGCCGTCAGGTCGGTGACGGCCGGGAACTGCGGGGCTCCGGTGGCGAGCGCCTCGGCGAGCACGCGGGCCGCGGCGCGGTTGCGGCCGCCGAGGAAGACGGTGCGCGGTGCCTCGGGGCGCATGTGGCCGTGCAGGGAGACGGTGAGGCAGACCCGCTGAAGGAACTCCCGCAGGAGTGCGCAGTGGACGGCCGTCATGCGCGGGGACGGGATGTGCACGGGCCGCCGTACCCCGGGCTGGGTGAAGACGAGGCTCGTGGCGCCGCAGCGGCGCGCCACGAGGTCCGCGAGTTCGGCCGTACCCCCTTCGTTGCTGCCGTGCAGGGCCAGCAGCCCGATCTCGCTGCCCGGCACGAGGGTCGCGACCAGCGGTGTGCCCTCGATCTCCACGTGTTCGGTGCGGGTCACCGGCTCGCCTCCTTCACTCGACCGTCGGCGCGGACATGTTGTACGGCGTGACGACCTGGATCGCGGACGGCAGCGCCGGGCCGGCCGGGGGCAGCGCGCCGTGCGCCCGCATCACGAGGTGGCAGGCCTCCCTCATGTCCTGGCGCAGGTCGTGGTGGAGCACGGCGGAGAGCCGGTGCTCGCGCAGCAGCCGGGTGTTGTCGTGGTCGAGGTCGTGCGCGATGAACACCGCGCACTCGCGGCCGAGGTCGGCGAACGCGCGCAGGGTGGCGTCGTTGCCGCCGCCGATGGAGTAGACGGCCCGGATCTCCGGGTCCCGTTCCAGGGCGGCGCGGACCAGGTCGTACTGGGTGGCGTCCAGGCCCTGCCCCTCGGCGATCTCCACCAGGGTGCGCTCCGGATGCCGGGCCCGCATCACGCTCCGGAACCCCATCTCGCGCTCCTCCTCGTTGCGGAAGAAGCCGCTGCTCAGGCTGGTGAGGACATGGCCGGGCCGGTCGCCGAGCCACTGGCCCGTCAGATAGGCGGCGGTGGCGCCGGCGGCCCGGTTGTCGCTGCCGACGTAGCCGATCCGGCCGCTGGCGGGCAGGTCGGTGACCAGGGTGACGACCGGGATGCCGGCCGCGGTGAGCCGGCCCACGGCGGCGGTGACCTCGGGAACGTCCGGGGCTTTGAGGATCACGCCCTGGGAGCCGCGCCGGGCGATCCGGTCCAGCGTCCTGACCTGTTCGTCGGCCGGGCCGGTCTCACGGAAGTGGAAGCGCGAGCGGACCACGGCCGGGTGCAGGGACGGCAGTTCGGCCTCCAGGGCGGCGCGTACGGCGGTGCTGAACCGCTCCGGCGCCTGCACCACGATGTCGACCATGAACGTACGGCCGACCAGCCGGACCTGGGTGCGCTGCCGGTCGAGGTCGGCGATGGCCCGGTGCACCTCCTGCGCGGTGCTCTCGCGCACTCCTCCCCTGCCGTTGAGCACACGGTCCACCGTGGCCTCGCTCAGACCCGCCTGACGTGCGATCTCCCGGATCGGGAACGGGTGACCCATGGGCCGGCTCCTTGAGGGGTTTTTGATGGCTGGCTGCTGGTTGTTCGAGGGTTTTGTCATGACAAGAATGACAGGGCCGCGCCGCTCCTGTGACGAAAGAGGGACACCGATGTCCGTCGCCGCCGTATCCGGCCGTGCCTGGCTGTCCGAACAGGGCTGCGACCTGGCCGCCTTCCGCGCCCTGATCGACCGGACGACCCGCCTCGCGGACTACCCGCACGCCGCCTCGGTGGCGGAGAACGTCCTGGTGTACGAGGGTGAGCGGCTGCGCGCCGCACAGGACCGGGAGGCGCTGCGGGCCGAGCTGGTAGGGGCGCTCGCCGACGGCCCCGGAGTCGTCGTCATCCAGGGTGCCTGCCCCGACCCGCAGGTCGTCGACCGGGTCACGGCCGTGTTCGAGGCGCTGATCGCCGAGCAGCGGGCTTCCGGGGCCACCGCCGGTGACCACTTCGCGAAGCCGGGCGCCAACGACCGGGTGTGGAACGCGCTGGAGAAGACGGCCCTCTACGACCCGGAGGCGTTCGCCGACTACTACGCGAACGACGTCCTGGCCCTGCTCTGGGCGGCCTGGCTGGGCCCCGGCTACCAGGTGACCTCGCAGGTCAACGTGGTCAACCCCGGCGGCGCGGGGCAGACCGCGCACCGGGACTACCACCTCGGCTTCCTGAGCGACGCGGCCGCGGCCGCCTACCCGGCCCATGTGCACCGGCTCTCCCCCCTGCTCACCCTCCAGGGCGCGGTCGCCCACTGCGACATGCCGGTGGAATCGGGCCCGACGCTCTATCTGCCGTACTCGCAGCTGTACGAGCCGGGCTATCTGGCCTGGCGGCGCCCGGAGTTCCAGGCGTACTTCGAGGCGCACCGCGTACAGCTCCCGCTCGCCAAGGGCGACGCGGCCTTCTTCAGCCCGGCGCTCTTCCACGCCGCCGGCACCAACCGCACGGCGGACGTGCGGCGCACGGCCAATCTGCTCCAGGTGTCCTCCGCCTTCGGGCGCGCGATGGAGACGGTGGACCGTGAGGCGGTGGCGAACGCGGTGTACCCGGTGCTGCTGCGGCGGGCGGCCGAGGGCGCCGAAGAGGCATGGCTGGAGAACGTGATCGCGGCGAGTGCGGAGGGCTATCCCTTCCCGACCAACCTCGACAGCGATCCGCCGGTCGACGGTCTGGCCCCACCGGCGCAGGCGGACCTGGTACGGCGCGCGGTGCGCGAGAGGTGGACCTCGGAGCGGCTCCGTGCGGAGCTGCGGGCCGGTGCGGAACGGCGAGAGAGCTGAGGAAGGGCGGGGCGGGCCATGAGACTTCCCGACGGGCTTCTGCGGGAGAAGATCGTGCTCGTCAACGGCGGCAGTCAGGGGGTCGGTGCGGCGATCGCGCGGGCCGCCGCCCGGGAGGGCGCCGTCGTGGCGGTCACCGGGCGCCGTACGGAGCCGGGTGAGGCGCTGGTCGCCGAGCCGGCGTCGGCCGGGGGCGAGGCGTTGTTCGTGCGCGCCGACCTGGCGGACACCGAGCAGGCGAAGGCGGCGGTCGCCGAGGTGGTGGACGCCCACGGCCGGATCGACTGCCTGGTGAACTCGGCCGGGCTGACCTCCCGGGGCACGTTGCTGGACACGACCACGGAGCTGTTCGACGCGCACATCGCGATCAACCTCAAGGCGCCGTTCTTCGCGATGCAGGCGGCGGTCGCCGACATGGTGGCCCGCAAGGCGCCCGGCACGATCGTCAACATCATCACCTCCTCCGCGCACGGCGGCCAGCCGTTCCTGGCGCTGTACGTCGCCGCCAAGGCGGGCCTGGTGGGCCTGACCCTCCCCCACGCTCGAACCAAACTCGCGCGGGTGGACCCCCATCGCGGCGCACGCCCACCGCTGGGACCGGATCCGGATCAACGGCCTGAACATCGGCTGGACCGCGACGGAGGGCGAGGACGCCACCCAGCGCGCCTTCCACGGCGCCGGCGACGACTGGCGCGAACAGGCCGCGGCGCGGCTGCCGATGGGCCGGCTCGGCCAACCGGACGAGATCGCCGACTTCGTGGTCTTCCTGCTGTCCGATCGGTCGGGGGTGGTCACGGGGTCGGTGATCGACTGGGACCAGAACGTCCTCGGCGGCCTCGACTGACACTCCCCCTTCCGCTCGACCCCACATGAAACCCGCAAGGAGCCTCACTCTCATGCGCATCGGAATCCTCGGCCTCGGCCGCATCGGCGCCTTCCACGCCGAGACCCTCTCCGGACTGGACGCCGTCGCGTCGCTCGTCGTCACCGACCCGTTCGCGGACGCGGCCAAGGCCGCCGCCGAGCGGTTCGGGGCCGAGGTCGTGGACTCGCCGGAGGCGCTGCTGGCCGCCGGCGTGGACGGCATCGTGGTGGCGGCCGCGACCGACGCCCACCCCGCTCTGATCCTGGCCGGCGTCGAGGCCGGGGTACCGGTCTTCTGCGAGAAGCCCGTCGCGAAGACGATGGGCGAGGGCGTCGAGGTGCTGAAGGCCGTGCGCGACAGCGACGTGCCGATCCAGATCGGCTACAACCGCCGCTTCGACGCGGGCTTCGCCGCCGCGCGGGCCGCCGTACGGGCGGGCGAGCTGGGCACGCTGCACACGGTCCGCTCCACGACCCTGGACCCGGCGCCGCCGCCGGCCGCGTACATCGCCGCCTCCGGGGGCATCTTCCGCGACTGTTCCGTGCACGACTTCGACATCATCCGCTGGGTGACGGGCCGCGAGGTCACCGAGGTGTACGCGGTCGGCGGCAACCGGGGCGCCGACTACATCAGGGCGGCCGGCGACGCCGACACCACCGGCGCGATCCTCACCCTGGACGACGGCACCATCGCGATGGTGTCCAACTCCCGCCACAACGCCCGGGGTTACGACGTCCGCATGGAGCTCCACGGCTTCGCCGACTCCATCGCCGTCGGCCTGGACGACAAGCTCCCGCTGCGCTCGGTCGAACCCGGGGTGACCTTCCCGTCCGGCACCCCGCACGACTTCTTCATGGACCGCTTCACCGACGCCTACCGCGCCGAACTCACCGCGTTCACCGAGGTCGTGGCCGGCACCCGTCCCTCCCCCTGCACCGTGGAGGACGCCCTGGAGGCGGGCTGGATCGCCGAGGCCTGCACCCTGTCGTTGCACGAGCACCGGCCGGTGACGCTCGCGGAGGTGCGCGGGGCCTGACCGGCGGACCGCCCCGGCTGCTCGCCCTTTCGCCGGGAGCCGTCTCGGAAACCGGACTTCAGGAAAGGCGTCCGGGGAGAGAACGGGATCCACTACCGTGCGGCTGTGACAGCACCCGCGAGTGAACAGCCCGCACAACTCGGCCTGTTGGACCTCTCCGTGGACCTGTCCGTGCCCGAGGTCTACTCGGGCACGGACTTCACGCTCTACCTCCACATCAAGAACCCCTTCGCCGTGCCCGTGTGGGTCAAGTCGGTGGTACTGAGCCTGCCCACGCAGTTGTACTGGCGGTCACCGGACGCGGAGACACGGAAGGCGAGCCGTGAGAAGCACGTCCAGGCCGAGCGCAGCACGCTGGAACGGGTCATCGAGACGCGCAATCAGCGCATCCTGGAGATCACCCAGGAACTGAGCAGGTTGCCCGCCGATGCCGGGGAACAGACGGCACGCCTGCTGGATGTCATGCGCACCCTTCTCGACGAGAACAGTCGCGACGTCGACCTGCTGGCGGGGCAGGGGAACGCGCGGGTGCGCGCCGACGGCAGTTCCACGGTCAACCTGCACAGTCCACGAACCAGGAATCTGACGGTCGAGGCGCACCGCGAGTCCACCATCAACGTGTACGACATCCGTCCGGTGGAGGAGGAACCCGAGCGCGTCCCCCTCACCGGATCCCTGCCGCCGGGAGCCGCCCTGGAGCCGGGCTGCACCGACGTACAGACCATCCGCCTGGGAACGCGCAGGAACCCCCTCTTCCTGCCGGCCAGGTACCACCTGCAGCTCACCGTCATCTACACCGTCGAGCCGCCCCGGGACCCCGCCGCCGACACCGCTGCTGACTCACCCCACCAGCGGGTCTTCTCCAACACCACCTCCTTCACCGTGCCGGTGAAGGCCGCGCTGTGGAAAGTGATGTCCGGCGGTGTGATCGGCGGGTTCCTCGGCGGTGTCGGCAGGGCCCTGCAACAGACCCGGCATCCGGGTGCCCTGATCGAGACGGCCCGGCTCCTTCCGCTCATCGGCGCGTTGCTGCTGGCCGTCATACTCAGCGGAGTCGCCATCATCTTCTCGGCGCGCAAGTCCGACGCACAGTCCTTCGTCACGGTGGAGGACTTCTGGGGAGGCCTGCTCGTCGGCTTCCTCATCGGCTACTCGGGGACGGCGGCCTTCTCTGACATCACGCACATGAAGGTCTGACCGCCCCGAGGCCGCCGGCCGGGTCCGTCAGCCGCAATAGCGGATCAGCCACTCGTCCGGGTTGTACGTGTCCCGCGCCGGGTCCGGTACCGTGGCCGGCCTGGTCTCGACCGTGTCCTCCGGGCGTATCCGCTCGGGCAGCGAGCCGAAGCGGGTGCGGCGCAGCACCGCCGCGTCGGTGGTGTCCTGCGCGGTCTCCCGGGCTTCACTGGCCTTCGTCATCTCGTCCTCCCGTCTGCGCGGGCATCCCCCGTCGTCCCGACAACGGCCGCGTGCCCCCGGTTGTTCCCGGCCGGATTCGGGCCGAATCCATTGCCGTTGCGCAGGAACCGGGCCCCCGGCGGGAGCCCGGTTCACAAGGTTGCGGCTCAGGCCCCGCAGGAGCGCAGGAACCGTCGCGTCCGCACGGCGATCGGCAGGGGCTTGTCCGGCTCGCACGGGTACATGTCCTGCTCGACGATGGCGAACAGCTCCACGCCCAGCCCCTGCGCGGCCCGGAGGACGGGCCCCAGCTCGGGCACGCCGGACGGCGGTTCGCACATCACTCCGCGCTGCACCGCCGGCCCGAACGGCACCTCGTCCGCGATCACCCCGGCGAGCACGTCCGGGTCGACCTGCTTGAGGTGCAGATAGCCGATGCGCTCGCCGTAGGTCTCGATGAGCTTGACGCTGTCCCCGCCGCAGTAGGCGTAGTGCCCGGTGTCCAGGCAGAGGTTGACCAGCTCGGAGTCGGTCGAGTCCAGGAAGCGTTCGACGTGGTCCTCGGTGTCGATGTGGGTGTCGGCGTGCGGGTGGACCACGATGTCCAGGCCGTACGTCTCCTTGACCTCGTGGCCGAGCCGTTCCATGCCCTTGGTCAGGTGCGCCCACTGCTCGGCGGTCAGCTCCGGCGGTTCCAGGATCTCGGCGGTCTTGTCGTCCCGCCAGAAGGACGGGATGACCACCAGGTGCCGAGCGCCCGTCGCCTGGGTGAGCGCGGCGACCTGGCTGACGTGCGCCCAGGTCTCCGCCCAGACGGACGGGCCGCGGTGCATGCCGGTGAAGACCGTGCCCGCCGACACCTTCAGGTTCCGCCGGGCCACCTCGTCCTTCAGGCGCGCGGGGTCGGTGGGGAGGTAGCCGTAGGGGCCGAGCTCGATCCACTCGTAACCGGCCTCGGACACCTCGTCCAGGAAGCGTTCCCAGGGCACCTGCCGCGGGTCGTCGGGGAACCAGACGCCCCAGGAGTCGGGGGCCGAGCCGACCCGGATCCGGTCCAGCGGGGTGGGGGTGGCCATGGTCACGGGGTTCCTTCCGGAGAGGACGCGACGGGGGCGGTGAGGTCCTCCTCTTCGGGCAGTTCGTCGACGTCGACGCCGCGTACCTGGGCCAGTTCGTGTTTGAGGGCGGCGAGTTCGGCGCCGCCGGCCATGTGGTTGGTCAGCTCCTCCAGGCTGACCTCGGCGCGGGAGGCGGACAACTCCAGGGTGCCCAGGCGCAGGACGCTGAAGTGGTCGCCGACCATGTAGGCGTGGTGGGGGTTGTGGGTGATGAAGATGACGCCCAGGCCGCGGTCGCGGGCGGCGGCGATGTACTTCAGCACCACGCCCGACTGCTTCACACCGAGCGCGGCGGTGGGCTCGTCCAGGATGAGGACGCGGGCGCCGAAGTAGACGGCGCGGGCGATGGCCACGCACTGGCGCTGGCCGCCGGAGAGGGTGCCGATGGGCTGTTCCAGGTCGTCCAGGACGATGCCCATGTGGCGCAGTTCCTCGTCCGCGGTCTTCTTCATCCGCGCGATGTCCAACCGGCGGACCGGCCAGGGGCCCCGCGTCATCTCGGAGCCCAGGAAGAAGTTCCGCCACACCGGCATCAGCGGGACGGTGGCGAGATCCTGGTAGACCGCCGCGATGCCCTTGTCCAGGGCCTCGCGCGGGCTGGAGAAGCGCACCGGGGCGTTGTCGACGAGGAACTCGCCCTCGGTGTGCTGGTGCAGCCCGGAGATGATCTTGATGAGGGTGGACTTGCCGGCGCCGTTGTCGCCCAGCACGCAGGTGACCTGGCCCGCGTGCACCTTCAGGTCGACGCCGTGCAGGGCGCGGATGTTGCCGTAGGACTTGCCCGCCTTGCGCAGCTCGACCAGCAACCCGTCCTGCTGCGGCACGGCGTCCTGGACGATCGCGCCGTGGGTTCCGGATGTGTTGTCAGTCATCGGTTACCTCCGGGTCGCCGTGCGCTGGACCCACAGATTGATCAGGACGGCGCCGAGCAGCATCACGCCCAGGAAGGCCTTGAACCAGTCGGGGTTCCAGCCGGCGTAGACGATGCCCTGGTTGACCATGCCGAACATGAACGCCCCGAAGACCGGGCCGATCGCGGAGCCGGCGCCGCCGGTGAGCAGACAGCCGCCGATGACGGCCGCGGCGATGTAGATCAGCTCCTGGCCGACGCCCTCGCCGGACTGCACGGTGTTGAAGGAGAACAGGTTGTGCATGCCGATGAACCAGGCGCCGAAGCCGACCAGCATGAACAGCGAGATCTTGGTGAAGGTGACCGGGACACCGACGGCGCGGGCGCTGTCCTTGTTGCCGCCGACGGCGAAGATCCAGTTGCCGTACTTGGTGCGCAGCAGCACCCAGGTGGCCAGCGCGGCGAAGACCAGCCACCACACCACGGTGATCTTCACCTGGACCCCGGCCACGTCGAACGAGGAGGCGAAGACCTTCCTGGCCTGGTCGAAGCCGTCCATGTCGCTGATGTCGTCGGTGGCGACGTTGCCGGTGACCCACTTGGTCACGGCCAGGTTCACGCCCTGCAGGATCAGGAAGGTGCCCAGGGTGATCAGGAAGCTGGGGAGGCCGGTTCTGACCACCATCCAGCCGTTGAAGAACCCGATCGCCAGCGACACGACCAGGGCGGCGATCACACCGGTCCACACGTTCAGCGTCAGCTGGTAGCTGAGCATGCTCGCGGTCAGCGCCGAGGAGATCACGGCGACACCGGCGGACAGGTCGAACTCGCCGCCGATCATCAGCAGGGCGACCGGCAGCGCCATGATGCCGATGGTCGACGACTGATAGAGGATCGTGGCCATCGAGCTGCCCTGGCGGACCGAGGGCGCGACGACGAGGAAGAAGACCAGTACGGCGGCGGCACCGAGGAAGACGCCCACCTCGGGGCGGGCCAGCAGCCGCAGCGCCAGCGGGCGGCGTGCGGTGCGGCCGTCGCTCTGCCTGGGGCCTGGCGGGGTGGTCACCGCCGGCCCGGCCTGCTGGGCCATGCTCATCACCGGGTCCCCTTCGCGGCGAACTCGGCGACCTTGTCGACGTTGGACTTGTCGACGAAGGCCGGGCCGGTCAGCACCGGCTGGACCCCGCCGCCGCTGTAGTTGCCGTTGTACTTGTAGAGCCACAGCGCGTCGACGGCCAGGTAGCCCTGCAGATAGGGCTGCTGGTCGACGGCGAACTCGATCGAGCCGTTCTGGACGGCCTTCACCAGATCCTTGTTCAGGTCGAAGGTGGCCACCTTGGCCTTGCTGCCGGCGTCGCCCAGCGACTGCACCGCCGTGAGCGCGAACGGGGCGCCGAGGGTGACGACGGTGTCGATGGAGCTGTCCTGCTTCAGCTTGGCCGTGATGGTCGACTTCACGGACGGCATGTCGGTGCCGTTCACATACAGCGTCTCAGTGGTGCCCTTGAACGTCTTCTTCACTCCGTCGCAGCGCTGGGTGAGACCCACGTTGCCCTGCTCCTGGATCACACAGACGACCTTCTTGGCGCCGGTGGTGTTCAGCTTGTCGCCGAACGCCTCACCCGCCACGCTCTCGTCCTGCCCGAAGAACTCCAGCATGCCGAGCTTCTTCCAGTCGCTCAGTCCGGAGTTCAGGCCCACCACGGGTATGCCGGACTGCTCGGCCTTGCCGACGACGCCCTTCATCGCGTCCGGCTTGGCCAGGGTGACGGCGATGCCGTCGACCTTCTGGTCGATCGCGTTCTGCACCAGGTTGGCCTGGTTGCCGGCGTTGGGGTCGGCGGAGTAGACGAGCTTGACGTTGTCCTTGGCGGCGGCGGCCTCGGCACCCTTGCGGACGGTGTCCCAGAAGGTGTCGCCGGGCGCCTGGTGCGTGACCAGGGCGACGGTCATGCGCGGGGTGTTGGCCTTGCCCGCCGAGGCGTTCTGCGCCGCCTCCTCGGCCTTCTTGCCGCCGTGACTGCTGGCGCAGCCGGCGAGGGTCAGGGCCGCCGCGGCGGCGACCGCCACCACCGGGGCCAGTCTCCGGGGGCGGGAGGGAGAAGAGCGGTCCATCTTTCCTGCACCTCACTGTGCGTGCGACGGGGGGAAGGGACGCTGTTGCGTTGGGACGCGATCCAAACCCCTGGGAGGCCCACTGTCAATACTTTGTTAAGACATCATTTCAGAAGCAGGTTCGAATGTAAGTACAAACCATTGACACCTTCGGCGTCCGGGACCTACACCTGAGAGGCATGAGCCCAGTACACCGCACCCCGCAGCGAACGGCACCGGGTGATCGCGCGATCGACTCCCTCGGCTTCGCCCTGGACCGTACGAGCCCGGTGCCGCTGTACTACCAGCTCGCCCAGCAGCTCGAGGCGGCCATCGAACACGGCACGCTGGCCCCGGGCAACCTGCTGGGCAACGAGGTCGACCTCTCGGTACGCCTCGGCCTGTCCCGGCCCACCGTGCGCCAGGCGATCCAGTCGCTGGTCGACAAGGGCCTGCTGGTGCGCCGCCGCGGGGTGGGCACGCAGGTCGTGCACAGCAGGGTGAGACGGCCGCTGGAGCTCAGCAGCCTCTACGACGACCTGGAGTCGGCCGGCCAGGAGCCGACCACCCGGGTGCTGCGCAACGAGCGGGTCCCGGCGAGCGCGGAGGTGGCCGCCGCCCTCGGGGTCACGGAGGGCGCCGAGGTGGTCGTGCTGGAGCGGCTGCGCGGCACCCACGACCGGCCTGTGGCCTTCCTGTGCAACTACCTGCCGGCCTCACTCCTCGAACTCCCCACAGCACAGCTGGAATCCACGGGCCTGTACCGCATGATGCGGGCCGCCGGGATCGTCCTGCACAGCGCCCGCCAGTCCATCGGGGCCCGCAGCGCGACGGCCGAGGAGGGCACCCTGCTGGACGAGAAGGCGGGCGCGGCCCTGCTCACCATGCGGCGCACCGCGTACGACGTCACGGGCCGGCCGGTGGAGTACGGCAGCCATGTGTACCGGGCGTCGCGGTACACCTTCGACTTCCAACTGCTGGTCCGTACCTGAACGGCCGCCCCGGAACCGAACCGCTGGTCAGCAGCAGAAGCGGAACCACCCGTGTTCACACAGCCCCCGCGGCCGCCCGTGCCGCGGGGGCTGTCGGCTCTGCGCCCGGGCCGAACACGCAGGTGATCGTGACGATTACGTTTCGGGCAAGAGACAGCACAGAGAGGACCGGCCTATTGACTCATGAGCGGACATGGGGCTGTTATTACGCCCACGATGTTCGGTCGAGTTGGTTTCTGATCGGTTTCGAAGACCTTTCGGTGATCGACTCATCCCCTTGACCGAGCCCTGTATTCCTCAGGAGCCGCCATGCGCCTCTCCCCCTCCGGTCTCTCCGTCCCGGGTCCCAGCCGTCGTTCCGTCCTGCGCGGTGCGGGCAGTGCCGCCCTGCTCGCCGGTGCCGGCATACCCCTGCTGTCCGCCTGCGGAGGCAGCGGTTCCGCCTCGGACCCGAAGACCGTCACCCTCGGCTCCAACGCCTCGGACGCCGTGCCGAAGAAGGCCTTCGCGGCCGTGTACGCGGACTTCAAGAAGCAGTCCGGCATCACGGTCGATGTGAACACCAAGGACCACAACACCTTCCAGGAGCAGATCAACTCGTATCTGCAGGGCACGCCGGACGACGTGTTCAACTGGTTCGCCGGTTACCGCATGCAGTTCTTCGCGGCCAAGGGCCTGGCCTCGCCGATCGACGACGTGTGGGCGAAGATCGGGGACAACTTCCCGGACGCGATGAAGAAGCTCAGCAAGGGCCAGGACGGCAAGTACTACTTCGTGCCGCTGACGACGTACCCCTGGGCGATCTTCTACCGCAAGAGCGTCTTCACGCAGCACGGCTACAAGGTCCCCACCACCTGGGACGAACTCGTCGCCCTGTGCAAGCAGATGAAGAAGGACGGCCTGGTCCCGATCGCGTTCGGCGACAAGGACGCCTGGCCGGCGATGGGCACCTTCGACCAGATCAACTTCCGCCTGAACGGCTACGACTTCCACGTCCAGCTGATGGCGGGCAAGGCCTCCTGGACCGACGCCAAGGTGAAGGCCGTCTTCGACCACTGGGCCGAGCTCCTGCCCTACCACCAGGACGGCTTCATGGGCCGTACCTGGGAGGACGCCGCGCAGACGCTGGTGTCCAAGAAGGCCGGCATGTACCTCCTCGGTTCCTTCGTGGCCCAGCAGTTCACCAACAAGGCCGACCTGGACGACCTCGACTTCTTCCCCTTCCCGGAGATCAACTCCGCGTACGGCCAGGAGACGGTCGAGGCTCCCACCGACGGCTTCATGGTGAGCAAGTCCCCGAAGAACCACGACGGTGTCGTGAAGCTGCTGGAGTACCTGGGCAGTCCGGCTGCCGAGGAGATGTACCTCAAGACCGACCCGAGCGTGGTCGCCGCATCGAACAAGGCCAGCACCTCCGCCTACTCGGCGCTGCAGAAGAAGGCGTTCGACATGATCGGCAACGCCAAGAACCTCACCCAGTTCATGGACCGCGACTCCCGGCCGGACTTCACCTCCACGGTGATGCAGCCAGGACTGCAGAAGTTCCTGCAGAACCCGAAGGGCGTGGACAGCCTGCTGTCGTCCATCGAGCGCCAGAAGAAGACCATCTTCGCGTCCCAGTGAGCGGCCCGATGACGACCGATACGACCATGAAGTCCCCGGAGGCGGCCGCCGAGCCGCCTCCGGGCGCCTCGCCCGCGCGCACGCGGGCCACGCACGGCCATCGCCGCCTGCTGACCCGCCGTGACCGGTTCACGCTCGCCCTGATGGCGGGCGTACCGACGATCCTGCACGTGCTCCTGGTGTGGGTCACGGCCATCGCCTCGATCTTCCTCGCCTTCACCACCTGGGACGGCATCGGGTTCGACTCGATCAAGTGGGTGGGCCTGGACAACTTCAAGCAACTCTTCAACGACAACCCGCAGTTCTGGCCGGCCGTCCAGCACAACATCATCTGGTTCGTCGTACTGATCCTGATCCCGACGCCCTTCGGCCTGTTCCTGGCCGTGCAGCTGGACAAGCGGATCCGCTTCAGCCGGGTCTACCAGACCGCGTTCTTCCTGCCGGTCGTCATCTCGATGGCCTGCATCGGATTCGTCTGGCAGTTGGTCTACAACCCGGACACCGGCCTGATCAACAGCATCATCGGGGCCAACAAGCCGGGTCACTACATCGACTGGATCGGCGACCCGCACCTCAATCTGTGGGCGGTCCTCATCGCCGCGTCCTGGCGGCACACCGGCTACATGATGATCCTCTACCTGGCCGGCCTGAAGAGCGTCGACCCCTCGCTCAGGGAGGCCTCCGCGCTGGACGGCGCCAACGAGTGGCAGACGTTCAAGAGCGTCATCTTCCCGACCCTGCGCCCGACCAACACGGTCGTGCTGGTGGTCACGATCATCGAGGCGCTGCGCGCCTTCGACCTGGTCTTCGTCTTCAACAAGGGCGCCCAGGGCACCGAGTTGCTGTCGATCCTGGTCACCAACAACATCATCGGCGAGTCCAGCCGCATCGGTTACGGCTCCGCCATCGCCGTCGTCCTGCTGGTGATCTCCCTCGCGGTGATCATCCCGTATCTGATCGCCACCTTCCGGAAGGAGCGGCGCGCATGAGCAGCACCACCGTCGCGGCGCCGCTGAAGCGGCGTGCCCCGATCCGCCCGGCCCGCGTCCTGCTGCACGTCTTCCTCGCCGGTACGGCGCTGGCGTGGCTGGCGCCGCTGCTGTGGGCGATCTTCTCGGCCCTGCGGCCGTACAGCGAGACCAGCGCCAAGGGCTATGTCTCCTGGCCGGACAAGCTGACGTTCGAGAACTTCACGAACGCCTTCAAACAGTCGGACATGCTGCACTACTTCGGCAACACGCTGGTCATCGCGATCCCGGCCGTGCTGCTGACGCTGTTCCTGTCCTCCTGCGTGGCGTTCTACGTCGCCCGCTTCGACTTCCGCCTGAACCTCGCCCTGCTGCTGGTGTTCACGGCCGGCAACCTGCTGCCGCAGCAGGTCATCATCACCCCGCTGTACCGGCTGTACCTGCTGACGAACCTGCCGGGCATCACCCAGAGCGGCAAGCTGTACGACTCCGCGCTAGGCCTGGTCCTCATCCATGTGGCGTTCCAGTCCGGGTTCTGCGCGTTCGTGCTGAGCAACTACATGCGCTCGCTGCCGCACGAGCTGACGGAGGCCGCGCTGGTCGACGGCGCCTCGGTGTGGCGGCTGTACTGGCAGATCACACTGCCGCTGTGCAAGCCGGCGATGGCGGCCCTGGCGACCCTGCTGTCGATCTGGATCTACAACGACTTCTTCTGGGCGCTGGTGCTGATCTCGACGGGCCAGAACATGCCGATCACCTCGGCGCTGAACAACCTCTCCGGCCAGTACTTCACCGACCCCAACCTGGTCGCCGCCGGCTCCCTGCTGACCGCGATCCCGACCCTGATCGTCTACTTCGCGCTGCAGCGCCAGTTCGTCAGCGGCCTGACCCTGGGCTCCAACAAGGGCTGAGCCGCGTTTCGTGAAAGAGAACGAAGAGAACACAGTGAAACCCACCCTGTCCGTTCCCGGCCTCGCCTACGGCGGCGACTACAACCCCGAGCAGTGGCCCGAGGAGGTGTGGGCCGAGGACATGCGCCTGATGCGCGAGGCCGGGGTGAACCTGGTCAGCGTCGGCATCTTCTCCTGGGCACTGCTGGAGCCGTCCGAGGGCGTGTTCGACTTCTCGCACCTGGACAAGGTCCTCGGTCTGCTGCACGAGAACGGCATCGCCGCCGACCTGGCCACGCCCACGGCGGCGCCTCCGGCGTGGTTCTTCCGCGCCCATCCGGAGGCGCTGCCGGTCGACCGCGACGGCCGCACCCTCTCCTACGGCAGCCGGCAGACCTTCTGCCCGTCCTCCCCCGCCTACCGCGAGGCCGCGCTGCGCATCGCGGGCGCGCTCGCCGAGCGGTACGCGGACCACCCCTCGTTGCGCATGTGGCACGTGCACAACGAGTACGGCTGCCACAACGCCGCCTGCTACTGCGACACCAGCGCGGCCGCGTTCCGCCGCTGGCTGCGGGCACGCTACGGCGACGACCTGGCGGCCCTCAACGACGCCTGGGGCACGCGGTTCTGGAGCCAGTGGTACTCCGACTGGGAGGAGATCCTCCCGCCGCGCGCCACCGGCGCCGTACCCAACCCCACCCACCAGCTGGACTGGCGCCGGTTCTGCTCCGACGAGCTGCTGTCCCTGTGCACGGCGGAACGGGAGGTGCTGCGGGCGGCCGCGCCGTCGATCCCGGCCACCACCAACTTCATGGTGATGTTCAACTTCGACGCGCTCGACTACTGGCGCTGGGCGCCGCAGCTGGACATCGTCTCCAACGACCACTACCTGATGTCCACCGACCCGGAGTCGGAGATCGACATCGCGCTCAGCGGCGACCTGACCCGCTCCCTCGCGGGCGGCCCGTGGCTGCTGATGGAGCACTCCACCGGCGCGGTGAACTGGCAGCCCGTCAACCGCGCCAAGAAACCCGGTGAGTTGCGCCGCAACGCGCTCGCGCACGTGGCACGCGGCGCGGACGGCATCGCGTACTTCCAGTGGCGGCAGTCGAAGGCCGGGGCCGAGCAGTGGCACTCGGCGATGGTGCCGCACGCGGGCACCGACAGCCGGATCTGGCGGGACGTGGTGCAACTGGGAGCGGATCTGCGGGCGCTGGCGGAGGTACGCGGCAGCGCTTCGCCGGCGGAGGTGGCGATCGTCTGGGACTGGGACGCCCGCTGGGCCCTGGAACTGCCCTCGCAGCCCAGCGGCGAGCTGCGCTACGCGGACCTGGTCCGGGCCTGGTACGAGCCGCTGTGGCGGTCGGGCGTGGCGGTGGACTTCGTACGACCGCATGCCGACCTCTCCGCCTACCGCCTGGTCCTGGCGCCCAGCCTGTACCTGGTGGACGACGAGGGCGCGGCGAACCTGTCGGCGTTCGCCGAGCGCGGCGGCACGCTCGCCGTGGGCTTCCACAGCGGGGCCGTGGACGAGAACTGCCATGTGCGGCTGGGTGGTTACCCGGGCGCGTTCCGCGAGGTGCTCGGCGTCCGCTCGGACGAACCGTTCCCGCTGCTGCCCGGCGAGCGGGTCGCGCTCCGCGGTGCGGTGCCGGACGGGGCGGCGGGCACGCTGTGGTCGGAGCGGCTCCGGCCGGAGGGCGCCGAGACGGTCGCCTCGTACGCCGACGGTCCCCTGTCCGGCGTCCCCGCGGTGACCCGCCGCCCGCACGGCTCCGGTGCCGCCTGGTACCTGGCCACCCTGCCGGACCCGGCCACCCTGGCCGCCCTGCTGGACCGCGTCCGCGCCGAGGCGGGCGTGGAGCCGGTGCGCACGGCCCCGCCCGGCGTGGAGGTGGTCCGGCGGCGCGGCCCGGAGGCGGACTACCTGTTCGTCATCGACCATGCCGGGCAGGGCGCCGCACTCCCCGTGGCGCCGGGCTCGGTGGAGCTTCTGACGGGCAAGGAGACAACAGGCACGGTCACGGTCGCACCGGGCGACGTGGCGGTCGTCCGGGAACCGCGGTGACGTTCACCGGGTTCCCGCTTCGGTGAGCAGTTCCGCCAGGTGGTCGGCGAAGGCGACGAGCCGATCGAGCCGCGCCCCCTGGCGGGCCCTGCGGAATCCATGGCGGCGGCCGTGGAACGCGGCCTGGACGGCGTGCAGTTGGGCCCAGCGCCGGACGCGTTCGCGGTCGAGTGCTGCGGCCTCGGCGAAGACGTCGAGCGCGCGGTGCAGGGCCTGCGGCAGCTCGCCGGCCGTGGCCCGGTGCACCGCGTAGGTCTTCAGCAGCGTGCCCCCGTCGTACGCCGGGTCGCCCGCGTATCCCTTGGGGTCGACCGCGAGCCACGGCTCACGGTCGGCACGCAGGATGTTGCGGGCGTGCAGGTCACCGTGGACCAGCGTGTCCGGCTGTGCGCGGCCCAGCTCGCGTACGGTCGCCACGGCGGCGTCCACCACGTGCCGCGGCAGCCGGTGCCGCAGCGTCGTCTCGTCCGTGCGCAGCTGCTCCGCCCAGGCGTCGGCCCGCTCCCGCAGCCGGGGCAGTCCGGGCGGGGCGGGCACCGCGAGGCGGCGGTTGATCCGCCCGGCGACCGCCAGGAGTTCGTCGTCCGCCGCCTGCGCCAGGGTCGTGGTGTGGGCGCGCTCCAGCAGCAGCGCGAACCGTTCGTCGTCCCGTGCGTGCAGCAGGACGGCTCCCCGGCCGCGCCAGACCGCGAAGGCGTCCGGCTCGTGCACGTTGCCGGGGTGCGGGAAGGACACCTTCAGCACGGCGGCCCCGCCGCTCGCGGCCCGGCGCACCGGCACGATCAGGCCGACGCCCCCGTGCGTGACGGCGCCGTCGGGCCGGCACTCCCAGCGCCGCAACAGGTCCGCCACGATCCCGGGCAGGGCGGCGAGCCAGGCCCTGCCGGGCTCTCCTTCCCGGGCGACGGTGGTGCGTACGAACGCCCGCGGAAGTTCGATCACCGTTCCGTCCCGTCCGTCGTGCCCGGCGAGCGGCTCCGCCCGACGGCCCGTCAGCGCTGTCCCCGCACGGTCCCCGACCATGGCCAAGGGCCGCCCCGGATCTCTCCGAAGCGGCCCTTGGACCTGCGCCTTCGCAAGTCGGGACGACAGGATTTGAACCTGCGACCCCTTGACCCCCAGTCAAGTGCGCTACCAAGCTGCGCCACGTCCCGATGCGCTCACTCGCGGTGACCCGCGTGATCGCGCGAACAGCACTTTACCCCACCTTCGGGGGTGGGCCGAAGAGGGCCCGGGGTGAGCCGGGGACAATCGGTCGTATGACGGACGCGGACGCATCGGATGCCAGGGACCGGGACCCGGAGGGGCGGGCCCGCAGCGCGCGGCCCCGGGACGGGCTCGGCCGGCCGCTGCCCTACGGCACGCAGGGCGTTCCCCGGCAGCCGGAGGGTGTCGTGCGGCGGCCGCGGGAGACGGTCGAGGAGGCGCAGGCGCTGCTGGACGCGGGGAAGCCGTTCCACGCGCACGAGGTGTTCGAGGACGCCTGGAAGTCGGGGCCCGAGGAGGAGCGGACGCTGTGGCGGGGGCTCGCCCAGCTGGCGGTGGGCCTCACGCACGCGGCGCGCGGGAACGCCGTGGGCGGGGCCCGGCTGCTGCGGCGGGGCGCGGGGGCGCTCGCGGAATGGGAGAGCGGGCAGGGCGAGGACCGGCCGTACGGGATCGATCTGGCCGGGCTCACCCGGTGGGCGCGGGAGCTGGCGGCGCGGGTGGAGAGCGGCGAGGGGCCCGTGGACGCGGGGGACGAGGCGCCCCGGCTCCGTTCCTGAGGGCCGCTGTCGCCGTGCGTGTGGACGCGGTGCACCCGCTGTCAGTGGCATGCGGCAGACTCGGGGCGTGCGAAAGATTCATGTCATCGGTATCGGCGCGGGCGACCCCGAGCAGCTCACCCTGCAGGCGGTCAGGGCGCTGCGGAGCACGGACGTGTTCTTCCTGCTCGACAAGGGCGAGGTGAAGGGCGATCTCACCCAGCTCCGCCGGGACATGCTGGACGCGCATCTGCCTCAGGGGTCGTACCGGGTGGTGGAGGCACGTGACCCGGAGCGGGACCGGAAGGCGGGCGGGTCGGCGTACTCGCCGGCGGTGGAGGACTGGCGCAGCGCCCGCGCCGGGATCTACGAGCGCCTGATCGCCGAGGAGCTGGGCGAGGACGGCACCGGCGCCTTCCTCGTGTGGGGCGATCCGGCGTTGTACGACAGCACGCTCGGGATCCTCCAGGAGGTGCTGGAGCGCGGCGCGGTCGCGTTCGAGTACGAGGTGATACCCGGCATCAGCAGTGTCTCCACCCTGGTCGCCCGGCACCGTACGGGCCTGAACCGGGTGGCCCGGCCGGTGCAGATCACCACCGGGCGGCGGCTGGCCGAGGGGCTCCCCGAGGGCGTGGACGACGTGGTCGTGATGCTGGACGCCCACCAGGCCTTCCGGAAGTACGCGGGGGAGGACATCGACATCTACTGGGGCGCGTATCTCGGCACTCCGGACGAGCTCCTGGTCTCCGGCCCGATCGCCGAGGCCGGTCCGCGCATCGAGCGGGTGCGGGCCGAGGCGCGCGAGCGCAAGGGCTGGATCATGGACACGTACCTGCTGCGCAGAAACCCCGGGGACCGGTAGCCGCGCCACGCGGAGACCCCGGGGACCGGTAGCCGCGCCACCGTCGAAAACCGGGTGAGGCGGAGGCCTGACGCCGGTCATACTCGGGCCATGTCCGGCTCTCCCGTCCGCTTCCGCGATCCGCGCAGCACGGAGTACGACTTCCTGGACTCGATCCTGGTCCACTGCCCGCGCTGCGACCGCGTCGCCCGCGTCCAGCGGCAGCCGCACCCCGAGGCACGGCCGTTCTTCGCGCCCCGGCGGCTGGTCTGCCGGTCGTGCGGTCTGTCCCGGACCTGGGCGGGCCGGTGCGTCGGCCTGTGGGCGGGGTCGAGAGGGCCCGCCGAGGACCCCTGCTTCGGTGCCCGTCTGTGGCTGCAGCGCGAGACGCGGCACGGCTGGTTGTGGGCCTACGACCTGCGGCACCTCGACCTGATCCGCGGCTGGACCGCCGCCGGTCTGCGCGAGCGTGCCCCGTGGTACGACACCGGGCAGAGGATGACCCTGGCCGCCAGGCTGCCGGCCTGGATCAAGTCCGCCAAGAACCGGGACGAGGTGCTGCGCACCATCGACCGGATCCGGGCGTCCGTCCTCACTCCGGGCTGAGGCCGAGCCAGTCCAGTACGCCCGCCACGTCGGCGACGGCCGCCACGCCCTGCGGGAGCGGGGGGCGCCGTACGACGACCACGGGCAGGCCGAGTTCCCGCGCCGCCGTCAGCTTCGCGGCCGTGGCCTGCCCGCCGCTGTCCTTGGTCACCAGCACCTCGATCCGACGGGTGCGCAGCAGCTCCGTCTCGTCGGCGACGGTGAACGGGCCGCGTGCCAGGACCACTTCGGTGTCCGGGGGCATGGGCGGCCCGGGCGGTTCGACGGAGCGTACGACGAAGTGCAGATCCGTCAGGTGGGCGAACGCGGCGAGCCCCAGGCGCCCGGTGCTGAGGAAGACCCGGCGGCCGAGGCCGGACAGTGCCGTCGCGGCACCGGCCAGGGACGGGACGTCGTACCAGCGGTCGCCGGGGCCCGGCCGCCAGCCGGGGCGGCGCAGGACCACCGCCGGGACGCCGGTGGCGGCCGCCGCGCGGGCCGCGTTGACCGTGATCGCCGCGGCGAAGGGGTGCGTGGCGTCGACCAGGGCGTCCACGTGGTGCGTGCGCAGCCAGCCGGCCAGGCCCTCCGCGCCGCCGAAGCCGCCGATCCGTACCTCGCCCGCGACCGCTCCGGGCCGCGCGACCCGGCCGGCCAGGGAGGTGGTCACGCGGACGCCGGTGCGGGCGGCGAGGTCGGCGGCGAGGCGGCGGGCCTCGGTGGTGCCGCCGAGGATCAGGACGTGCGCGGGCATAGGGGTGAGCGTACGAGGTCGTACGGGACGGTCGGCCGTGCGGGTCGCTACCGTCGGGGCATGCAATCCGTGCAGTCCGTGCGTGCCGTGCTGATCGACATCGACGGTGTCCTCACCGTTTCCTGGAAGCCGCTGCCGGGAGCGGTCGAGGCGCTGCGATCCTTTCGGGAGGCGGGGCTGGGGGTGGTCCTGGTGACCAACACCACCTCCCGGTCCCGGGCGTCCATCGCGGGATCGCTCGCGGACGCGGGGTTCCCGGTGGGCGCCGAGGACATCCTGACGGCGCCCACGGCCACCGCCGACCATCTGGCCGGGGCCCGCGTCGCGCTGCTGAACAGCGGGGACATCGGCGAGGATCTGGAGGGGATCACCCTGGTCGGCGACTCCGACGAGGACGTACCGGATGTCGTGCTGCTGGGCGGCGCCGGGCCGGAGTTCGGTTACGAGGCGCTCAACCGCGCCTTCGGGCGGCTCCAGCGGGGCGCGCGGCTGGTCGCCATGCACCGGAACCTGTACTGGCGGACGGACGAGGGACTCCAGCTCGACGCGGGGGCCTTTCTGGCGGGCCTGGAGGCGGCCGCCGGGGCCGAGGCGGAGATCACCGGCAAGCCGTCGCGGGCGTTCTTCGAGGCGGCCCTCGGACGTCTCGGGGTGGGCGCGGAGCAGGCGCTGATGATCGGGGACGATGTCGAGTACGACGTCCTGGCGGCGCAACGGCTGGGCATCACCGGGGTGTTGGTCCGCACGGGCAAGTTCCTGCCGGAGTCCCTGGAGCGCGCGAGCGGCACCCCCGACCATGTCCTGGACTCCTTCGCGGACCTCCCGGCGCTGCTCGGGCTAGCGCAGTAGGAGCTGCACTCCGCCCACGACGGTGGCCGCGATCACGAGTTGTTCGAAGAGGCGCTGGTTGATCCTGTTCACAGCCCACGTGCCGAACAACGCACCGGGCACGACGAACACCGCGAGCGCGGCGTCGAGCAGCAGCGAGCGCCCGTCGATGAGACCGAGGCCCGCGCTGAACGGCACCTTGGACACGTTCACGATCAGGAAGAAGAAGGCGGAGGTGCCGAGGAAGCCCAGCTTCCGGAAGCCCGCCGACAGCAGGTACATCGACATCACCGGGCCGCCCGCGTTGGCGACCATCGTGGTGAACCCGCCGAGCACCCCGTACGAGCGGGCTTTGGCCCGGCCCGCCCGGGTGGTCACCGTGTCCGGCGCGTCCCCGGCCCCGCCGTTCTCCCGGCGCCGCCGCCACACCGTCACCCCCGCCATCAGCAGCAGGATCGCGCCGATCGAGGTCCGTACGATCCCGTCGTCGGCCCACATCAGGAACAGCGTGCCGGCCACCACGCCGGCCGCGACGGCCGGGAACAGCCGGCACAGGGTGGGCCAGTGGGCGTGCCGCCGGTAGGTGAGGACGGCGAGCACGTCGCCGGCGATCAGGACGGGCAGCAGGACGCCGGTGGAGGCGCGGGCGGGCAGGACGGCGGCGAAGATCGCGAGGCTGACCGTGTTGGCCCCGCTCACCGCGGTCTTGGAGAAGCCGACGAGGAGGGCCGCGAAGGCGAGCCCCGCGAACCCCCAGCCGGATATGTGCCAGAGCGTCATCGTGTTCATGCGGGGACCGATGCTATGTCCGGACAAGCCTCCGCGTAAGGACCGTCTCGCCAGGTGGCCCCTGCCGCACCCCTTGGGCCGGCCATGACCGGATCCCGCCGCCCGCTACGACCGTTCCGCGTACTGCGCGCGCAGCTCCCGCTTGAGCACCTTCATGCTGGGACCGAGCGGCATGGCGTCCGTGAACTCCACGCGCCGCGGGTACTTGTGCCGGCCGAGGTGTTCCTTGGACCACTCGGTGATCGCGGCGGCGTCGGGGCCGGCGCCCTGGGCCGGTACGACGACGGCGCAGACCTCCTCGCCGTGCAGCTCGTCGGGCAGGCCGATGACAGCGACCTGGGCGACGGCGGGGTGACGCATCAGCACCTCCTCGACCTCCCTCGGGTACACGTTGTAGCCGCCGCGGATGATGACGTCCTTCTTGCGGTCGACGATCCGGAGGAAGCCGTCCTCGTCCTTGGTGCCGAGGTCACCGGTGCGGAACCAGCCGTCGACCAGGGCCTCGGCGGTGGCCTCGGGCCGGCCGAGGTAACCGGAGAAGACGTTGTGGCCGCGGATGACGACCTCGCCGAGCTCCCCCGCCGGCAGCAGCTCGATGCGGCCCTCCACCTCGGCACGGGCGATCTCCACGTCGATGCCCCACAGCGGATGGCCGATGGTGCCCGCCTTCGTGCCGAAGACCGGCTGGTTGACGGTGGCCGTCGGCGAGGTCTCCGACAGCCCGTACCCCTCGTAGATCTTCGCCCCGAACGCCTCCTCGAACCGCTCCAGTACGGCGACCGGGAGCGAGGCCCCGCCGGAGATGCACACGCGCAGGGCGGGCAGCGTGCCGGCGTCCTGCGCGGCCGCCGCGAGGGCGACGAACATGGTCGGCACCCCGTGGAAGGTGTTCACCCCCTCCTTGGCCATCAGCTCGATGGCGCGGGCCGCGTCGAAGCGGGGCAGCAGCACGAGCGTGGCGCCCGCCCGCCAGGTCGAGTTGAGCGACACCGTCTGGCCGAAGGCGTGGAACAGCGGCAGCGCGCCGAGGGCGATGTCGTCGGCGCGGATGTCGTTGGCGTCGAAGGCGTTGACGGTCGCGTTCATCACGAGGTTGAAGTGACTGAGCACGGCACCCTTCGGGACGCCGGTCGTCCCGCTCGTGTAGAAGATCACCGCCGGGTCGTCGGCGGCCCGGGTGACGTACGACGGCAGCGGCTCGGCGTCACCGGCGAGCTGGTCGAACTCCTCGCCGAGCACGGCCACTCGGACGCCGGTGGCCTCGGCGGCGGCCCGGCCGGTCGCCGCCTGGGCCGGGTGGACGAGCAGCAGGGTCGCCGCGCTGTCCGTGAGCACGTGCTCGACCTCGCCGGCCGACAGCAGCAGATGCACGGGGACGACGACTCCGCCCGCCGCGGCGATCGCGTAGTAGGCGACCGGGAACTCGGCGGTGTTGGGGGCCATCAACGCCACGCGGTCGCCCGGCCGTACGCCGAGACGCGCGAGGGCGCCCGCCCGGGCCAGCGCTTTTCGCCACACCTCGGCGAAGGTGAGCCGCAGCTCCCCCTCGACGAGGGCGGTCTTGTCGGGACGGCGCCGGGCGTTCTCGGCGAGAATGGCGGCGACGGACAGGGTTGCCATGGAGTGCTGCTCCGTTTCCTGACTGCGGCTCGAGTGACCGGATCCCCCGTGGGAAAAGCGCCTGGGCCCAGGCCCTGTCGTCAAACTCCCTCCCCCAGCCTTCGGCCGGGGGGACCCCCAGAGCACGCACCTGACGCCGCAGGGCCGCCCTCCGGGCGACGACGGGAGTTCGACGACAAGACCTAGTGCCGCTCGACCAGCACCGCGCTCCCCTGCCCCACACCCACGCACATGGTCGCCAGGCCCCGCTCCGCTCCCGTGCGCCGCATCCGGTGCAGGAGCGTGGTCAGGATGCGGGCGCCGGAGCAGCCGAGGGGATGGCCGAGGGCGATCGCGCCGCCGGTGGGGTTGACCAGGTCGGGGTCGATGCCCAGCTGGTCGACGCAGGCGAGGGCCTGGGCGGCGAACGCCTCGTTGAACTCGGCCTCCTGCAGGCCGGCGATGTCCCAGCCGGCCCGGGCCAGCACCTTGCGGGTGGCGGGGACCGGGCCGATGCCCATCACGTCGGGGTGGACCCCGGCGGAGGCGCCCGCGACATAGCGCCCCAGGGACTCCAGGCCGAGCTCGTTCAGGGCCTCCTCGCTGACCAGGAGCAGCCCGGCCGCGCCGTCGTTCATCGGCGAGGCGTTGCCGGCGGTGACCGTACCGCCCTGGCGGAAGACGGGCTTCAGCCGGCCGAGCTTCTCCAGCGAGGTGTCCTCGCGGACGCACTCGTCCTGCTCGACCACGATGCCGTCCGGTCGCTCCACGGGCAGGAGTTCGTCGTCGAAGTGGCCGTTCTTGCGGGCGGCGGCGGCGAGTTGGTGGCTGCGCAGGGCGAACGCGTCCTGGCGCTCGCGGGAGATGCCGTACCGCTCGGCGACCTCCTCGGCGGTCTCGCCCATGGACAGCAGGCCGTGCAGGTCCTTCATCGCCGGGTTGACCAGGCGCCAGCCGAGCCGGGTGTCGTGGGTCTCGATGCGCTGCGGCAGGGCTTCGTCGGGGCGGGGCAGCACGAAGGGGGCGCGGCTCATGGATTCGGAGCCGCCCGCGATCACGATGTCGGCCTCGCCGGAGGCGATGGTGCGGGCGGCCGTGGTGACCGCCTCCAGGCCGGAGGCGCACAGCCGGTTGACGGTGGCGCCGGGCACGGACTCGGGCAGCCCGGCGAGCAGGGCGGCCATGCGGGCCACATTGCGGTTGTCCTCGCCGGCCTGGTTGGCCGCGCCCCAGTAGACGTCGTCGATCCGGGCCGGGTCGAGGGCGGGCACGTCGGCCACCAGGTGGCGGATCACGGTGGCCGCCAGGTCGTCGGGGCGGACGCAGGAGAGGGCTCCACGCAGCTTGCCGATGGGGGTGCGGCGGGCGGCCGCGAAGTGGACGGGACGCACGGCTTTCGACTCCTGACCTACGACCGATCGACGCCACTGTCGACCGGCGGACCACACGGGGACGCTTAATTAGCACTGCTAGTTTTGGACTATAGACCTCCGGGCGGCCCACTGGGAAGATCCCCCGTACCGGCCCCCGCGTCACCCGGAGGAGACATGCGCCACGTCCGCGAGCACACCCTCGACGGCACCCACGGTCCGGTCGCCGTGCGCGAGTGGCCGCACCCCGCGCCGAGGTACCTGGCCCTGGTGGTGCACGGATACGGCGAGCACGCGGGCCGGTACGAGGAGCTGGCCGCCGTACTGACCGGGCACGGGGCCGCCGTGTACGGGCCCGATCACGTCGGCCACGGCAGGTCGGGCGGGGAGCGGGTGCTGATCGAGGACTTCGAGGACGTGGTCACGGACGTCCACGCGGTGGCGGACCTCGCCCGGGCCGCGCACCCCGGCCTGCCGCTCGTCCTGGTCGGCCACTCGATGGGCGGCCTGATCGCATCCCGCTACGCCCAGCGGTACGGCGCCGAGCTGAGCGCGCTGATCCTGTCCGGACCGGTGATCGGCGCCTGGGAGCTGCCCGGGCGGCTGCTGGCCCTGCCGGAGATCCCGGACACCCCGGTGAGCCCCGCCGCGCTCTCCCGGGACCCGGCCGTCGGCGCCGCTTACGCGGCCGATCCGCTGGTGTGGCACGGGCCGATGAAGCGGCCGACGCTGGAGGCGTTCGCGCGCACCCTGCGGACCGTCGACCGGGGCGGTGACATCGGCCCGCTGCCCCTGCTGTGGCTGCACGGGGACGACGACCGGCTGGTGCCGCTGCCCGGCAGCCGGATCGGCGTGGAGCGGCTGGCGGGCTCCCGGCTGACCGAGCGGATCTTCGCCGGGGCCCGGCACGAGGTGTTCCACGAGACGGACAGGAAGGAGGCCTTCGCCGAGGTGATCCGCTTCCTGGACCGGTCACTGCTCCGCTGATCAGGCCTGTTTGCTCCTCCAGGCGCTGGGCACCCGCCCCTTCGGACAGGACCGTACACAGCCGATGAAAGGGGACGGACACACCATGACGGTGATGAAGAGCACGCTGCCCGAGGAGGCGCTCGGCGTCACCGGGACCGCCCTGCAGGAGACCCTGGTGGACCTGCTCGGACTGTCGCTGATCGGGAAGCAGGCGCACTGGAACATCGTGGGCCCGCGGTTCCGGTCGATCCACCTCCAGCTGGACGAGGTGGTGGCGACGGCCCGCGCCCACTCCGACACGGTCGCCGAGCGCGCCGCCGCACTGGGCGTGTCCCCGGACGGCCGGCCCGAGACCGTCGCCGCGACCTTCGCGCTGCCCGGCACCAAGGACGGCTGGCTGCGCGACACCGAGGTCGTGGAGCTGATGGTGTCGGCACTCGAAGCGGTCGTCGGACGGCTTCGCGAGCGGATCGCGGCCACGGCCGAGCCCGACCCGGTCACCCAGGACCTCCTGATCTCCGTCACCGCCGACCTGGAGAAGCAGCGCTGGATGTTCGAGGCCGAGAACCACCCGCGCGAGACCGCCTCCAGCCAGACCGCCTCCAGCTAGCCGACACTCCCGCACGGAAGGGGAGGCCCATGGCCGACTCCCTCGAACTCGAAGCGCTGTGGGAGGACTTCCACCGCGTGGTGAACATGACCTCGGCCGAGCTCGCGGCCTGGCTGCGGGTCCGGGACGCCGAGGAGGAGACCGAGCCGCTGCCCGAACAGGCGGGCCCGGAGACCGGACAGCATGTCCTCGCCATCCTCCAGAAGCGCCGCACCGACCTCACCGACGACGACATCCGCGTGATGCACCAGGTCGTCGACACGGTCGGGGACCTGGTGGACATGGCGGACGAGCCGGAACCGGAGACGGCGCCGGAGGACACCCGCCGCCGGCACCAGCTGATGACACTGGGCCACGACCCGCTCAAGCCGTAGCGATGAACCGCGACGAGAGAGTCCTGCGCGAGCTGCTGTCCGCGTACGGGCAGACCTACGCCGAGGAGGCGGGCATCAGGCTGAAGGACACCCCGCAGCCGCTGTACCGGCTGCTCGTCCTGGCCCTGCTGCTCAGCGCCCGGATCCGCGCCTCGGTCGCGGTGGCCACGGCGCAGGCCCTGCACGAGGACCACCTCGACAGCCCGCGCCGCATGGCCGAGGCCGACTGGCAGCAGCGGGTGGACGCGCTCGGCCGCGGCGGCTACCGGCGCTACGACGAGCGCACCGCCACCCAACTCGGCGACGGCGCCGAGCTGTTGCTGGACCGCTGGTCCGGCGACCTGCGCCGGTTGCACGAGGAGGCGCACGGCGACACCGGGGAACTCAGGCGGCTGCTCCAGGAGGAGCCGGGCATCGGTCCGGCGGGCGCCGACATCTTCCTGCGCGAGGCCCAGCGGGTCTGGCGCGAGATCGCGCCCTACCTGGACGACAAGGCGCTCTCCGGAGCACAGCGGCTCGGCCTGCCGAAGGACCCGGACAAGCTCACCGAGCTCGCCAGGAACACCGAACCGGCCGTACTGGCCGCCGCGTTGGTGCGGGCCGCACTCGACAAGGAGGTGGCCGAAGACTGTCTGCGCCGCGCGGCATGATCGTGTCAGACTGCTGCTCGCATCCCGGCGGGAGTGAAGGAGCAGCGGGTGACGGAGGCCGAGCCGGCCGCACAGCACATCGACACCACACGGCCGCACCCGGCCAGGGTGTACGACTGGTTCCTCGGCGGCAAGGACAACTACCCCGTCGACGAGCGACTCGGCCGGCGGATCGCGGCGGTGGACGACGGCGGCGCACCGCGCGCGGCCCGCGCCAACCGGGCGTTCATGCACCGGGCCACGCGCGCGCTCGCCGAGGACGGCATCCGCCAGTTCCTGGACATCGGCACCGGCATACCGACCGAGCCGAACCTGCACCGGATCGCGCAGTCGGTGGCGCCCGACGCGCGGGTCGTCTACGTCGACAACGACCCGATCGTGCTGGCCCACGCGGGCGCACTGCTGCGCGGCACTCCGGAGGGCGTGACCGAGTACGTGCAGGCCGACGCCCGCGATCCGCACGCCATCCTCGGACAGGCCGCCCGGGTCCTGGACTTCGGCCGTCCGGTGGCCCTCTCCCTGATCGCACTGCTGCACTTCGTCGCCGACGAGGACGGCGCCCACGAGGTGGTGGCGACATTGGTCGACGCGCTCGCCCCGGGCAGCTGCCTGGTGCTGTCGATGATGACGGCCGACTTCGAGCCGGAGAACGTGCACAAGGGCATCGCCGCGTACGCCGCCGGCGGGGTGACCCTGGTCGCACGGTCCCGGGACGAGGTCGCCGCCTTCTTCGAGGGACTGGATCTGCTGGAGCCGGGCGTCGTCCCCGTCGACGGCTGGCGCACCGCACAGCCCCCGGCCGGCGCCGGGCCGGTCTCACTGTACGGCGCGGTGGGCCGCAAGCCCTGACGCGGCCGTACCGCCGGGCGTGCGCCCGGCGCCGGCAGCCGGTTACAGGCCGAGTACGCGGGAGATCGTCCGCAGCACGCCGTTGTCGTTGTTGGACGGGGCGAGGTGGCGGGCCCGGCGGAGGACCTCCGGGTGGGCGTTGGCCATGGCGAAGGACCAGTCGGCGGCGGCCAGCATCTCCAGGTCGTTGAGGTAGTCGCCGAAGACCATGGTCTGCGCGGGCGTGATGCCGAGCGCCCGCTGGAGGCCGCGCAGTGCGGTGCCCTTGTCGGCGGTGCGGTTCATGACGTCCACCCAGTGCTCGCCGGAGACGACGACCTTGTGGGTGGCGGCGACGTCCTGCAGCGCCGGGGCGATGGTGTGCTCGGCGGAGCCGAAGTCGAACAGGGCGACCTTGATCACGTCGTCGTCGACGGCGGTGACGTCCTCGACCACCCGGTGCTCGACGTAGTACTGGCGGACCTCGGCCAGGAACGCCTCGTCGGTGCGCTCGACGTACGCGGACCGCTTGCCGCAGACGACGGCGCCCACGTCGGCCCCGTCCGCGACCAGCCCCCGTACCGTCCGGGCGACCTCGGCGGCGACGGACTTCTCCAGCGGGTCGGAGCTCAGCTCCACGCCGTCGCGGACCACGTACGTGCCGTTCTCCGCGATGAACACCATGCCCTCGGCGACCTCGGCGAACTGCCGGGCCAGCGTGGCGTACTGGCGGCCGCTCGCCGGACTGAACAGCACACCGCGGCGGCGCAGTTCGGCGAGGGTCGGCCACAGGCCGTCGGGGATCCGCTTGGCGTCGTCCAGCAGCGTGCCGTCCATGTCGGTGACGATCAGCCGGATGTCGGCGGGGCCCGCGGACGGTCCGGGGGTGTCGAGGAGGGGCGTGGGCGTGACGGGCATGTCCTGCTTCCGGTCGGGGACGGCGTACCGGTCCAGTCTTCCTCATGGGCCGAGACGTCCTGGAGCCGGTTCCACATCGACCGGAACATCCCGAAAGAGACCTTCCTGGAGCGAAACGTTCCGGAGCCGCCCCGAACCGCCCATGCTGTGCGTTTCCCGGGACAGCGCGATCACCGGGCGGCACAATGACGGCGGAGGACCGCGAGCGTCAGAAGGGCGGCGACGTGACCGAGGGGCACACTCCGACGACCGGACCGCAGAAGCTGGACACCTCCGTGGCGCACAACGCCCGGGTGTGGAACTACTGGATCGGCGGCAAGGACAACTACGAGGTCGACCAGCGGGTCGGTGAGCACGTCGCCGGGATGTTCCCGGTGATCCGGGCGGTGGCCCGCGCGGACCGGGAGTTCCTGGCCCGGGCGGTGCGGTTCCTGACCGCCGAGCGCGGGATACGGCAGTTCCTGGACGTCGGCACCGGCCTGCCGACCGTGGAGAACACCCACGAGATCGCGCAGCGGATCGCACCCGAGTCCCGGATCGTGTACGTCGACAACGACCCGATCGTGCTGGTGCACGCACGCTCGCTGCTCACGAGCTCTCCCGAGGGCGTCACCGACTACATCGACGCCGATGTGCACGACCCGGACGCCATCGTGCAGCGCGCCGCCGAGACCCTGGACCTGACCCGGCCGGTCGCCCTGATGATGCTGGGGATCCTGAACTTCGTGCTGGACACCGGCGAGGCCCGGGACATCGTGCGGCGGCTGCTGGCGGCGCTGCCCTCGGGCAGCCACCTCGTCCTCACCCACCCGACCCACGACGCCGACGTGGGCGGTGAGGGCAACCGGGCCGCGATGGAGTTCTGGAACGCCAACGCCACTCCGCCGATCACCGCCCGCAGCCGCGCGGAGATCGCCGGATTCCTCGACGGCCTGGAGCTGGTCGAGCCGGGTCTGGTGCCCTGCTCGCAGTGGCGCGCCGAGGCGGAGCCCGCCGCCGCGGTGCCGCAGTTCGGCGCCGTGGCCGTGAAACCCTGACGCCGGTCCGGGCGGACCGACGCCGGGCAGGACAACGGCACGCACCGGCGCCGAGAGGGACGTGCGGGCCGTGGCGGCGGGCTTCACCGAGGAGGACGTATGGCCGAGGAGGACGTATGACCACCCTTGCCGACCCCGTGCCCGGCGGGCGCCCGGAGGATCTGCGCCGGGTCGCGGGACTCACGGCCGACCTCGCCGCGCGGGGCGTGCGCGGGATCGTGCTGGCCTATGTGGACACCGCGGGTGTCTGCCGGGTGAAGACCATCCCGACGGCCCGGCTGGAGGCGGCCGTGTCCTGGGGTGTCGGCATGTCCCCGGTGTTCGACACCTTCCTCGCCGACGACTCGATCGTCACCACCGACGTCCTCGGCTCCCCGGACGGTGACCTCAGGCTCTATCCGGACCTGGACCGGCTGGTGGAACTGGCCGGGCAGCCCGGCTGGGCGTGGGCGCCGGTGGACCGGATCACCCAGGAGGGCACCCGGCACCCCGGCTGTGCCCGAACCTTTCTGCGCCGGATCGTCGCCGGCGCCGAGGAGCGGCACGGCCTGGCCTTCAAGGCGGCGATCGAGGTGGAGTGGGCGGTCGGGCTCGGCTCGGCACCGGCCGGGGAGTTCGTGCCGGCGGTGTCCGGCCCGGCGTACGGCGCGATCCGGCAGGTCGAGCTGAGCGACTACACCGCCGATCTGCTGGCCGCGCTCGCCGCGCAGGACGTGCCCGTCGACCAGCTCCACCCCGAGTACGCGGCCGGGCAGTTCGAGGTCTCGGCGGGCGCGCTGGACCCGGTGGCTGCGGCCGACCGCAGCGTGCTGGTCCGGCAGACGATCCGGGCGGTCGCGCAGCGGCACGGCCTCAGGGTGTCGTTCTCACCCGCGGTGTCCGCCGAGGGGGTCGGCAACGGCGGCCATCTGCATCTGTCCTGCTGGCGTGGCGGTACGAATCTGCACGCGGGCGGGGATCGCCGCCACGGCATGACGCCGGAGGCGGAGTCCTTCGCGGCCGGGATCCTGGCCCGGCTGCCCGCGCTGACGGCCGTCACGGCGCCGAGCCCCGCCAGCTATCTGCGGCTCAGACCCTCCCAGTGGGCGGGCGTGTTCACCGCCTGGGGCCGGGAGACCCGGGAGGCCGCGCTGCGGGTGATCACCGGCTCGGCGGGCCGCCGGGAGCAGGAGGCCAACCTGGAGGTCAAACCGGTCGACCTGGCCGCCAACCCCTATCTCGCCCTCGGCTGTGTCATCGCCGCCGGTCTGGACGGGATCGACGCCTCCCTCGCCCTCCCGGAGGAGATCACCGGCGATCCGGCCCGGTACGGCCCGGACGAGGCGGCCGCCCTCGGGGTGCGGCGGCTGCCGCAGTCGCTGCCGCAGGCCGCCCGGGAGTTCCGGGCGGACGAGGTGCTGCGGGCCGCGCTGGGCCCGGTCCTCGCGGACGCGGTGACCGCCGTACGGCTCGGCGAGGCGGCCGCCGTCCAGGGCCTGGACGACGCGCGGGTGGCGGCGGCCTACCGCTGGGTGTACTGACCATGGCCACGCCGGGAGCGGTCCACGAGGCCCTCGCGGGGCTGGAGTTGGTGGACCACCACTGCCACGGCGCGGTGACGGCCGGCCTCACGCCCGAGGAGCTGGCCTCGCTGCTGACCGAGGGCGAGGCCTGGCCCGGCGTCTCCCCCTTCGACACCCCGGCCGGCGTGGCCGTACGCCGGCACTGCGCGCCCCTGCTGGACCTGCCCCGGCACGCACCGCCGGCCGACTACGCGGCCCGCCGCGCGGAACTGGGCCCGCGCGAGGTCAACCGCCGCTTCCTGCGGGCCGCGGGAGCCGGGGCCTTCCTGGTGGACACCGGCTACGCCCCGCACCCGCTCACCTCCCCCGCCGAGCTGGCGGCGGCCTCCGGTGCCGCCGCCTTCGAGGTCGTACGCCTGGAACAGGTGGCGGAGGCGGTGGCCGCGGGGGGCGTCGAGCCGGGCGAGTACGCGGCCCGCTTCCGTGCCGCCGCCGAGGAGGCGGCACGGCGGCCGGGCGTGGTGGCGGTGAAGTCGGTGGCCGCCTACCGCACCGGCTTCGCCGTGGACCCGGCGCGCCCGGCGGACGCCGAGGTGACGGAGGCCGCCCGGCGCTGGCTCACGGCGAGACCGGATGGGGACGGGGCCCGGCTCACCGACCCGGTTCTGGTGCGGCACCTGCTGTGGACCGCCGTCGACCTCGGCCTGCCGCTGCAGCTGCACACCGGCTTCGGCGACGCCGACCTGCGGCTGCACCACGCCGACCCGGCCCTGCTGACCGACTGGCTGCGGCTGGTCTCCGGCACGGTCCCGGTACTGCTGCTGCACTGCTGGCCGTACCACCGCCAGGCCGCCTATCTGGCCGCGGTCTTCGAGCGGGTGTACCTGGACGTGGGCCTCGCCCTGCACCACACGGGCCCGGCCCGATGCCGGGCGGTGCTGGAGGAGGCGCTGGAGGTCACCCCCTTCCGCAAACTGCTGTACAGCTCCGACGCCTACGGTCTGGCCGAATTCCACCATCTCGGCGCCCTGTGCTTCCGGCAGGGTCTCGCCGGTCTCCTCCAGGCCCGTGTCGACGCCGACGAGCTGAGCCTGCCCGACGCCCTGCGGATCGCCGCCTGGACCGGCCGCGACAACGCGCTGCGCCTCTACGGACTCCAGGAACTCCACGGATTCCACGGATTTCGCGGACTCTTCGGACCGCCCGTATCCGACCCGGCCCGCGATCCCAGCGGGCCCCCCACCCGGAAAGTATGATCAAGCAATGTCTGACATGACCGAGACGACGCCCGGCTGGCTGACCACGGACGAGCTGGAAATGGCCAGGGCCCGGATGCCGATCCTGTACGTCGAGGCCGTGCCCGTGCGCGTGGACGACAGCGGCGAAGTGACCAGCATCGGACTGCTGCTGCGGATCGGCCCGGACGGGACGGTCAGCCGGACCCTGGTCTCCGGCCGCGTGCTGCACCACGAGCGGGTCCGCGACGCGTTGCTGCGCCACCTGGAGAAGGACCTCGGCCCGGTCGCGCTCCCCCGCGTCCCGCCGTCCCTGCAGCCGTTCACGGTGGCGGAGTACTTCCCGACGGCGGGCATCACGCCGTACCACGACCCGCGCCAGCACGCGGTGTCCCTCGCCTACATCGTCCCGGTCACCGGTGACTGCCGCCCCCGGCAGGACGCGCTGGACCTGGTCTGGTTCAGCCCGCAGGAGGCCGTCTCCCCGGCGGTGCAGAGCGAGATGCCGGGCGGGCACGGAGTGCTGCTGAAGCAGGCGCTCGCGCACGTGGGTCTGGCCCTCTGACGCCGACGGCCGCCTGACCCGCCTGTCTATCAGGCCGGTCAGGCCGCCGACCAGGGGTTTCCCCGTTGCGTTCAGGTTGCGTTCAGGTTCGTGGCGGTCCGTGGCAACAGCTGCACCAGAAGCCCCAAAACAATGGCAAAGAGGGCTGGGGGAAGATCAGTTGGGCGTGCGAAGGTGCGGGCCATGAGCACAGAGCACGTCCTGGATGACCGGCCCCGCGATCGCGCACGCGCGCGCATACGTGAGAGCGCGAACAAGGTGCCGGAGGTCACCGTCTACTTCTGGATCATCAAGGTCCTCACCACCGGCATGGGTGAGACCGCGTCCGACTTCCTGGCCCACACACTGGGCAACATCCCGGCGGTCGGCCTCGGCGGTCTCGCGTTCGTGGCATCGCTGGTGCTCCAGTTCGCCGTCCGCCGGTACGTGGCCTGGATCTACTGGACGGCGATCGTCATGGTCAGCGTGTTCGGCACGATGGCCGCGGACGCGCTCCACGTGGTCGTCGGCGTCCCGTACACCCTGTCCACCCCGCTGTTCATGATCGCCCTGGCCGCCGTCTTCGCCCTCTGGCACAAGTCCGAGCGCACCCTGTCCATCCACTCCATCCGCACCCGGCGCCGCGAGCTCTTCTACTGGGCGGCCGTCCTCGCCACCTTCGCCCTGGGCACCGCCGCGGGCGACCTCACCGCGACGATCGGCCTCGGCTACCTGGGCTCGGCCGTCCTGTTCGCCGTGGCGATCTGCGTCCCGGCCGTCGCCCACCGCGCCGGCCTGCTGGGCGCGGTGACCGCGTTCTGGACGGCGTACGTCATCACCCGCCCGCTCGGCGCCTCCCTCGCCGACTGGATGGCCATGAGCAAGGCGGACGGCCTGGGCTGGGGCCTGGGTCCGGTGACGCTGGCCTGGACGGTGGCGATCGTCGGCTTCGTGGCTTTCCTGGCGGTGTCCCGACGGGACACCGAGCCGACGTCCGCACACGGATGACACCGTGTCCTGTCACACGGCCGACCTTTCTGACAGGCCTCTGTCTGACAGGCCCATGTCTGACAGGCCCATGGAAGTCCTGCTGAAAGCCACCCGTGGGCGCGACGGGGCGGGGAAGCAGACTTGATCCGCGGAGCGCGGTCGTGCTCGTCACGACGGTCGCCAGGGACGGCCCCGAGCGGCGACGCGCCGTGGCGGACGGCGTGGCGGCGCACCGGCGGTCGAGCGGCCGGCCTGCGGAGCTGATCTGCTCAGCGCCTGCAGCAGGGACGGCGGCAGCGTTCCGCGGCACACCGGGCAGGGGGGACCGACGGCGTCCCGGAAGCCGTGGCCGTGCTCTTCCACCTGCAGCTGGTGGTGCGGGGCGGCGCCGTGGCGGAACCCGCGCCCGTGGCCCCGTCGTTCCCGGTGGCCTTCTCCGAGACCGGGAACGACACGCCCGCCCGCGAGTGGCTGGACGGACTGCTCGCGGGCGAGGAGCAGACGGAGGGCGGGGACCGCGCCTACCCCGGTGCGCTCGCCGCCCACCTCCACATCGGCGTGGCCGGCACGAGCGTGCTGAGCCTCTCGGAGTGGCTGTCCGAGGAAGGGGCCGCCGCCCACATCGAGGCGGGAGCTTCGGTCACATATGCCTGCTGTGCGACACATCGGGTGAGATGGTCCACAATCAAAGACGACGCAGCGATGGCCGTCCGCCCCGAGGGTGATCGGGGTCGTGGAAGGAGGCCGCGATGCAGCGCTCGAGCCAAGGGCTGTCCTGGCCGATCGGCTGTGACCGGCCGGCAGCCCCGGCGACGACCGGGACCGGCCGTCAGACCACTGGGCGCGGGTGATGGCGGGAGCGAGGCAGGGCAGACCGCTGAGGCATCCGCACCTCCCCGACCTGCACGAGCGTCTGCGGTCCGAGCTGAGCCGGATCGACGAGCAGCTGCGCGCCCTGCTGTCCTCCATGGACCGGCTCCAGGGCCTGCTGGACGCGGTGCTGGCCATCAGCCGCGAAGTGGAGCTGCCCGCGGTGCTGCACCGTATCGTGACGACCGCCATGGAGCTGGTCGGCGCCCGCTACGGAGCCCTGGGCGTGCTCGACGAATCCGGAGAACGCCTGGAGCAGTTCATCGCGGCCGGTCTGACCGAGCGGGAACGCGAGGCTCTGGCCGAGGCCGGGCTGCCGCGCGGTCTGGGCGTCCTCGGCCACCTGATCCGCTACCCCGACCCGCTGCGGATCGACGACATCCCGGCTCACCCCTCCTCCGCCGGATTCCCGCCCGGCCACCCGCGCCTGCACACCCTGCTCGGCGTCGCCATCACCGTGCGCGGCGAGATCTACGGCGACCTCTACCTCTCCGAGCGGAGCGACGGGCAGCCCTTCGACGCCCACGACGAGAACATCGTCGTCGCCCTGGCCGGCGCCGCCGGCATCGCGATCGAGAACGTCCGCCTGTTCGAACGGATTCGCGTCGGGGCCGAGCAGTTCCAGCGGCTTCTGCTGCCCACACTGCCCGACCTGCGGCCGTTCACCGCCGCCGCCATCTACCGGCCCGCCGCCGAGCCCAGTCAGCTCGGCGGGGACTGGTACGACGCCATCCCGCTGCCCGACGGCGCCGTGGCGGTCGTCATCGGGGACGTGGCCGGGCACGACCTGCAGGCCGCGGCCGCCATGGCCGCCACCCGGAACATGCTGCGCGCTCTCGTGTTCGACCAGAACAGTCCGCCCGGCGCGGTCCTCGCCCGGCTCGACCGCGCCCTGGAGACACTCACGAGCCCTCGCGTCACGACCACCACCCTGGCCCGCATCGAACCGGAGGAACCGGCCTGGCGACTGCGCTGGAGCACCGCGGGTCACGTCCCGCCGCTGCTGATCACCCGTGAGCACCACGTGGCCTATCTGCTCGGCGAGCCCGGGCTGCCGCTCGGTGTCGACACCGGGCAGCCCCGCCCGGACCACTCCCGCGTCCTGCCCCCGGAGGCCACCGTCGTCTTCTTCACCGACGGACTGATCGAGCACCCGGGCCACCCGGTGGACGAGAGCCTGCGTGAACTCGCCGGTCTCGCGGCGGCCCATGCCGCCCTCCCGCTGCCGGAGTTCGTCCAGGCGCTCGCCGATCAGCACCCCAGCGACGGTCACGACGACATGGCCATCCTCGCCGTGCGCACCCCACCGGGCTGACCTCCCGGGTCACCGCGGTCGTGACCGGGGCCGGGCCGGCCGGCCTGCCGTGGAGGAACCAGCTGATCCGGCGGATGATGGGGTGGTTCGGACGTTGGATTCGGGTGCTGGGTTCGGATGTCGGGTCCGGACGCCGGGCTCGCGTCCCGGATTCGCGTCTCGTGTTCGGGGCGATGTCGAAGCGGAGGTCGCCCGATGGCTGTCGCGCGGCGTCAAGGGCTCCGGCGCAGTGGTCCGGCCGCCCTGGAGATCTGTGTCATCGCCGCGCTGTACTACGGCTCGGCCAGGCTGGGACTGCTCCAGCAGCTGGTGCGCGGCCAGGTCACCCCGCTGTGGCCGCCGAGCGGTATCGCGGTGGCGAGCCTGCTCCTGCGCGGGCCACGGGTCTGGCCGGGCATCGCGCTCGGCGCGTTCCTGGTCAACATCTCGCTGGGGCCGTCGCTGCCGGCCGTGCTCGCCATCGCGGCGGGGAACACCCTCGCTCCGGTCTGCTCCTACCTGCTGCTGGGCCGAACGGGATTCCGCACGGAACTGGACCGGCTGCGGGACGCCCTCGCACTGATCTTTCTCGGTGGGTTCACGGGGATGCTGGTCAGCGCGACGACGGGCACCGGGACCCTGGCCCTCGCCGGGGCGCTGCGCCCCGGCGACTTCTGGCCGACGTGGTCGGTGTGGTGGACCGGCGACGCGATGGGCGTCCTGGTGGTCACGCCGGTCCTGCTCGCCCTGCGCTCGGCGTACCGGCCGAAGAGCGCGCGGCCGTCCCGGTGCGTGGAGGCACTGCTGCTCGCGGCCGCGACGGCCGGCGTCGGATTCCTCGTGGCCGGTCACGCGCCCCTGCTGTTCCTCGGCTTCCCGCTGCTGACCTGGGCGGCCTTCCGCTTCCAGCTGGCCGGGGCCGCGCCCTGCGCGCTGGCCGTGTCGACCTTCGCGATCATCGCCGGTGCCGAGCGGACGGGTCCGTTCGCCGGTCACGACCTGCTGACCAAGATGATCACCCTGCAGGCCTTCAACGGTTCCGCCGCACTGACCGCGCTGCTGCTCTCGGCGGTCGTCAGCGAGCGGAACCGGACCCAGCGGGAGATCGCACGGGCCTGCACGCAGCTCGCCGGGATGGCGGCCAGGATCGCGGCCGGCGACCACCGTCCGGCCCTCCCCGACACGGGGAAGGAGGACGAGAAGGCGGAGACGAGGCAAGAGGGGCATGGGAGGGAGGCCGGAGACCCGCGGACACCACAAAGGCCGTCTCCTCATCGCTGAGCAGACGGCCTCCGACCGGCTGAAAAGCTGGTCGGGACGACAGGATTTGAACCTGCGACCCCTTGACCCCCAGTCAAGTGCGCTACCAAGCTGCGCCACGTCCCGGTGCCGTTTGACCTGGGGTTTCCCCGGTCGAAACGCGCAGGGAAACAATACCGCACTCGGCTCGGTGATCGCGCACCGGTTTTCCGGTTGACCTCAAGTTTGGTTGAGGTTGCACGATCGTCGGCATGACGATCACAGCGGACGAAAGCCGCACCTACGGCTATGAGGACCTGCCCGGGCTGATGAGCCTGATGACCGGCGACGAGAAGCACGGACCGGCGGCCACCTCCACCCTCGACGTGCTGTGGGTGCTCTACGACCGGGTGCTCCGGGTGACGCCGGAGCGGCGCGACGATCCGGCGCGGGACCGGTTCCTGCTGAGCAAGGGGCACGGGCCCATGGCGTACTACGCCGTCCTGGCCGCGAAGGGGTTCGTGCCCGTGGACTGGCTGCCCGGGTTCGGATCGTACGACTCCCCGCTCGGGCACCACCCGGACCGGGTGCTGGTGCCGGGCGCGGAGATCGGCAGCGGCTCGCTCGGGCACGGGCTGCCGATCGCGGTGGGCAGCGCGCTGGGGCTGCGGGCGCAGGGGCTGCACGATCCGGCGGTCTGGGTGCTGATCGGCGACGCCGAGCTGGACGAGGGCAGCAACCACGAGGCGATCGCCTTCGCCGGGCCCGCCGGCCTGGAGCGGCTGCACACCATCGTGGTCGACAACTCCTCCGCCAGTCACGCCCGGCCCGGCGGGATCGCCGCCCGGTTCGAGGCGGCGGGCTGGTCGGCGGTGACCGTCGACGGGCGCGACCACGAGGCGCTGTACGCCGCGTTCACCGCGCCGCATCCCGGGCGGCCGCACGTGGTCGTGGCACGCGTCGAGCCGAAGAACGCCTGAATCCCGTCTCCCTGACTCCCGCCTCCTGGAAAGGCACACCCCGATGGACACCATGCGTGACCGTTTCGCCCCCGTCGTCTCCCGGCTGCTGGACGAGGATCCGCGCGTCGCGGTGGTCCTCGCCGAGATCGGCAAGGACGGCTTCCGCGAGGCCATGGCCCGGCATCCCGACCGGGTCGTCAACGTCGGCATCCGCGAGCAGCTGCTGGTCGGGGCGGCGGCGGGGCTGGCGCTGACCGGGCTGCGACCGGTGGTGCACACCTTCGCCAGCTTCCTCGTGGAGCGGCCGTTCGAGCAGGTCAAGCTCGATCTCGGACACCAGAACACCGGGGCGGTGCTGGTGAGCGCGGCCGCCTCCTTCGACTGGCCGGCCGGCGGCTACACCCACATGGCCCCGGGCGATGTGGCGCTCCTCGACACGCTGGACGGCTGGACCGTGCACGTGCCCGGACACCCGGACGAGGCCGAGACACTGCTGCACCACGCGGTCTCCGCCGGCGACGACAAGGTGTACGTACGGCTGTCCGTGCAGTCCAACCGGCAGGGACGGCTGATCGACGGCGAGCACGTCCTCACGGTCCGCGAGGGCCGCCGGGGTGTGGTGCTCGCCGTGGGCCCGGTGCTGGACCCGGTCCTGGCCGCCACGGAGGGCCTGGACGTGACCGTCCTGTACGCGACGACCGTACGGCCCTTCGACGCGGTCGGTCTGCGCCGGGCGACGGAGGCGGCGGGCACCGATGTCGTGCTCGTCGAGCCGTATCTCGCGGGCACGTCGACGACCGCGGTGAGCGAGGCCCTCTCGGACGTGCCGCACCGGATCCTCGGCCTCGGGGTCGGCCGCCGCGAGCTGCGCCGTTACGGGACGATCGAGGAGCACGTGGCCGCGCACGGGCTGGACCCGGAGTCCTTGCGCGAGCGGATCGCCGCGTTCACGACGCCCACGCACCGGGCCGGTTGAGCGCCGGACGCGGCTGCGGATCCATGGGGGCCGGTCGCGCGGTTCCCCGCGCCCCCAGGGGGTCGCAGTCACCCGCACCTTCATGCGCACCGCAACTGCGCGCGATCCTGCAGCGCAGGACAGCCGCACAGGCTGTGCGCTCAGTGCGCGGGCGCCTGCGCGTCCGCCCGGACCAGGTCCCGTATCGCCGGTACCGCGAGCAGCGCCAGGGCCACCGCCAGGCTGGTCACCGCGGAGACCAGCAGGACGTGGCCGGCACCGAGCGCACCGGCCGCCGGACCCGCGAGGGCCTGGCCCACCGGCATCATGGCGAGGGAGCCGGCGACGTCGTAGGCGTGGATGCGGTTGAGGACGTCCGGCGGGACCTGGGTCTGCACGCTGGTCGCCCACATCACGCCCCAGAACGACATCCCGGCGCCGGCCACGGCCGCTCCCGTCGCCATCGCCGGCACGCCGAGCCCGGCGCCGACGGCCGCGGGGAAGCCGAAGAAGGCGAACAGGGACAGCGCGCCGGCGCGGAGCATACGGCGCGGCCGCAGCCGGAGCGCGAGCAGGCCACCGACCACCGTGCCCGCGCCCAGGGCGGAGTTGACCAGGCCGTAGGCGCGCGGGCCGTGCCGCTGGACGACCTCGGTGGCGACGAGCGGGACGGTCGGACCCCAGACCGCGATCATGTACAGGCACCACACGGCGATCACGGCCCACAGCCAGGTCCGGGATCTGAACTCCCGCCAGCCCTGGACCAGATCGGCCCGGAAGGCACGCATCCCTCGCCCGGTGGCCGCGCGGGTGCCCTCGGGCAGTGGGGGCAGCCGGAGCAGCAGCAGGCACAGGGCGCTCGTCGCGTAGGTGGCGGCGTGCGCGGCGAACACCGCGCCGGGCGAGGCGAGGCCGACCAGAACACCGGCGACGGCCGGACCGGCGAGCTGGGCGGCGGACTCGGCGATGCGGATCGCGCCGTTGGCGCCCTGGACGTCGGCGGCCAGCCGGGGCACCGTACTGGCCACGCCCGGCTGGAAGACCGCACCCGCCGCGCCGCCCACCAGACCGATCGCGCAGATCTGCCACAGCACCACATGCCCGGCGAAGAACAGGCCCGCCGCGAGGGACTGGGTGACGAGCCGGACGAGGTCGGCGCCGATCATCAGCCTGCGGGTGCTGAACCGGTCGGCGATGACCCCGCCGAAGACGACGAGCCCGGCGAACGCAGCCGCCGTCGAGGCCATCGCGAGGCCGACCGCGCCCGCGCCGTATCCGTGCTGGAGCAGGCCGGCGGCCAGGGCCACGGGCAGCATGGTGTCGCCGAGGCGGGCGACGGCCCGGGCCACGAAGAACAGGGCGAAGTCCCGCGACCATACGGCCCGCCGGCCGGCCACGGCCCGGCCCGTCCCCCGGCTGGTGGTGTCGCGCCGTGCGTCCGTTCCCGTCATCGCGGATGCTCCCTCCCCGTCGCCCCCAGCGGTGCCGCGCCCGACTGCGCCGCGCGGGATCATGCCACGCCCGGCTCGCGCGCACCGGGCCTTTTCACTCTCCGGGCGGCAGGCCCAACTCGGGGTGGGCGTCCAGGAGTCGGGGCGGTGCGGCCTGCCGCCAGGAGTCGGCGAGGATGTCCCGCAGCTCGTCCTCGTCCTCCAGCGCGGAGAGTCTCGCTCTGACCCACGCGAACTGTGCCTCGTGGTCGGCGATCCAGAACTTCCCCGGCTCGGCCAGCACCAGTTCGTCGCGCTCGTCCTTGGGGCAGCGCACGGCGATGGACGTCTCGTCCTCGGGCAGGGTCGCGAACATCTTCCCGGCCACCCGGAACGTGGGCATGCTCCAGGCGATCTTCTCCGTGGTGTCCGGCAGGGACAGGGCGATACGGCGTACGTCTTCGGCATCCGGCATGCAACGCACGGTAGCCCCTGCCACTGACAGTCACCCGGCCGGCGGCTCCAGCCGCTTGTAGTACAGGGTCGTCGGGCGCAGCTCGCCGCCGGGACTCTCCGCGTAGTCGGGGATGACGCCGACCGGGGTCCAGCCGGCCGAGCGGTAGAGGTGCTCGGCGGGGCTGCCGGTCTCGGTGTCGAGGTGGAGCAGGGTGATGCCGTCGGCAGCGGCGGCTTCCTCGGCGGTGCTCAGGAGGCGGCGGCCCAGTCCCCGCCCGCGCGCGGAGCGGTGCACCATCAGCTTCACCAGCTCCGCGCGGTGGCGGCTGTTCGGCTTGTCGGGGTAGGCCAGGCTCACCGTTCCGGCCGGCCGGCCGGTGCCGTCGAGTGCCGCCCAGACGGCGAGCCGGCCCGCCGCCGTCGCCTCGGCCCGCTCCCGCCACCAGGCGGCGGCCTCCTCGTGCGTGAGCGCCGCGAGGAAGCCGACCGAGGCGCCACCGGCCACGGTGTCGGCCAGCAGGTCCGCCAACTCCCCCGCCCGGCGCCGTATTTGTGCGGCGTTCCAGCGCTCCACCCTCACGGCCGCACCACCGCCAGCACATACCGTGCCTCGACGGGGCCGGCACAGCGGAACCGGGTCGGGCCGAAGACACGCATCCGCAGGCAGTCCCCGGGGTCCAGGTGGTGGAGCTGCTCCCCGTCGGTCACCTCCAGGGCGCCGTCGAGCACCCACAGGTGCTGTTCCAGGCCGGTCACGGGCGGGCGGTCGTAGGCGATGTCGGCCCCGGGTGCGAGCCGGCCCTCGACCAGTTCGCCGCGCAGCCCCGCGTGCGGCGGGGACACGGACCGCCGGACGAATCCGGAGCCGCGGTCCTGCCAGATCCGCTGGTCGGCGGCCCGGACCAGCGGTGCGGGTGCCGCCTCGACCTCGCTGAGCAGCTGGGACATGGTGCGGCCGTAGACATGGCAGAGCCGGTTCAGTACGGAGGCGGTGGGGCTGATCTCCGCGCGTTCGGCGCGCGACAGGGTGGACCGGCTCACCCCGCTGCGCTCGGCCAGCTCCCCCAGGGACCAGCCGTGCTGGGCCCGCAGCTCGGCGAGGCGGGCGCCGAGCCGGGCGTCGACGGGCTCGGGGACCGAGCCAACCTCACCCTTTCTCATATCAGGGATGCTATCCCGGATATGAAACGCACACCACCTCGTCCGGCGCGCGGACCGCAGGTCCCACGCCGGCGGTTCCCTACGCCCGGGCCGCCTCCCGGAGGGCGTCCAGCACCGGGCGGATCAGCGGGTGCCCCTCGGCGCCGCGCCGTACGGCGGCGAAGACACGGCGCGTGGGGGCCACGCCGTCGACGGGGTGTACGACGACGCCGGTGAGGTCCATGCCGTTCAGCGCGGAGCGCGGTACGAGGGCCACGCCCGCGCCGGCCGAGGCGAGGGCGACGACCGCGCGGAAGTCGTCGGAGGAGTGTTCCAGGCGGGGCTGGAAGCCGGCGCTCTCACAGGCGAGGACGACCACGTCGTGGCAGGGATTGCCGGGGTAGGGGCCGATCCAGGGATCCTTGGCCAGCTCGGCGAGGGAGACCTCCGGGGCGTCCGCCAGGCGGTGGCCGACGGGTACGACCGCGTCGAACGGCTCGGCGTAGAGCGGGACATGGGTGAGCCGGGGGTCGTCGGCGGGCGGGGCGCCCCGGTACTCCACGGCCACCGCCGCGTCGACCTGCCGGTCCAGCACCATGGGCAGGCTCGCGTCGCCCTCGGCGTCCTGGACGCGGATGCGGATGCCGGGCGCGGTGTCCGCGAGCCGGGCCACGGCCGGGGCCACGACCTGGGCGATGCCGGTGGCGAAGGCGGCCACGGTGACCGTGCCCGCCTCGCCCGAGCCGTAGGCCGCCAGCTCGGCCTCGGCCCGCTCCAGCTGGGCGAGGACCGCGTTGGTGTGGCTGAGCAGGATCTCGCCGGCCGGGGTGAGCCGTACGCCCTTGGCGCTGCGCTCGACCAGGCGGTGGCCGGTCTCCTGCTCCAGGGCCGTGAGCTGCTGCGAGACGGCCGAGGGGGTCAGATAGAGGGCGGCGGCCGCCGCGGTGACCGTGCGGTGGTCGGCCACCGCACGGAGGATGTGGAGCCGCCGTGCCTCGATCATGCGGTCAATTATCCCAGGGGATCCGCGCTGGTCAGGCCACCAGTTCGGCGCGCGCGGCCACGAAGGCGTCGACCGCGCGGTTGACGTCGTCCGTGGAGTGCGCGGCGGACAGCTGGACGCGGATGCGGGCCTGGCCCTGCGGGACGACCGGGTAGGAGAAGCCGATCACGTACACGCCCCGCTCCAGCAGCAGTTCGGCCATGCGGCCCGCCTTCGCCGCGTCGCCGATCATGACGGGGGCGATGGCGTGGTCGCCGGGGAGGATGTCGAAGCCCTCCTCGGTCATGCGGCGCCGGAACAGCGCGGTGTTCTCGCGCAGCCGGACGCGCAGGTCGTCGGCGGACTCCAGCAGGTCGAGGACCTTCAGGGAGGCGGCGGCGATCACCGGGGCCAGGGTGTTGGAGAACAGGTACGGGCGCGAGCGCTGGCGCAGCAGGGCGACGATCTCGGCGCGGGCGGCGACATAGCCGCCGGAGGCACCGCCGAGGGCCTTGCCGAGGGTGCCGGTGATGATGTCGACGCGGTCCATGACGCCGTGCAGCTCGGGGGTGCCGCGGCCGCCGGGGCCGACGAAGCCGACGGCGTGCGAGTCGTCGACCATGACCATCGCGTCATAGCGGTCGGCGAGGTCGCAGATCTCGCGCAGGGGCGCCACATAGCCGTCCATCGAGAAGACGCCGTCGGTGACGATCAGCCGGCGCCGCGCGTCGGACGCCTCCTTCAGCTTCGCCTCCAGGTCGGCCAGGTCGCGGTTGGCGTAGCGGTAGCGGCGGGCCTTGGACAGGCGGATGCCGTCGATGATGGAGGCGTGGTTGAGGGCGTCGGAGATCACCGCGTCCTCCTCGCCGAGCAGGGTCTCGAAGACACCGCCGTTGGCGTCGAAGCAGGAGGAGTACAGGATCGTGTCCTCCTGGCCGAGGAACGCCGAGAGCCGGGCCTCCAGCTCCTTGTGGACCTCCTGGGTGCCGCAGATGAAGCGCACGGAGGCCATGCCGTAGCCCCAGCGGTCCAGGGCCTCGTGGGCGGCGGCGATCACCTCGGGGTGGTCGGCGAGGCCGAGGTAGTTGTTGGCGCAGAAGTTGAGGACCTCGCCGGGGCGGCCGCCGGCGGTGACGTTGACGGTCGCCGACTGCGGGGTGCCGATGACCCGCTCGGGCTTGTGCAGGCCGGCGGCGCGGATCTCGTCGAGGGTGGCGCGCAGGTCGTCGCGGACGGTGTTGAACATGAGGTGCTCCATCAAGTGCAGGGGGCGAGTGAGCCGAAGGGGCGCGCCGGTGTCGAGAGCCCGAGCGCGTGCAGGCCCGAAGGGTTGAGCACGGTCGGGCTCTCGACACCGGCTGAAAGCGCCCCGGAGGCGAACCGAGCCAGAAATCAAACAGTCCAGTCCAGAATGACCTTGCCGCCCTTGCCGCTCGCGGCGTCGGCGAAGGCCGCCTCGAAGTCGCGGTAGCCGTAGCGGCCGGTGATCACGGGGGCGAGGTCCAGGCCGCCCTCCAGCAGCACCGACATCGCGTACCACGTCTCGTACATCTCGCGGCCGTAGATGCCCTTGATGGTGATCATCGAGGTGACGATCCGGGCCCAGTCGACCGGGAACTCCTGCGCCGGCAGGCCGAGCATGGCGATACGGCCGCCGTGCGTCATGTTGGCGATCATGTCCCGCACGGCCTCGGGGCGGCCGGACATCTCCAGGCCGATGTCGAAGCCCTCGCGCAGCCCCAGTTCCCGCTGGCCGTCGGCGATCGTGGTCTCGGCGACGTTCAGGGCGAGGCTCACGCCGATCTTGCGGGCCAGCTCCAGACGCTCCTCGCTGACGTCGGTGACGACGACGTTGCGGGCGCCCGCGTGCCGGGCCACGGCGGCGGCCATCAGACCGATCGGCCCGGCGCCGGTGATCAGCACGTCCTCGCCGACCAGCGGGAACGACAGCGCGGTGTGCACGGCGTTGCCGAACGGGTCGAAGATCGCGGCCACGTCGAGGTCGACGGGGATCCGGTGCACCCAGACGTTGGACGCGGGCAGCGCGACGTACTCGGCGAAGGCGCCGTCCCGGCCGACGCCGAGGCCGACCGTGGCACGGCACAGATGGCGGCGGCCGGCCAGGCAGTTACGGCACTTGCCGCACACCAGGTGGCCCTCGCCGCTGACCCGGTCGCCGATGCGGATGTCGGTCACGTCCCGGCCGGTCTCGACGACCTGCCCGACGAACTCGTGCCCGAGCACGAGCGGGGTGCGGATCGCCTGCTGCGCCCAGCCGTCCCAGGCCCGGATGTGCAGGTCGGTGCCGCAGATACCGGTCCGCATGACCTTGATCAGTACGTCACCCGGGCCGATCTCGGGCTCCGGGACGTCCGTCAGCCAGAGCCCCGGCTCAGCCTTCTCCTTGACCAGCGCCTTCACGCGTGCGGCTCCTGTGGTGAGGTCCCGGCCGGCGGGCAGCCGTAAGAAGCCCGCACCGGGTCAGAGGGGTGGAATCACCCTGCAATCTGCCGTACGCGGAGGCCGGGGTCCATCGAGCTTTTCTTAACCGCCGCCTCAGCTTTCCTTCACGCCCCAGGTGCCGCCCGGCGAGCGCGTGCCCGGCCCGTCACAGGGGCAGTCCGTCCTCGGCGCTCCGTTCGAGGCGTACGACGAGATCGGCGGCCAGCGCCTTGATGGTCTCCAGGCCCGATCGGCCCCAGGCCCGCGGCTCGGTGTCGGCCGCGCACACGGTGCCGAGCGCCATGCCGGAGCTGTCGATGAGCGGGGCGCCGAGATAGGAGTGGATGCCGTACTCGTCCACGACGGGGTTGCCGGCGAACCGCGGATAGTCGCGGACGTCCTCGAGCACCAGCGCCTTGCGGCGGACCACCACATGGGGGCAGAACCCGTGCTCGCGCGGCAGGACCCGGCCGAACTCCGGCCGGCTGCCGTCCTCCCTCAGGAACGGCGGGACGACGGGGGCGCACAGGCCCGCGAAGAACTGGTGGTCCTCGCCGATGAAGTTGACCATGGCGTACGGCGCGCCGGTGACCCGGGCGAGATGGTCCGCGAAGGCGTCAAGCGCCGGGTCGGGACGGCCCACCAGGCCGAGCAGGCGCAGTCGGTGGACCCGGGCGGGTGCCTCCTTGTCCTCGGGGGTGAGCAGCAGACCGCGGACCGGCCGGGGCGGCTCGTAGGTCATGGCCGGGCTCCCGGCCGTACTCCTGGCCGTGCTGCTGGCCGCCGGGCTTCGGCACTGTGGGCGTACCTCATATGGGAACTCCGTGGGCGGTAGGGCGGGATCACATGTGGGCGCCATGGCTCGGCGCGGGCGCCGGGGCGTGGGCGAGGAGGTGGCGTACGAGGGTGAGCAGGGTCTGCACGCCGGAGCTGGAGATCCGGGCGTCGCAGCGGACGACGGGGACCTCGGGGTCTAGGTCGATGGCGGCACGCACCTCCTCGGGGTCGTAGCGGTAGGAGCCGTCGAACTCGTTGACGGCGATGATGAAGCCGAGTCCGCGTTCCTCGAAGAAATCCACGGCCGCGAAGCAGTCCTGCAGCCGGCGGGTGTCGGCGAGGATCACCGCGCCGAGCGCGCCCTCGGACAGCTCGTCCCACATGAACCAGAACCGCTCCTGCCCCGGCGTGCCGAACAGGTACAGCACATGGTCCGGATCGAGGGTGATCCGGCCGAAGTCCATGGCGACCGTCGTCTCCATCTTGTTCTCGACGCCGTCGAGACTGTCCGTGCCGACGCTGACCGTGGTGAGCAGCTCCTCCGTGCTGAGCGGCGCGATCTCGCTGACCGCGCCCACGAAGGTCGTCTTGCCCACCCCGAACCCGCCCGCCACCAAAATCTTCAGCGCGGTCGGGAACGGGTCAGAGCTGTCGTCGTAGTCCATCGAGCACTGCCTCCAGCAGAGACCGGTCAGTGGGTGTGTGGTGGAAGGCGGGGGGTTTGGTGGTCAGGACCCCGCAGTCGACGAGGTCCGAGAGCAGCACCTTGGTGACCACCGCGGGCAGTTTCAGGTGCGCGGCGACCTCGGCGACCGACACGGGGGCCCGGCACAGGTCGAGCGCCTGGGCGTGCTCGGGGCCGAGGTAGCCGAGTGGGGTGACGCCTGTGGCCATCACCTGCGACATCAGGTCCAGGGCGATGCTGGGCTCGGTGCGTCCGTTGCTGACCGTGAACGGGCGTACCAGCCGTCCGGCCGCGTCGTCCAGCCAGGGCCCGTCGCCGGCTGCGGCCACGCTCAAGGCCTCGTCGCCGTGGGTTCGACGGCGTGCTGCCGGGGCGCGGTCACCAGGTAGGGGCGGACGCTCTTGACGAGCATCGCCATCTCGTAGCCGAGCACGGCGGCGTCGGCCTCGCGGCCCGCGAGCACGGCGAGGCAGGTACCGGAGCCGGCGGTGGTGACGAACAGCAGGGTCGAGTCGAGCTCGACGACGACCTGGCGGACATCTCCGCCGTCGCCGAACCGGACGCCCGCGCTGCGGCCGAGCGAGTACAGGCCGGAGGCCAGGGCCGCCATGTGGTCGGCGCTGTCGATGTCGAGCCCGTGCACGGATTTGACCAGCCCGTCACAGGACAGGAGCACCGCGCTGGAGGTGTGCGGTACGCGCTGTACGAGGCCGCTCAGCAGCCAGTCGAGGTCGGACGCGTGGGCGGTCGGCGCATCGCTCGCCATGGTGGATCGACTCCTTGGGGTACGAAGGTCTGCGGGAGCGCGGGGAGTTGGGGGTACGTGGTCGCAGGTGGGGGGTGGGTGGACAAGGTGCGGGCGTCAGCCGGCCGGAGCGCTCCCGTCGGGCCGGCCGGTGGTATGCGCACCGTCGGATGCGGGCGCGTGGGTGCGCCCCGGGGATATGGGGGTGGGGTCCATGTGGTCGGAGCCCGTGTGGTCAGAGCCCATGTGGTCGGTCTGTGCACGCGGCGGGTCGGTGAACGCCGGCAGAGCGGGCCGGAGGTGATGGCTCATCATGGGGTCGGCAGGCGCTGTGTCCCTGTGTGCGGACTCCATGTGGGCCCCGTCCATGTGCGTGGCCTCCATGTGGGCGGGTCCTGTGGGGGCTTGGCCCATGTGCCCGGAGTCCAGGTAGCCGGGATCCGGGCGGGCGGGCTCCTGGCTCTCCATGCGCTGCTGCGCCTCGGCGAGTCCGATACCGCGCTGGAAGGCGGCCATCAGCCCAGGATCGTGGCCCGCGACGGTGTCGCCGTCCTGGCGGGGCGCGGGGCCGCCGCGCAACTGCGGGACGATGTGCTGCTGGGCGCGGCGACGGGGCAGTTGGGGCTTGCTCATGGTGCCGCGCACGGTGCCGGCGCGCGGCGTGGGCAGGGTGCCCGCGTGTGCCTCGACCACCGCCCGGTCCCCGGCGCTGATGCCGGGCAGGGCCTCGGCGGGGTTGGGCCGGTCCTGCCGGGCGCCGCGCACGGGCAACGGGGCGAGGCCGCCTTCGCTGCGCCCGCCGTCACCGTGCTCCGCGCCTGGCCACCCGCTCCCGTTCTCCGCACCGGCCGGCACGCCCCCGCTCTCGGCGTCGCGCGGCCCGCCGCCGCGCTGGGCGTGCCGCCGACGCCCGGTCACCGGAACCGGCCCGGAACGGGAACCGGCCTCGCCGCCATAGGCGCTTGCGGCCCCGATCCCGGATCCGTGCGGGGCCGTGGTGCCCGGCGCGGGCCTGGCTTCGGCCCCGGGCCGGGTGTCGGCCTCCGACCCGGTCCGGGCCGCGTAGGCGGTCCCGCCGCCGGAGGCGGACGCGGTCCCGCTCCCCGAGGCGGTTGGCCCGCTCCCCCGGGCGGCTGCCGGATGGCCGGCCGGCCCCATCCCGGTGTGGTCGCCGCCCCCGGTCCGGCCCCTCAGCGGCTGGGCGGGCGACGGCGCCTGCCCCTGCGGCCGCACCTGCGGCGACGCACCGGTGTCCGCTGGATCCTGGGGCCGGTGCGCGCCCGCCCCGGCGACCGCGCCGGCCGGCCCGGGTGCCGTACCCAACAAGGCCTGGGGGACGACGAGTACGGCCTGCACACCGCCGTAGATGTTGGTCTGCAGCCGCACGTGGATGCCGTGCCGCCGGGCGAGCTGGGAGACGACGTAGAGGCCGATACGGCCGTCGGCCAGCAGGCTGGCAACGTTGACCTGGTCGGGGTCGGCGAGCAGGGCGTTCATGCGGTTCTGTTCGCCGACGGGCATGCCGAGCCCACGGTCCTCGACCTCCACGGCGAGCCCGGAGGTGACAAGGCCCGCGCGGAGCAGCACCTGGGTGTGCGGGGCGGAGAACACCGAGGCGTTCTCGATGAGTTCGGCGAGCAGATGGATGACGTCGGCGACGGCGTGGCCGCGCAGCTCGCCGTCGATCGGCGGCACCAGCTTCACCCGGGAGTACTGCTCGACCTCCGCGATGGCCGAGCGCAGCACCTCGGTCATGCTGACCGGGTTGCTCCACTGGCGCCGGGAGACGGCGCCGCCGAGCACGGCGAGGTTCTCCGCGTGCCGCCGGATGCGGGTGGCCAGGTGGTCCACGTGGAACAGGCCCTTGAGCAGCTCGGGATCCTCGATCTCGTTCTCCAGCTCGTCGAGGATCGAGATCTCCCGGTGCACGAGGGACTGGAGCCGGCGCGCGAGGTTGACGAAGACCTCCAGCTTCTGCTCGCTGCCCGTCTGGCTGGAGAGCTGGGCGGCGCGCACGACGGCGGTGACGGCGCCGTCGTGCGCGCGGGCCAGGTCGGCGGCGAGCTGTTCGAAGTCGTCGGCGTCCTCGGGTGGCCGGCGGCGCGGTGCGCGCTGCGGCGGGGCCTCCCCCTGGCGCAGCGCGTCGACCAGGGCGTGCAGGTCGGCCTCGCCGCGCGCGGCGATGCGGCGCAGCGCGTCGACGCGGTCGGAGACCGAGCGGGCGGCCCGGTCGGCGGCCACCGCGGCGATGAGGATGCCGGCGACCGTCACCGCGACCGCTCCGGCGAGTACGGCCCAGAGCGTGGGGCCGGTGCGGGCGCCGGTGGAGCGGATGCTGAAGATGACCGCGGCCGAGGCGCTCAGTGCCACCGCGAGCGGCGGCAGCACGGCGAGCCGCATGAGCTGGGGCCGTATGTGCGTTTCGGGCAGTCCAGGAGCGGGCCGGGCGACCGGTCTCCCGTGCCGGCCGCCCTCTCGGCGGTCGGCACGGTTGGCCGGTGCTCGCAGGTCAGACATCTGCGTCCTCGTACTGGTCCGTCGGGCCCGTTCCTCACGCTGCGCGTGAGGCGGGCATGCGTCATCGCGGTGTCGGCCCGCGGGACCGGCGGACCCGGCCTCGCGACGCGACGGACACTCACAGTAGTTGCCTGAGCATCATGTGCGGTGGGCAGTTGACAAAGTCACCCGAGGAGCGTCCCGCTCTGGTATGAAGCCTCGTACGACAGACCGATAACCCGGTCACGGACCCTGCGACTTGACGAAAAAGAACGAACCGACCTGGTCAAAACCGGTCAGGGAAAAAGCGGGGGCGGTGGACCGCGTCCGTCGGCCCACCGCCCATCCGGTGCCTTTTGCGCGACCGGCAGTCCGCGCCCGCCACCGGGAAACCGTCCCGCTCGACTCCGCCACTCGTCACTTGATGTGACGGAGCGCGAAGCCTTGGCCCTGACTGCCGCGCGGACTCAGGCCCTCTTCGGCGGCTCCGCCACGAACGCGCCCACCGAGCGCCAGGTGCGCCGCACCTCCCCCGCCACGCCGCGCCACCACGCCTCCGCCGGGAGCTTGCCCTCCGGTTCGAAGGGCTCGCCCGGGCGGGGCAGGGCGACCGCCTGCCCGGCCTCCTCGGCCACCTCCTTCGTCCACTCGCCGGGCTCGGCCCAGGGGTGCGGGGCGAGGTTGAAGGTGCCCCAGTGGATCGGCAGCAGCGCGCCGTGCGGTGCGCCGCCCTGCAGGTCGAGGTGGGCACGCAGGCCCTCCTCGGGGGTCATGTGGATGTCCGGCCAGAACTCGCTGTACGCGCCGATCTGGATCATGGTGGCGTCGAACGGGCCGTGGTCCGCTCCGATGTCCGCGAAGCCGTCGAAATACCCGGTGTCACCGCTGTGGTAGATCCGGTGCTCCTCGCCGGCGACGGCCCAGGACGCCCAGAGGGTGTGCTGGGTGTTGCGCAGGGCGCGGCCGCAGAAGTGGCGGGCGGGTGTCGCCGTGAGGGTGAGACCGCCGACCCGGGTCGACTCGTGCCAGTCCAGCTCGCGCAGCCGGTCCGGGGAGACGCCCCAGTGCTCGAGGTGGGCGCCGACGCCGAGCGGCACGGCGAACAGGGTGTCCGTGCCGGCCAGCGCCTTGACGGTGGGCAGGTCCAGGTGGTCGTAGTGGTCGTGCGAGATGACGACCACGTCGACCTCGCCCAGCGCGGCCAGCGGCAGCGGCACGGGGTGCAGCCGCTTGGGACCGGCGAAGGGGAACGGGGAACAGCGCTCGCCCCAGACGGGGTCGAACAGGACCCGGTGGCCGTCGATCTCCGCGAGGACGCTGGAGTGGCCCATCCAGGTCAGCCGCAGTCCCGTGGCGGGCGGCTTGGCCAGGTCGGCGAAGGTGGTGGGGTGCACCGGGACGGTGCCCTTCGGTGCGCGCAGGGGCCGGGTCTCCTTGTCCAGGAACACCTTCGCGAGGTCCAGCGTGGAGCCGGACGGCCGGGTGCGCGCCGCCCCTCCCGGGTTCTGGAAGACGCCGTCCTTGAAGTGGGGGGAGCGACGGATGCGTGCCAGGCGCTCACCGCCCGGTTCCGCGCCGAAGGCCGCGGGCCGCAGCGCGCGGAGGCCGGAGCTCGAGGAACGCGGTCCGGTCACGGTACCTCCCGGTGGAGTGGGTGAGGCTCCCCATTATGGTCGGCCCCTCCGACAGCCCGGACCCGCCGGGGGCACCACCGCACTCCCGGCGAACGCTACTGAACCTCCGTTCAGCACGTTGACAGGGCACCGGCCGGCTCCGGATACTGACCAGCGATTCAGTAGAGCGTTCGGGCGGACTCCGCCCGGCGCCCTTCGGTCCGACCACCGTCCGCGGCCGCCCCGGCGGCACCATGTCCCACCTCGTGTCCGGCCTCCCCACCGGCCTGTCCCGCCCCGCCCCGAGCAGCGCCGTCGGCCTCGCCCGTTCCTCCACCCGGGAGGAGATACGGCCACGCGCGCGTACGATCCGGCCGCGCCGGCGGGCGCCGTGACCCAGCCCCTCGGCCGGCCCGGCCCCACCCTGATCACCGTCCCCGAGGAGACCCCATGACCGCCCCCGCTCCCCTGATGTCGCTCGTCTGGACCGACCATGCCACCGGCCGCCAGGGGTTCTTGGTGGTGGACCGGCTGGTGCGCGGCGTGGCCAGCGGCGGGCTGCGGATGCGCCCCGGCTGCACGCTCGAGGAGGTGGCGGGGCTCGCCCGCGGCATGACGATGAAGGAGGCCCTGCACTACGACCCCGAGGCCCGCTACGTCCCCCTCGGCGGGGCCAAGGGCGGCATCGACTGCGATCCCCAGGACCCAGGGGCGTACGGGCTGCTGGTGCGCTATCTGCGCGCCATGCGGCCGTACATCGAGGGTTTCTGGGCCACCGGCGAGGACCTCGGCCTCACCCAGGACCTGGTCGACCGCGCGGCGGCCGAGGCGGGGCTGGTCTCCTCCGTCCAGGCGGTGTACCCGCTGCTGGACGACGAGGCGGCGGCCCGAAGACGGCTCGCGGACGCCTTCGCGGTCGAGGTGGACGGCATCGGCCTGGGCGAGCTGGCCGGCGGCTGCGGGGTCGCCGAGTCGGTGCTTGCGGCGCTGGACCGGGCGGCCGTGCCGTACCGGGGCACGCGCGTGGCGGTGCAGGGGTTCGGCACGATGGGCGGGGCCACCGCGCGGTTCCTCGCGCGCGCGGGACTGCGGGTCGTGGCCGTTGCCGACATCAAGGGCACGATCGCCAATCCCGCGGGTCTGGACGTCGAGGCCCTGCTGGCCGCACGGGACGGTTACGGCACCGTCGACCGCCGGGTGCTGCGCGGGGGCGACCGCGAACTGCCCGGCGACGCCTGGCTGTCCGCCGATGCCGAGGTGCTCGTGCCGGCGGCCGTGTCGTACGCGATCGACACCGCCGACCAGGGCCGGATCCGCGCCCGCTGGATCGTGGAGGCCGCCAACATGCCCGTACTGCCGGAGGCGGAGGAGCTGCTGGCCGCGCGCGGGGTCACCGTGCTGCCGGACGTGGTGGTCAACTCCGGTACGAACGCCTGGTGGTGGTGGACCCTGTTCGGCGACATCGGCGCCGACGCCGACGCGGCCCTCGCGTACATCCGGCGCCGGATGCGCGCCCTGATCGACCTGATGCTCGCGCGCGCGGACGCCGACGGTACGACGCCGCGCGCGGCCGCCCATGCCCTGGTCACCGACCGGCTGCCACTGATCGCGGACCGCTTCGGGTGGTACCGGTGACGGGCTCCGGCGGGCCTTGAATCGGGCCCCTTCGGCGGTGCCCCTGACAACGGATTAGGGTGACCGCGTGGCGAGAGTGCGGTTGAGCGTGGCCGAGCGGCGGGAAGAGCTGCTGCGGGCCGCCATCGGGCAGATCGAGGCGCGGGGCGTGGCGGCGGTCAGGATCGCCGACGTGGCGGCGGCGCTCGGGGTGAGCAACGCGCTGGTGCTGTACCACTTCTCGACGAAGGAGAAGCTGGTCGCCGCCGCGTTCACCTACGCGGCCGAGGACGATCTCGCGCATCTGCGCAAGCTGCTGGGCCGGCGCACCTCCGCGCTGCGCCGGTTGCGGGCCGCGGTGCGCTGGTACGCGCCGACCGGGCAGGCCAAGGGCTGGCGGCTGTGGATCGAGGGCTGGGCGGTGGCCCTGCGCGAACCGGCTCTGCGCGAGGTCACCCGCGACCTGGACAGGCAGTGGAAGGCGGCGATCACCGAGGTCATCGCCGAGGGCGTGGCGGCGGGGGAGTTCTCCTGCGCCGACCCGGCCGGCGCCGCGCTGCGACTGACGGCGCTGCTGGACGGGCTCGCCGTGCAGCTGACGTCGTACCCGGGAGCGGTGCCACGGACGCGCGCCCAGGAGTGGGTCGACGACGCGCTCGCCCGGGAGCTGGGCCTGGACCGGGAGGCATTGGCCGAACGCTAGGCCCTGTCGTCGAACTCCCTCCCCCCGAGCACGCACCTGCTGCGTACACCCGCCTCCCCCACGCACGAACAGAGCTCGGGAGCTTGACGACAGGACCCGGGCCGCACCGTCGGGCAGGGCGCCGGCGGCGGGGTGGTCACGGGCGCGTCCGGACGTCTCCGCGCCACACGCTTCCCCAGCGGTCCGGCACCACCTCGCCGCAGGGCACGAGCCGCGCGCGACCGTGCCCCGCACCGCGGGCCACCCGGCGCGGGGCACGTCGGTGCGGGTCAGGCCACCGAGGCGATGCGCATCTTGATGTCGTCGGGCGACAGGGTGCCCTTCGCCGTCACATGGTCGCCGGAGGACTCGCCGCGCAGTCGGCGGCCGATCCACGGGACCAGGTACTCGCGGGCCCAGTGGACGTCGTCGCGGCGGATCTCCAGGGTGCCCCGGGGCGGCTGCGGCGGCCACGGCTGCTCGGGGTCGGCCGGGACCTCCAGACCGAGGACCTGACCGGCGCGCAGGGCCACGCGCGTGTGCCCCTCGGGCGAGAGGTGCAGCCGGTCGCTGTCCCAGGCCCTGCGGTCCTGCACGGACTTCAGGGACCACAGGTCGAGCACGGGGCAGCCGTACCGGTCCGCGATGGCGCGGACGTGCCCGTTGTACGTGGCGATCTTGCCGCGCAGATGCTTGAGCACGGGGACGCCACGGGTGTCGAAGCCGGTGGTCACCATGACCGTGCCGGCTGCCTCGGCCAGCCGGACCACGGCCCGCTCGAAGCGCTCGGCCACCTCGTCCGGGTCGGTGCCGGGCCGGATGATGTCGTTGCCGCCGGCGCAGAAGGAGACCAGGTCCGGGGCCAGTTCGACGGCCTTGGGGAGCTGGTCCTGCACGATCTGGTCGAGCAGCTTCCCGCGGACCGCGAGATTGGTGTACTTGAAGTCGCCCTCGGGCCGCCGGTCGGCGAGCAGTACCGCGAACCGGTCGGCCCAGCCGACGAACGCCCCGTCGGGCCCCGGGTCGCCGACGCCCTCGGTGAAGCTGTCCCCCACCGCCACGTACGACCCGATCACTGATGTGTTGTCACTCTTCGAATCGTCTGCCACGTCGGACCATGATTCACCTTCGGATGTGACCTACGCGACCGTAAGGAAGGGTTGACGAACGGTGAGATGTGACACTCTTAAATAATTTGCCAATCCAGGAATAGGCCTGGTGGGGGGCGGGTTGAGTGTGTGGCTTCCGCAGCGAGTGGGACGAGGGCGCCCGTTCGGGCAGAGATCTCAGATGCGGCGCAGCCGGAGAACCGTCGCGTCCAGGTCACCCTTGAGCCCCGTGCGCAGCCCGTGGTGCAGCAGGACGGCACCTCGGTGCACTTCACCCGTGTCACGGCATTCGTACGACGCCGTCGGGTCGAGCCCACGCAGGCGCAGCGCCGGCACCGGCTCGCCGTAGCTCTGCGCCTGGAGCCAGGCGAGGACCACCGTCTCCTCCCCGCGGACGTACTGCACGGCGCTCAGCCCGCCGCCCGGGGGCCGCAGCCGGTGCAGCTCGCCGTGCTGGACGACCGGGCGGATCTCCTTGTAGAGCTCCACCCACCGGCGGGCCTCGGACAGCTCCTCGTCGGTCCACTCGGTGAGGTCGCCGCCGACGCCGAGCACGCCCGCCATGGCGCTGACGAACCGGAAGCGCAGCGAGCTGACCCGGCCGTTGAGCTGGGTGTTCGGGCTGTCGGTGACCCAGGCGGCCATGACCCGGGCGGGGTGGATCTGGCTGAAGCCGTGCTGGATGGCGAGCCGGTCGAGCGGGTCGGTGTTGTCGGAGGTCCACACCTGGTCGGTGCGGCTCATGACGCCGAGGTCGATCCGGCCGCCGCCGCCCGAGCAGGACTCGAAGGCGACCTGCGGGTGGGCCGCGCGCAGCCGGTCCAGCAGGGCGTAGAAGGCCCGGACGTGGTCCACCCACAGGCGCTGCGGGTACGGCTCGCCGGGCCAGCCCGCGTCGGTGAAGCAGCGGTTGAAGTCCCACTTCACATAGTCGATCGGCGCGCTGGAGAGCAGCGCGTCCAGCTGCTCCCAGAGGTACTCCTGGACGTCCACGCGGGCGAGGTTGAGGACGAGCTGGTTGCGCAGTTCCGTCCGCTTGCGCCCCGTCTGGTACTGCGCCCAGTCGGGGTGGGCGCGGTACAGGTCGCTGTCCGGGTTGACCATCTCGGGCTCGACCCAGATGCCGAACTGCATGCCGAGGGCGTGCACCTGGTCGGCCAGTGGCTTCAGGCCGTGCGGGAAGCGGTCGGGGTTGGGCGTCCAGTCGCCGAGGCCGGCGCGGTCGCTGGTGCGGGCGCCGAACCAGCCGTCGTCCACGACGAAGAGCTCCACGCCGATCCCGGCGGCCCGGCGAGCGAGCGCGAGCTGCTGCTCCTCGGAGATGTCGAAGTTCGTCGCCTCCCAGGAGTTGAAGAGCACCGGCCGGTTCCGCTCGGCGTCCGGGATGACGTACGCACGCTGGTAGGCGTGCCAGCTGCGGCTCGCGCCGCCGAATCCGCCGTCGCTCCACAGCCCGGCGAAGACGGGAGTGGTGTACGACTCCCCCGGCTCCAGGCGCAGCAGCCCCGAGTCGTCGTGGCCGGCGCCGCCGGTGATCTGCACGCGCGCGTCCGGGAGTTGGGCGACCGCGATGCGCCAGGAGCCGGACCAGCCGAGCGCGCAGCCGTAGACCTCGCCGCGCTCCTCGGTGGCGTCGGTGTCGAGCGCCACCCAGGGCAGGTGCTGGTGGCCGGTGTGGCCGCGGCGGCTGCCGATGACCTTCTCGCCGTAGGTGAGCGGGGCGGTGGTGAGCAGGGACTCGGCGGCCCAGCGGCCGTGCAGCTGGGACAGCCGCCAGCCGTCGCGGTCGGGCAGCGTCCAGGTGGCCGCGTCGGCGCGCAGCAGCTCCACGCGCGCGTGTGTGCCGTTCGCCACGGTGACCCAGCGCTCGACGACGTCATCGCGCATCCGGTAGTGCAGGGTGATGGCGAGGCCGTCGTCGTCGAAGCGCAGCCGCAGCTCCTCGCCCTCGGTCTCGTACGACACGAAACGCCACTCGGTGCCGCGGCGCTCGTCGGTGCGCACGGACAGTGCGGGACGCACGAAGCGGGGGCCGCCCTCGACCGGGTACTCCTCGCGGCCGTCGAGCGGGGACTCGAAGGGCCAGTAGCCGGGCAGCGGGTCCTTGGCCAGGGCCTCCGCGTCCGGCAGGGCGATGCGTGGCCCCCAGTGCAGGTGGAGCAGCTCGTCCGCGTCGGTGAGATGCAGGGCGTAGCCACTGGTGGGCCCCGACAGGAGCCAGGTACGACCGTCTTCGGCGATGTCCACCACGAAATACCTCACAGGCGCCAACAGATCCGCTCAAGTACAAACATCATCAGGTGCATGGGCCCTGGTGACAATGCCTGTGGACAACTCCTTGCCCGAGGAAACCGATGTCGTATGGTCGACGGAGTGCCCGCCGACGAGCCGCGACGGCGGGGCCCGACCGGGAGGAGCCCCCGTGACGCAGCAGGTCCCGTCGACCGAGCCGGAGCTGGCCGGAGTGCGCAATTTCCGTGACGTGGGCGGGCTGCCCACCACGGACGGACGGCGGGTGCGGTGCGGCGTGCTGTTCCGCAGCGGGCACCTGGCGCACGCGACCGAGGAGGACGCGGCGTTCCTCGCCTCCCTGGGCCTGCACACGATCTTCGACTTCCGCAACGCGGCCGACCAGAAGCTGGAGGGCCCGGACGTCCAGCTGCCCGGCGTGCGCAATGTGAACCTGCCGCTGAGCGACCCGGCGGACGGCGCCGAGTTCTGGAAGATGGTCCGCGACGGCGACCTCGACCAGCTGCGCGCGATCCTCGACGACGGCAAGGGCGCGGCCCGGATGATCGCGTCGTACCGGACGATCGTCAGGGACCGCACCGCCGAGCACGCCCGGGTTCTGCACGCCCTCGCCGAGGACAGCGTGCCCGCCCTGATGCACTGCGCGGCGGGCAAGGACCGCGCGGGCATCTCCATGGCCGTGACGCTCCTCGCGCTCGGTGTGGAGCGGGAGGCGATCCTCGCGGACTACCTGGAGTCCAACGCCAAGCACCGGCGCTACAAGGTCCGCCGCAACGGCAGCGCGGACACCGCGTACACCCCGGAGATCATGGAGCTGCTCAGCCCGCTCTTCGACGCCCGCGCCGAGTACCTCCGGGCGGCGTTCGAGACCATCGAGGAGACCTGGGGCGGAGTGGACACCTACCTGGAGCGGGGCCTCGGCCTGACCCCGGCGTCCCGTGCCGTGCTGCGCGAGCGTCTGCTGGACTGACCGCGGGCGACGGCGGCCGGGGCCCGCTCGTGCCCCGGGTCCGGGCGTGTCATTTCGCGCCGATCGCGAACAGCAGGTAGAGGAAGCCGGCCAGGACATGGCCGAGGGCGATGTAGATGATCAGGCGGATCCACAGCGAGCGGGGGAACTTGGTCTCGAAGTCGCTCATGGCAGCTCTCCGGTCAGCGGCCCCAGGCACAGCGTGGCCGTGGGGCTCTGCAGCAGGGTGTGGACGAACAGCAGCTCGACTCCGCCGTGGTCCTCGGCGGCGAGGCGGTGCGGGGTGAGCGAGTCGAAGTGCGCGCTGTCGCCGGGCGCGAGCAGGTGCGCGGTGTCACCTAGGCGCAGCCGCAGCCGGCCCCGGAGGACGTAGAGCCACTCCTCGCCGGGGTGGACGCGCACGATGTCGCCCTGCGAGCCGTACGGCACGCGCACGCGCAGGGCCTGCATGCCGCGGCCCGGCGCCCCGGCCTGGAAGTACGTCCATCCGCCCGCCCGGGTCGGCTCCATGTCCCCGGCCCGCACGATCGCGTCCCGGTCGGCGACCGTCTCGCCGAGCAGTTCGGACACGGTCGTACCGTAGATACGGGCGAGGGCCAGCAGCATCGGCAGCGACGGCTGCCGGTGTCCGGTCTCCAGCCGGGACAGATGGGCCGGTGAGAGTCCGGCGGCGCGGGCCGCGGCCTCCAGGGTGAGGCCGGCGCGCCGACGCAGCGCCCGCAGCTGCGGTGCGACCGCGGGCAGTTCGTCGCCCGGGCCCGCCGGCGGCCCGGCATCTGAGGCGTTCATGCCTCCATTCAGCCCCAGCTTTGCCTGTGGGGCAATTTTCTTGCCTCTGAGGCAAAGTGGCGGGCATCGCCGCCCCGTGGCCGGCCCCACCGCGCTCGGGACGGGCAGCCCCCTGACGCCGCTGCGGACGATCCTGCTCCGTATGCGCGTGTTCACCGGTCCCGTTATGGTCCAAAGGTGCGATCCGCCCAGATCACCGGTGCGGCGGCGGCCACTGCCGGTCTGCTCTTCCTCGCGGCGGGCGGTACGGCTCTGGGCAGTGTGACGTCAGCCGATGTCCGGGCCGCCGCCAGTTCCCGGCCGGTGACCGTGTCCCGGTTCGTGTCCGGCCCCTGCCCCAGGACGCCCGAGCCGAGCGCCGCGCTGCGCTCCGCACGCTGCGGTGTCCTGGAGGTCCCGGAGAACCGCGCCCGCCCTGGCCGGCGCCCGTACGGCTGGCGGTGGC